>JARLHM010000118.1 GCA_031292235.1 Syntrophaceae bacterium | reverse complement strand
TTTGACCACATTAGTTTAGGGAGTTCCTCTAATCAATACCTTGGAATTGATACTAACATCTAAAAGGCGATCCTTCAACGAACGCTCTAATAAAAATTAGACGCTGTTAAAATCTCCTCGTTCTATTGTTGTTGTGGATTATTACAAAAATGTCTTCTGAAAATCTTACCAAACTAAAAATTAGTTTAGAATCAAAGGCTACGAAGCGAGAACGAATTCCTTTACGAAGAATCATCTTGTTTTCATTGTTGACATTAGTCTTATTCGCTACTGGAAGCTACTGGCTCTGGATTTACTGGCTTAGACCCCCTCTGGAAGTTCATATGGTTAAGGCTTCAATTACCTTTCCCTCAAGGGCACTGACAATTCTCAACGCAAGTGGCTACGTCGTTGCTCAAAGGAAGGCTGCGGTCTCATCCAAAGCAACCGGTAGAATTGAACACCTTTATGTAGAGGAAGGTAGTTTTGTTAAACAGGGGGATGTTGTGGCTCAGTTAGAAAACAGCGATTTGGAAGCTGCGGTCGATGAAGCTAAGGCGAGCCTAAGAGTGTCACGCGCCGATCTTAATAGTGCGGATGCTGAAATGGACGACGCCACGCTGAATTTCAACCGTCAAAAAGTTTTGAAAGAGTCCGGTTCGGTTTCAGAGCAAGCCTTCGATTCGGCCGAAGCCAGGTACAAAAAGGCCAAGGCAGCGTACAGGTCAGCAAGATTTCGCGTTGATAAGGCTGAAGCCGCTGTAAAAGTTTCCGAAGTAAATCTGGACCAGTCTTATATCCGGGCGCCTTTTGATGGGGTCATTTTGACAAAAAGCGCTGAAGAAGGAGAAGTCGTTGCTCCTATGGGGGCCTCTTTGAACGCTAAAGCCTCGGTTGTCTCGATGGCGGACATGAAGTCTCGGATGGTTGAAGTTGACGTTTCGGAATCCAGCCTGGAAAAGGTTATAGTAGGCGGTCCGGCGGAGATTCGTCTCGACGCGTTTCCAGGTGATCGATTCGAAGGACAAGTGTATATGATTGTGCCGACCGCCGACAGATCTAAAGCTACTGTCCTTGCAAAGATTAAGTTTGACAGGATTAGCGAAAAAGTGTTGCCGGAGATGAGCGCCAAGGTGTCGTTTCTCTCTCGACCGCTAAAAGAAGGTGAAGACAAGCCGTTCCTGGGCGTTCCAACAAATTCGATAGTAGAAAAAGGGTCTTCTCGCATTGTCTATCGAGTCAAAGATGGTCGAGCGCAAGTCAATTCCATTGAGACAGGGAGGTCTTGGGGCGAAACAACAGAGATACTATCCGGCTTAAAAGAAGGAGATACAATAGTAATGAAACCTGATTCCCGTTTGACTGATGGTAGAAGAGTCAAAATCAAGGAGTGAGACTGTTTCTTGTGGGCCAATCCAATATAGTAGTAATTGACGAATTATCAAAATCATACAGACGTGGAACTCAAGAAATACCTGTACTCATTGGTATAAGCCTAACTGTGGGGGAAGGTGAGTTTCTTGCGCTCATGGGACCTTCGGGTTCTGGTAAGACCACATTACTAAACATGATAGCGGGAATAGATAGGCCTGATAGTGGTCGATTAATAGTCGGAGGAGTCGACATCGCAACCTTAGGCGAGTCAGAACTGAGCAGGTGGCGAGGATCCAATGTAGGGTTTATTTTTCAGTTTTATAATCTGATCCCAGTCCTGGACGCTTTAGAGAATGTTCAACTCCCGTTGCTGCTGACTTCCCTGTCAAGGTCCGAGAGACGGGAACACGCTATCGCCGCCTTGGAAGCGGTTGGCCTTGTTGATCGTATGGACCATTTCCCATCTGAGCTATCAGGCGGACAACAACAAAAAGTCGCCATAGCGCGAGCAATCGTGACGGACCCATTGTTAATCGTAGCAGATGAGCCTACTGGCGACTTGGACAAGAAATCCGCCTCCGATGTCCTAAATCTACTCTGGCAGCTTAACGAACAATTCGAGAAAACAATAATAATGGTGACTCATGATCCACGAGCAGCAAAAAAATCTAAACGTATTCTATTTCTTGACAAAGGTGTCCTTGCCGACTCTATAAAGGACGGTTTCTAAAAACCGATCCATCTAACGAATTCTTCAGAACTCGCCCTCTCCGATCTAAACCGGTTTATCGGCGCCTCATCCTCCGGGTAGCCTATCGCTACGGATATTACTAATGTCTTGGTCTCAGGAACATTCAGAGCGTCTTTGATCTCATCCTCATATGATGTCACAAGTCCAATCGGGCATGTGGCGAGGCCGTGACCCGTGGCCGACAAAACCAGATACCCTAGGAAAGAGCCAATATCGGTTAGACGCTGGGGCGGGAAGCTGTCATCAATGAATACAAATAAAACTGCCGGCGCTCCATAAAATTTCAAGCTACCTGTATTTACGAATGTTTTGAAATCAGTTCCCATTTCTTCAATCAGAGGAGTCATGCCTTCCGCTGCGCGCCTGGCTCTCTCAATAAATTTGTCTGGGATTTTTTGCGTTGCTCCAGGGCCGCAAGTTATTTGATGTTCCTTGAATCTCTTCAATAATTTTCTGGAAAGCCTTGTCGTTTCTTCACTCGAGACAACATGTACTTCCCATGGTTGCATATTTATAGCCGAGGGAGCGTTAGCCGCGTCCGCCATTATATTCTCCAATGTTGACCTGTCGACGCTTTTGTTGAGAAAACTTCTTGCGCTTCGTCGTTGTCGTATTGTTTGAAGTAAATCCATTTAGAAAGTCTCCAATGGCAGGATTCATAAAGATTAAAATGAGCGAAACGCTCGGGGTTTCTTGCTCTATTCACTCAAAATAGTTATACCTCATGAGATGAATTAACAAACTTTTATAAAAACATCCGGTCCTGTATGATGACTCGTGATCAAAAAAAGTGGCTTCTGGAGAAACTGTTCTTGTGAAAATTAGAACTTTAATGGTCTTGGGATCAATAGCGTTAATAGTGGGAGTGAACGTAGGCTCAACAAGGGCCGAAGATTTTCTGGATACATATAGAGCAGGGCAGCAGGCCGAAGATTCGGGCTCTCTTGATCAGGCCATAGCCCTATATTCCGATGCGGTCAAGATGGCGCCTCAATCCGTACGGGCTTGGGCTAAGAAGGGGGAAGCCTATCTAAAAAAGGGTGACCCCAAGGCCGCAATAAAAGACCTGATCCATGCGACCAAGTTGGACCCTGCTTATGCGCCGGCGTTTGCAAGACTTGGTTTCGCATACAATGCGATTAACGAATATTCAAACGCTGTCGAAGCCTTGAATGTGGCTATCAAATTGGAGCCAACATCCTCTGAGGCGCTGAACACCAGAGGCTTCGCATTTAATGGATTGAACGATTACGATCACGCAATAAATGATTTCGATCGTGCGATCGCGTTGAAGCCGAATGACGCAAGGTATTACAACAACAGGGGATTTGCTCTCAATGGAAGGAATAAATACGGTCGGGCGATTCAAGACTTCGATAAAGCCATTGAGTTAGACTCGTCCAATGCCATGGTCTACAACAATCGTGGTGTAGCGTACATGCGTCAAAAGAAGTTTGATCAAGCTCTTGATGATTTTAACAAGGCTATTGAGATTAATTCCAAGTTCGCATCAGCCTATCACAACCGTGGCATGGCATTCAGCGGAAAAGGTCGCCATGAAAAGGCAGTTGACGAATTCAGCAAAGTGATTGAGATGAATCCAAATTCTCCCGTGTTATACAAAGATCGTGGAACAGCCTATGCTAAACTCGGAGAATATGGACTGGCAAAAAAGGATTTGGAAAAATCCATTGAACTCGACAAACGATTCGCTCCAGGTTACTCGGCGCTTGGACTTCTCTTGGCCACAGCTAATGATCCGTCAATTCGGAATCCAGCGCAGGCGAAGAAATTTGCCGAGAAAGCTGTATCTATGGGTGACGCAACGACACCGGAGTTGACACGAAATCTTGCGGAAGTCCACAAAGCTCTAAATGAAGACGCGGCCGCTATCCTGACTTTGCGGAAAGCTATTTCGATGGACCCATCGAACAAGGAATTTGTAGAGTTGCTCCAGAAATGGGAAAAAGAATCTCCTGTCAGAGTTTCAAGTCGTATTCAGTTAACTCACCCAAAGGTATTTTTCAATTTATGGTAATGACAGGAAGTTTAATTGATTAGAGGTAGTCGTGGTCGAAGTGAGTCATATTATTTCCAATTATGTGAAGAGGAGACTGGGCTTTAAGGGGATAAAGTCCAACAAATCCAAGGTTGATGTCACTGAATCTAGGATTATGAAAGCTTTTGATAATCTTCCGTTGGAAATCCTGAATCTTTTCCTCGATGGATCGCGAAATCTATCTATTAGAATAATCCCTGATCCTAAGTTGCCGTTTGGGATGAGGACTATAACAAAAAGGTCTTCAAATGGGCTGGTTTACACATTAAATATCTGTGATGAAGCCCAGGACTGGACTGAAGATCATTTCTTGGGGGCCGTTCTGCGAGAATTAGGGCATGTCACAGCGGAACTTCCTCCCGAGGATGAATGGCCTCTGGAACGTGGGGCAAGGGCTCGATTCAAAGAGTCTGTCGAATGTAAGGCCGATGCGTTGGTATGGAGTTGGGGCCTTAGACATTATGATATAATTTACCTCAGTGAGACTTATCCGTCTCACTGGGTAGATAAGATTGTAAATGATATTAGCATGATGATTCTAACAATGAGTAACGCTCAGTAGGGAAAACATCGTAGACAGTGGAGACAAGACACATAGGATAGTGTCCTTTCCCGTTGTATTGGAGTCCGCTTCTCGGATCAAACTCCTTTCGGATCTGATCTGTTGCAGGAAGCCTGAATCTGGAACCGTCTACGCCGTAGACCGACATGTCATGCCACAGAAATTCCGGCCTCTGGGGAAAGCACTCATAGGCCAACTTGACAGCATCCTTGAGTATATCTCGAAAGATACGCCATTGGACTTTACGGCGAGCCTTCGTGAAAGTGCTGCGGTGGATCGCTGTGACTTCAGGCCAAAGGCCGCTTCTTTTGGCATTCCGGAAGAACTCTCCAGATTTCACATCAACTCCTTTGGTCCTTCCGCTAGCGACAATGGATAAAATAAAGGTGATGAGTTTTGGAAACGGGAGCTTACTGTCTCGGGAAAAATCTTTGAATGACTCTTGTTTTGTGGGATCTATTTTCTGGGGAATGAGTTTGAGAAATTTCTGTGTATACTCGCTAAGTTGGCATGATATTTGTTCGCACAATCTGTGCCATAATGATGTCCTCCTGAACGTTTGTGTAGAAAAAAGTGAGCATCGCTATCTGCAATGCTCTGAAAACTAATATCGCACTCAAGGCGTCTATTGTCAACCTTATTCACTATGGATATCATAGAGTTAAGCATTTATAAGACAGTATGTTGGGCTTAATTCAACAGTATTGCCCTTACGACCTGGCGAAGCTTTCCCCGAAGCGCAGCCGGGGCGGTAGGGAAAGAATAGTGGTAAGTAAGACCTTCGCGGCCGCCCTCGATGAGCGCGACTAGCCAGTAAGGCATGACGCGCTATCGTTATTGGGGGTCGTCTCAAAAAACGGAAAAATAGAGCACGCTAAGTTTTTTGGCACTGTAGCGAAGCACCGTCTGCCGATCCAAACTATCAGCCAATTCTTCTTGGCTAATTATGGGCTAATTCTCGAGGTGTATAGTGATTGTAGCGGTGGACGCAAATGCGCCTGACCGAATTAAATCAAGTCGAGAGGAATATTATCATGAAAGCATCTAAGAATTACGTAATGCTCTTGTTGGGTCTGTTTCTGATGGCCTCCGCTGCCAATGCGTTCGCCTATACGGGCCAGAAATTAGCCGGAGAGGCAAAGATCGGTCTGGAACAGGCACGGGTGATTGCCCTCAAGGCCCATCCCGGAAAAATTACCGATGAGGAACTGGAACAGGAGGAAGGCGGTAGCGGCCTGCGCTATTCCTTCGACATCCGACACGGCAAGGTCACGCAGGAAGTTGGCGTGGACGCCAAAACTGGCAATCTGCTGGAAAACGCACCGGAAGGTCCTAACGCGGACTAAGCTCTAAGGTAGAGAAAGCCCCCGTACTCCTATTGAGAAACGGGGGCTTTGCTTTGGGCCTTACGAGCACTTTTCAGTTGCTCAAAAAATATTAAATGAACATCTGTCATAAAATTGGCAAGGAAAAAGGGAAGTCATATGGACAATATTACTAAACGTACCTTGAGCAAGGTTCCAGAAGTTACCTTGATTTTCTGGATCGTTAAAATCGCTGCTACCACACTGGGTGAAACCGGTGGTGATACAGTGTCTATGTCGATGAACCTCGGTTATCTTGTTGGAACGGCCATTTTCGCAGCAATCTTTCTAGTCGCTGTAGCTGCCCAAATTAAGGCAAAGGGATTTCACCCATTCCTCTACTGGACAACCATCATCGCAACGACAACAGTTGGAACGACGTTGGCTGATTTTGCAGACCGTTCCCTTGGGATCGGCTATACTGGTGGAGCCTCTCTGCTGTTTTGCCTTTTGATGGCGTCTTTGGCCATCTGGTATATATCACTAGGCTCTGTTTCAGTTGATACTGTGAGTTCTCCGAAAGTAGAAATATTTTATTGGATAACGATCATGTTTTCTCAGACCTTGGGTACCGCACTGGGGGACTGGACGGCCAGCACAGCGGGACTTGGATACCGTGGCGGGGCAATCGTCTTCAGCGTCCTTCTGGGAGTTGTGATCGCAGCCTACTACTGGACAAAGATATCTAGAACTCTGCTTTTCTGGGCGGCGTTTATCCTTACTCGACCCCTTGGAGCTGTGGTGGGTGATTTTCTCGACAAGCCACTTAACGCCGGTGGTCTCGCATTAAGTCGCTATTCTGCTTCGGCTGCCATTTTTGCATTTATGTTGACTTGTATTTTATTTTTCAAACAGAGGGCAGCAGAAAAGGCTCATTGAAACGCGGCGCATTGGCCGAGGGAGGATAAATGCGCGTTTTGTTGGTTGAAGACGATCCCATGATCGGAGAGGCTATCCAAGAAGCACTCAAGGATGCGTCATATGCGACTGATTGGGTGAAGAACGGGCAAACCGCGCTCAACACGATCGCTTGCCAGAACTACGACATCATTCTGCTCGATCTTGGTTTGCCGGGCAAGGATGGGCTGGACGTGTTAAACGTGATCCGTGGCAAAGACAATCCCGTGCCTTTGCTAATCATCACCGCACGGGATGGGCTAGATGATCGAATTCGCGGGTTGGACGGCGGAGCTGACGACTATGTTCTCAAGCCTTTCGAGATAACAGAGTTGCTTGCCCGCATGCGCGCCGTACTGCGGCGCAAAGGTGGCACTGCGTCGCCCCATTTCACCAATGGCTTAGTGTCACTTGATCCAGCAACGCGAGAAGCAACGGTCAATGCTGGCGCGCCGATACAGCTTTCCAGCAGGGAATTCGCTCTGTTGCAAGCCTTGCTTGTTCGTCCCGGCGCAATTCTTTCCCGTAGCGATCTGGAAGATCGAATTTATGGATGGGGCGAGGAAGTAGAAAGCAATGCCGTCGATTTCCTGATTCACGCTCTGCGCAAGAAACTAGGAAGTGAGGTTATCAAAAATGTCAGGGGGGTAGGATGGATGGTTTCAAAAAACGGGTGAAAGACTCGCTTCAAATCAGACTGTCTTTCTGGCTGTCGTTGGCGATTCTGAGTATTGCGTTGATTGCCGGAATATTTGCTTTCTTCTCGGCGTTCAACGAGGCACATGAGTTGCAAGATGATGTGCTGCGCCAGGTCGCTATGTTGTTCGACCGGCACGGCCTGACTGTGCCTCAAGCAGGAAATTCAGGTACAGAAGCAGACAACGATCCAGAATCACGTGTCTTTATACAACTACTCTCTACGACCCCGCCCAGCAATCCAAATAACGATGCTAACCCAACGTTGGCACTACCGCAAAACCTTCGTGATGGCCTGCAAACTGTCCGTGCCAACAATGAAACCTATCGTGTCTTGGTCAGAACCCTCGGCAGTGGAGAACGCTTAGCTGTGGCTCAAGAGACGGCCGTCCGTGACGAAATCGCACGAGATAGCTCGTTGCGCACCCTGATGCCGTTCTTGGTACTGGTTCCGATTCTGCTGCTTGTCGTGGCCTATCTCATCCGCAAAATCTTTAAGCCGATTGCCGCCCTCTCCATCGAAATCGATCAACGCAGCGAGCAAGAACTTCATCCGATTGCCCCCGAACCATTTCCGGCTGAAATTCGACCATTTGTAGGCGCAATCAATCGACTGTTAAGGCGTGTAGAACAGTCAATGGCTACACAGCGGCGTTTTGTCGCCGATACAGCGCATGAACTACGTTCCCCGTTGACGGCGCTGTCATTACAAGCCGAACGGCTTGCGGTCGCCGAGATGTCTGCGAACGCGCACGAGCGACTAAATACACTGCGTCAAGGTATCGAGCGTGGCAGAACATTGCTGGATCAAATGTTGGCACTAGCACGAGCACAAACCTCGGAAACCACTTCCAACACCACCGTTTCTGTACAGCAGGTCTATCGGCACGTGCTGGAGGATTTGATGCCATTGGCAGAGGCGAAGGGCATTGATATTGGTGTTGTGAGTGACTCGGATACTCGCGTCCCCGTCAACGAGGTTGACTTGATAACCCTAGTCAAAAATCTCGTGGACAACGCCATCCGCTACACCCCGACAGGCGGGCGTGTCGATTTGTCGTTTTTAGCGACTAAGGAGGAGACTGCGCTGGTGGTCGAAGATAACGGCCCCGGCATTCCAGAGGTAGAACGGGAGCGGGTGTTTGATCCGTTCTACCGTGTCTTAGGTAGCGATGAAATTGGTTCGGGCCTCGGCCTGTCTATTGTCCAGACAATTTCCGCCCGAGTTGGTGCAAAAGTCAGCTTTGGCTATGCCAGCGACCAATCGAGGTCTGGCCTACGTGTCATGGTGTCTTTCCCTTTGAGGGCAAGCTGAGGATTGAATAATCGGGCGGTATGTCATTCTGAGCTATACCCTAATGGGACATCTCTTTTGGAGAAATGGGACATTTGAACTTTGCTACTACACAAAAATAAATCAACTCGGGACAAAATATATTATTATGTCTAGTGGCAAAAATCGTGATATAGATGCAGCGCCGGTTTGCGCCCGTCCAAAAATACAAAACTCTAGACAAAATGATAAAAGCCAGAAAATACTGGCTTTCAGGGGAGGGCATGGCCGAATTGGAGATTAAAGCCGGAGACGAGTTTTTCGTCCCTTGGCCCTTTTCTTATGTCTATATAAACGATGAAAACACCCTTGCCCTTGTCCCCGGTTTTGCGTCCATTGACAGGGAGGACGGCGTTGTTATTGACATGGTTTATCATGTCGAAGGCCGCTCGATTCTCACCGTCATCGGCGTTTTCAAACCGCCCGGTTATCAGACAAGGATTTTACACCCGGCACTACCAACCCCCTGCCGAGACCGGCACCGGCCAGCTTTTCGGGACCAAGCAGCTGCGCATCAAAACCCTATCCTTTTTCAAGAGAATGCTGCGCCCGGATTATTTGCAGCTACACCGGAAAGCCTCCGAAAAAGAAATCCTGGAAGCCATTGCCGACATTAAGAAAGCCATAGCCAGAGGCAGAGACTGTCTAAGAAAGAATGAACCGCTCGAAACGCTTACTCCTAAACAGGCTTTTGAACTAGCTCAAGCGCCTTCTCCACTACATTCTCAACGTTAAACCCATAATGGGATAAAACAACTGACCCTGGAGCAGACGCTCCAAATTTGTCAATCGAGATCACTTTGCCTCTCGACCCTACCCATCTCTCCCATCCCAGTGAGGAACCTGCTTCTATAGCTAACCTTGCTTGTATTTGAGGAGGAAGAACCTGTTCTATATATTCTCTAGGCTGTTTCTCAAATAGGTCCCAGCTAGGCATGGACACAACGCGGGTGGCGATGTTGTGTTCTTTCAACAATGTGTCCTGGGCCTTTAAGGCAAGATTAACCTCCGATCCTGAAGCGATCATAACAAGAGAGGGTTCCTGTTGACTGTCGGAAAGCACGTAAGCTCCACGGCCCAAAAGGGCCGCGCTTGCACACTTTTTCCTGTCAAGAATAGGAAGACCCTGTCTTGTAAGTACTAGAGCTACAGGCCCTTTACTTCTCATCGCTATTCGCCACGCTTCCGCTGTTTCATTAGCGTCTGCTGGTCTTATAAGGCACAAATTCGGCATAGCCCTAAGGGAAGCAAGATGTTCGACCGGTTGATGTGTGGGACCATCTTCACCTAGTGCGACGCTGTCGTGTGTAAAAACAAATATCGAGTGGATATTCATTATGGCGGCTAATCTGATAGCCGGTCTCATGTAATCAGTGAATACAAAGAAAGTAGCCCCATAAGGTATGACACCTCCGTGTAGCGCCATTCCATTAACAATGGCTCCCATGGCAAACTCACGAACACCGAAGTGAATATTTCGTCCTGAAGATTGATCTGGGCCTTGTGCTGTATCGCCTGAAATCATGGTTTTGGTGGAAGGGGACAGATCTGCGGAACCACCAATAATATTTGGAACTTTTTTAGCGATAGCGTTCAAAACCTTGCCTGAAGAAACTCGAGTAGCTTCCGGTTTGTCCTCCGGCTTGAATACAGGAACCTCCGAATCCCAATTTTCCGGAAGGTCGCCTCGAACCTGACGCAAGAACCTTTCCGCCTCTTCAGGAAACTTTCGGGAGTAATCATTCATTTGAGTGTCCCATTGTTTTTCAAGATCTTGGCCACGTTCCACACATTTTTGGAAATGCGTCAGCACTTCTTTAGGAATATAGAATCGTTTATCCGAGGGCCACTCTAGTCTATCTTTCGTAGCTTTTAACGCCTCTTCGCCGAGGGGTTCACCGTGAGCGGAGGCGCTATCTTGCTTGGGGCTGCCATAACCGATGTGCGTTCTAACGATCACGAGAGAAGGTCGGCTGGTCTCATGTTGAGCTTCCTCAATGGCCGCCTGAATCGCTTCAAGGTTGTTGCCATCAGAAACTCTCGTCACATGCCACCCATACGCCTGGAACCTGGCCCCTACATTTTCGGTGAAAGCTAGATCAGTGCTGCCTTCAATTGAAATCTTGTTATCGTCATACAAATAAATAATCTTGCCAAGTTTGAGATGACCAGCGAGAGAAGCGGCTTCGGAAGAAACTCCTTCCATCATGTCCCCGTCTGATACAATCGAGTAGATATGATGGTCAACAATTGGAAAACCGGGTTTGTTGAAATCAGAAGCAAGAAAGCGCTCAGCTATGGCCATACCTATCCCCATGGCAAATCCCTGCCCAAGAGGCCCCGTAGTCGCTTCTACCCCAGGAGTCATCCCGTATTCCGGGTGACCTGGAGTTTTGCTCTCCCACTGACGGAAACGCTTGATTTCCTCAATAGATAGATCATAACCGGTGAGATGCAACAGCGCATACTGCAAGGCCGAACCATGGCCCGCTGATAGTATGAAACGGTCCCTGTCTGGCCAGTTCGGATTTTGTGGATTGAATTTCAAGAAACGGGTCCAAAGCACATACGCCATTGACGCCGCCCCTAAAGGCAATCCGGGATGACCTGAATTGGCCTGCTGTACC
>JARLHM010000117.1 GCA_031292235.1 Syntrophaceae bacterium | reverse complement strand
TCGCCGTTGGCAAATGTAGTTTCGGCTTCAATCCATACCTCTTTGTGATGTATCAAAAAAAATAATAACCTTAAACTATTAGGCCTGACTATATAGCAAATCCGGTAAAAGTGTCAAGGAATTAGTCTGGAAGCGGGCCAGCGGTACGAAGAGACCGTTATTTATTGAACCCTGGTAGCCCTTGGTAGGTAAAAGGGTGCTCGCTAAATTTCTTCCATTAATGACAACTGCTTAAGCAAGGGGGGAACGATAGTGTTTAGAAGTAAATCCCGAACTCGGCCCCGTAAAGGTTCCAGAGCATATCCAGGCTCCATGTTGAGCTGGTTGGTGAATTCGTGTTGTTAGAAGTGAGGTCTGCGCTGATAGTAAAAGTAGTCCGTTCCAGTTTTAGCTTAGTAAACAGATCAAACCTGTATATCTGTGGGCGAAACACAAAAGCGACCCCGTAAGTCTTCAGCGGCGAGCCCTTTAAGGGAAAATCGGCGTAAGCGTCGAAATGCACAGGGAAACCCAATATTTCCGGTGGAACGTATCGGATGTAAGCCCCGATTGTCCATGGAGCGTCAGCGCTAAAATAAATTTTATCAAAATGATCAAAACCACCATTAGCCAATCCACTGAACGGTATACCTAGATTGAACTTGAAATATGGCTGGTTAAGATAGAACTGGAGCCTGCCTCCGGCTGTTAACCAAGGTCCCTGAATAATGTCAACATCTCCGGTCAAGATGACTGAGTCAAAGAAGAAACCGCTACCGTCGGCTCGACGGCTTCGCGCCTCAAAAATCGAATAATCCACTTTCCCGGCAAAACGCCATGCCCGAAACTTTGCGAACAAATCGTAAACTACAGGCCCACCATCCAGTGATTGGGACATAACTGAAGGGTCCCAACCCGCTGTGCTTGTCGGGTCTGGAGGCGTGGTAGGCAGATTGTTCAGAAGATTTAAAGAAACAGGATTGCCGTTTATTTCCTTGCCTGAAAGCGTTATTCTATCGAACAATGGGGAGGAAAGACCCATCCCGAATTCACTACGGAATGTATCGCCAATACAGGTAGACGGAAATAGAGGGCCGAAGAAAGTCTGAAGCGACTTAAAAGGAACAATGGAACCAAGGCCGAAATCAGGGACCTGAGCTTCCGCGCGCCCCCACCCCAAAGCCATCAGCGCCATCACAAAGCAGAAAATTATAGTAGCCTTTTTGAACGGGCTTTTTCCCATGCGGCCCTTCAAGCGGGTAAAAATTAATTACTGGATCGGAATTTAATCACAGCAGAGGCTATTTCGTCAAGATAAATAGACTCCCGGAGACTAAACTGAAGATCGTCCATTCAGGTCAGGCCAACCCTATAATGTGCCGTATGGAGTCCCTTAACGCCTGGATCAATATCAGAGGTCTTACAAACTCTATTCTAATATTTTGATCTAAATTGGATGAAGTTTTTCATAGCTTCTTTTTTCTGATTAATTTTGAGTAAACTTATGCTCTTATGTTAGGGTCCTTTTTTTCAGCGACCATTAATTACGGATGGAAACAATGGGAGGTTTAAATGTTATCGTGGCAAAAAACAAGCTGTGTGTGTTGCGCTCAAAACTGCGGTCTTGAAGTCATGGTCCACGGGAACCAAATAGCCAAGGTTCGTCCTGACAAGCAAAACCCTCGCAGCGAAGGGTACTGCTGTCGTAAGGGATTGAAAATCGCTCATTACCAGCACCACGAAGATCGGCTGAAACGGCCCCTCAAACGGGTAGGCGAGGACTTCAAAGAGATATCATGGGACCAGGCCTTGGACGAGATTGCGGAAAAGCTCAAATCGACAGTGGGGACTTATGGGCCCCGATCTCTCGCTTACATGGGTGGAGGGGGCCAAGGATGCCACTTTGAGGCTGCCTTCGGAGTGCGGCTTCTCCGAGGATTGGGATCTCATTATCATTACAACGCGCTAGCGCAAGAGTTAACCGGATATTTCTGGGTGAACGGAAGAGCGTTAGGGCGACAGTACTTGGGGACTATCCCTGACGCCGAACAGACGGACATGTTGTTAGCAGTGGGCTGGAACGGCTGGATGAGCCATCAAATACCGCAGGCGCGACGGCATTTGAAGAGAATTTCCGAAGACCCCGATAAGTTGCTAGTGGTAATCGATCCCAGATGTTCAGAGACAGCCCGGAGAGCGGACATACATTTGGCGATTCGTCCCGGGGCGGACGCTCTGCTCTTTCGATCCATGATAAGTATTATTCTCCAGGAGGGTTGGCAAAACGACAGCTATATTGCAGACCATGTGAATGGCTTTGAGTCGATTCTGCCATGGTTCCTCGATTTCGATCCTCGTCCGGCTATCCGTCTCTGCAAGCTCGACTATCA
This sequence comes from Syntrophaceae bacterium, assembly GCA_031292235.1. Classification (GTDB taxonomy): domain Bacteria; phylum Desulfobacterota; class Desulfomonilia; order Desulfomonilales; family Desulfomonilaceae; genus CAJBEZ01. The sequence goes on along the minus strand of JARLHM010000117.1, from coordinate 1,499 downwards.
TCAGGTTCGCGATGTGTGCCAGCTCCTCTCGACCCGGAAGTGGTCGTGTCACTCAGATCTTGGGATTCTCATGGGGAGGCACAGCACTGTTTCATCTTACCTGGAATTGATTCTGCTATCTATTTGTGGCCGCATAGGAGCGTCAGGCGGGAATTTTATACCAGGGCACATTATGCCTATAGGATCTCATTCCGACGAACGTGATCCCAAGGCCTGGCGTACAGTAGCTACGGATTTCCCTGCAATTATGGGCTATTTCCCACCCAATGTCATGCCTGAGGAGATACTTACCGATAAAACGGATCGGCTGCGGGCAGTGCTTGTAAGCGGCTCAAATCCGTTGAGGTCATATGCTGACACCTCGGCCTACGAAAAGGCGTTCAATTCCCTCGATCTATTGGTAGTAGTGGACGTGGCCTTTACGGAGACGGCTGCTCTGGCTCACTACGTACTACCTGCACGGTCCGCATATGAAAAATGGGATGGAACTTTTTTCGCTTGGAACTACCCTGAAATATTTTTTCAGATACGCCGTCCGGTAATTGAAGCTGAAGAGGAATGCCTGGAGGAGGGGGAAATCTACACGCGCCTCGCAGATCGCCTGGGTTTACTGCCTGAAATTCCTCAAACGCTGTATGATTCCGCGTTCGGAGACCGCACTAACTTTGGCATGCAGCTTCTGTCATTTGCTCAGAACGAGCCCCGTGCGATTAAATTCATGCCGTTCATTCTCGGCAAGACGCTTGGGAAAGCCCTCGGCTCAATGAACCTTGCCGCACTGTGGGGGATGCTGCAAGTTGCCCCCAAGTCTTTCCGGGAGAACGCCTGTCGTGCGGGCTTCAGTCCAGGCGCGGCTATGGGGGATGAGATTTTCAAAGCGATTCTCGATCACCCGGAAGGAATTTGGATCGGCAAGTGCGATACCTCGAAACCTTTGAATGAGCTTCATACCGAAGACAAGCGCATAAATGTCTTGATTCCGGAATTGGCGAAAGCTGTCACAAACATTGAAGTTAATAGTGAAGAGATTGGCCTGCGCATAAATCGTGACTACCCACTCATACTCGCGGCGGGCCGCCACATGGATTACAACGCCAACACTATCATGAGGGACCCGGCCTGGAACGAGGGAAAGAGTAACGCCTGTACTCTCATGATGCACCCTGACGATGCTGCCGCCCTGAATCTTCGAGACGGTCAGACGGTCAGAGTGACGACCGAGGCAGGCTCAGAGGATATACAACTGGAAGTTTCTGACGCTGCTCGGCCAGGTCAGGTGGTCATGCCACATGGGTTCGGGCTTGTACATTCAGGCCGCAAACATGGCGCAAACGTGAATCGATTGACCAAGAGTGACAACAGAGACCCAATCGCAGCCACCCCGCTCCACAGATTCGTTCCATGCAGCGTGAAAGCGCTGTGATAACAAGTGAGGCGAGTTTCCATTTGGTTCGCAATATCACAAATACAGCCCTGCGAGAACAGGAGCCCACATCTCG
>JARLHM010000116.1 GCA_031292235.1 Syntrophaceae bacterium | reverse complement strand
GGATCATCCCTGATGGTTCCAGCCTGGACGGGCCAATTGGAAATTTTGAGATTGCTCCTGGAGAATAAGGCCGAAGTCAACGCAAAGGACAAACATGGTAAAACAGCCCTCATGTTGGCGACTGAACAAGGACAGGTTAAGGCAATCGAGCTGCTAAAAGCATTTGGGGCAAAAGATTGAGGTGAACTGTCCCAAACCGTTACCATCTTTCTTTCTAGCTTATTGTTAGAATCATACTGGGCTGATTGAATATTTGAAGAAGGGTCAGAACTTTTTCGTCGCCTCTTTTAGAAGTTCCTGAGCCTGAGGTCTGAACCAACAGTCCAGAAACTCTTCATTCTTGGCCTTGAAGTTTTTCTCATATCTCGTGCGGATTAGCTCAACACGGTTGGCTTTAGCCGCCGCAAAAGCTCTAGGAGGGAGTTTAGAGAGATTAGCAACCATATCAAGGGCTTTAGCCTCGACTTCCGGCTTAGGAAATACGTCATGAATGAGTCCCTTTTCCCACGCATCCGAGGATTCGACAAACTCCCCAAGATACAGCATGTCCGAAGCGACCTGATCCCCTGCGATTTGACGCAGAATCAAATCCGGCAGATATGGTATTGGGACCCCCAGTTTGATCCCATTAAGACCTATTAATACCCTCCCGGCAGCCGCGAAACGATAGTCACAGGTCAACATCATAATTGCGCCTCCAGCTACGGCGTGAGCTTTTACGGCCGCTGCGGTAGGTAGGGGCAGGGTCAGGATATTTAAAACAACGTGGTTAAATTTATGGAAGAATTCGGTCATACTGGGTCGGTCAAGTTCCAGGAGCGTCGGAATATCAAAGCCGATAGAAAAGAATTTCTCCCCACCCGCCAGGACCATACCCTTGAAATCCTTTTTGACCCTGGTTATGGCTTCAGACAGTTCGTTGACTAAATCAAAACTCAAGGCATTGGTGGCCCCGTTGTTTAGTCGCACAATTGCAAAATCTTCCTTATCCTCAAGATTTATGAGCGGCAAGGTTTTTCCCTTTTTCGTAAACTGGATCCTGAGACCTTTTGGAACCAACTGGGCCGGGATTTCAAACTTGCGCCAAATATGTAGAAATCAAATGGTCCAGAGCCATGTGGACATCCTCGACCGGCCCGTACTCTCCCCTTTCTGATTTCACATGAATCACGTGTTGCGCCTTTTTCTTCATCAATCCGCCGTAAAAACCAACTATCCCAACCGAGGTGGCACCATGCTGGTTTGCGTAATCCACCGCCTTTATAGCATTTGGCGAATTACCACTTGCGGATATGGCAACCACGATGTCGCCGGGCCTCATGAGGTTCCTCAATTGCCCAATAAATATGTTCTCATACCCCAAGTCATTACCCAAACATGTCACGTAGGCCATGTTCGAAGCGAGACTTATGGCCCTGAAAGGCTTTTTACCCTCGGGCGACGCGCAAACCCCCAGGTCATTGGCAAAATGGGAAGCGGTAGCGGCGCTCCCTCCATTGCCCAGGAAAAATATTGTCGCCCCACGGTCTCTCGCATCGATTAATAGTTCCACAACCTTATCAATTTCCGAGAAATCCAGACTATTTAGCAGGTCGGTCAGTTTTTTCACATAATCCCCTGCGTAATCAACCACCGACTGACATTTACAAACAGGACCTTTCACAGGGACCTCCTAACGAGCCTCTATAGTTATCTTCCTCTTTGTAATGGATTTCTTCTCACCTTACAACTGGTTCAGCAATCCAAAATCCCATGGAAGCTTCTCAAGCGATATATTAATGTGGTGTTCCGGTTACGGGCCGAGCTTGACGAAATGGGTTAAATTCTGTTATCTTGAGATAGTGTGGCCTTTTAACGATAATTCCAACGGCCATGCGCAACAAACCACCGGCGCTGGTCCCCTGGTGAGGGCGACCTGGAGTTACTGAACCCGTCAGGTCTGGAAGGAAGCAGCGGAAGTAATCTCGGGGGTCGGCCCTCTCCAGGTGGTCGGCGCTTTTCAATTTATCTTCATTATGGACTTTTTTGAACCATGTCGGCTTACCTAGTACTTGCGCGTAAATACCGACCGACTACTTTTTCCGAGGTCGTTGGACAAGAGCATGTAATCACGACCTTGAAAAATGCCGTGTTGTCGGGCAGAGTGGCGCATGCTTTTCTTTTCTGTGGAGTTAGAGGCGTGGGGAAAACCACTGTAGCAAGGATCCTCGCCAAGTCCTTGAATTGTACAGGCAGATCGCATGACAATGCTGACCCCTGCTGTGTCTGCCCATCCTGCAAGGAAATATCGGGAGGATATTCGGTAGACGTTCAGGAAATCGATGGGGCTTCTCATACCTCAGTGGACAACATAAGGGAAATTAACGAAAACATTAAATACCCACCGGTTTCTTCAAATTACAAAATCATCATCATTGATGAAGTTCACATGATTTCCATGAATGCGTTCAACGCGTTACTTAAAACCCTTGAAGAACCGCCAGCCCATGCAAAATTCATCTTTGCCACAACCGAATCTCATAAGGTCCCAGCGACAATTAACTCGAGATGCCAAAGGTTCAATTTTCGCACAATCCCAGTCAAGGACATTTCCACGGGTATGGCGAACATATTGACCAAAGAGGGCGTAGAGGCAACATCGGAGTCTCTGGATATGATAGCTAGAGAAGCTCAAGGATCGTTCCGCGACGCATTGAGCTTGCTAGATCAGATTGTCGCTTTTGGAGACGGCAAAATTGAAGTAAGCAGCGTCCAGGGTATTCTTGGCATAGGCTCTCGAGACCGATTCTTTAAACTTGTTGAAGCAATAATAGAGCACGATCCTTCCGCCGCTTTAGAAACCCTCCACAGGGTCTTCGATGAAGGTTACGATACTGAACAGTTTACCCTTGATCTGATTCGTTTCCTTAGAAACCTGATCCTGGTTGCGCATTGTAAAGACTGGTCGTCCGCAATTGAGTTGGTTGATACTGGAACGGCGGAACTGGACTCATTGAAAAACATTGCTAAAACAGCTACCTACGAGGAGCTAAGCAATCTTTTTTCCATTCTTCTAAAGAGCGAAGCCGAAATCAAACGATCCGGAATCCCCCTGATCGCGCTCGAAATGACAGTGGTTAAGATGTGCATGGCCCCCAAACTGGTTGATTTGTCCAGTCTCCTCAAGAAGATTGACTCTCTCCCGTCAGGCTCCAATACTCTTGCGTCTGTAGGATTAAGCCAAACTGGTCAGGCAAAGATCCAAACCACTCCAGCAGAACCAGCCAAACCGAGGCCTCCGATTATTCAAGAAAAGCCTTCATATCCCTCAATCGGCGCGTCATGCGTTCCCAAGACAGAGGAACATGACTTTAAAATCACAGACATTACCCCGCTGCCAGTCGGATCCCCTGACGAAGTTTGGGACAACTTCAAGAAAACCGTTAGAAAACGTGGTCTTGATGGCCTCATGCTTTCTATATTAGATCATGGCGCCCTCATTTCTTACGGGCCTAAAGAAGTTGAAATCGGATTTACAAAGAGCTTTTATAAGGAACAATTCGAAACCTATCTTAAAACAAAGCCCGAACTGATGACTGTGATAGAGGACCTTTTCGGTCCTGTTCAAACCAGAGTGCTTGTGCTTTCCAAAAGAACATCTCTTTTATCCGAAAAACCATACTCTGAGCCACTTGACGGGCAGTCAGACATGCACCGGGCGATGCGTAAGGAAGCGATGGAGAATTCAATCGTTCGAGCCGTATTAGACGCATTTGAAAACAGCTCAGTAGATGAAATTCGCATAATTTCTCATAATCCTTAAACTATTTTCTTTGATTGAGTTTAGGGTTAAACCGGCTTGTTTATTTGTCCAAATCGTGCCAGGCTAGAGTTATTGGATATTTTGACCAATTATTGATAAAAGAACACTAATTCAAGACTGAGGAGTCTTTCATGTCAGGATGTAAAAGTTGTACAGATTGTCGCACGGAACCCAGTTTCAAGAGCGTCAACAAACTAGAAAAGTTGGAGAAAAATTCACGTTCAGGAAACCCTCGTTATCCTCATATTGTCCCTGGCTGCCAGGCCATATTAACAGATGAGACCAAACAGATAATAGTCGAAGTGCTCTCCGATAATTGCGACGAAAAACAGGATCGTTTCACCCTAAAAATTGAGAGAGTGCTTCGTGACACGAATGGTAACAGTTTGGAGATCTTAACGTTAGATGTTGACCAGGCGGCCGGTGATTCCTGTTGGAAATTGCAGGCCCTAATCTGAGAGCTATCACTGTTTGCTACAAATTAATGTGAGTTTGGGGACTGGATATCCATTTCCCAGTGTTTATTGATTCAATGGCGAATATCACTGACGGATCAGTCGAATCTTCCAGCCGCGAGATATCCTGTCAGCAGATTTAGTTCTTGGCTATGTGCGTTGGGTATAAGGAACATGAAAAACGTCTCAGTTAAGGAAATACATGCGTCTGACGGGAAAAATGGCTCCCCTTCCCTTGTAGTTGTCCAGGAAAAGGTCTACGACGTCTCCAATAGCCTGAAGTGGAAAGACGGTTCTCACATGAGACGTCATCAGGCGGGGCAAGACCTCACTGCTGATATAAAATCCGCGCCTCATGGACCCGAGGTGTTGGAAAGAGTACAATTGGTGGGGTTGTACGAGGCTGAGCCCAAGACCTATGGACAAGGCGTCAGGGCCAGAGTAGAGATGTTCGTCGCAAAACACCCTTTCTTCAGAAGGCATCCACATCCGGCTGT
>JARLHM010000115.1 GCA_031292235.1 Syntrophaceae bacterium | reverse complement strand
GTATATAACAAGATCCATTCTTGCTTTCACGCAATTTACTAAATCGCCGGCGTCTCCTTCTATAAATCTTAGCCTTGAAGGGTCAGGATTGTTGTTTTGCGCAATCTTTAGCATTGCGGAGGAATTATCCAATCCCCAGACTTTAGATCCCGGGATTGCCGCCAATATTTGTCTTGAACTAGCGCCTGTGCCACATCCAATATCAAGGACTTTAAGATTTCCATGCGCATCTAGCGTATCGATAAGCGCCGAGTTAAGAGCGGAGAAGAAACCATGTTTTTGTTCAAAAGCTTCATATTGGTCAGGGCTTTGATCAAAATTTCTTCTTATCGCTTCTTTAATCTTGAGGATTTTTTTCTCGTCCATTTTCTTCTTTCGCGGCTGTGGATTTTGGCGTCGCAGCCTCAGGCCGTTGCTGGAAGACATTTGGTACAATTACGATCCGCTCCAGGTTCCGTTTATAACTCGATTCACTATGATCATCCCCATGCTTCCAAGTACGGAGCATGTCTTTGGCCTGCTTCTTATCAATACCCATGACAATCCTGAGCTGCCCCATCGTGACACATTCCTTTTCATAAGCGTATCGCGCAATGATTTCAAGAGGATATTTCCTCAGCTTCTCTATCGGGACCCTGATCCCGGCGGCAGCTAGAAATCCATGTAGCTCAGAATATGGTTCCTTTTCTGAAATCTCTTGCGTATTTTCCGACTCGTTTTTTTTATCAATGGAAGTTTTCTTTGGTTCAGCGAAAGAGCTGGCCGTCCCGTCAATAAAATCCTGCCTTATAGGCGAGAACAAATCGATGATTTCACAACCTTCAGGCCCCGAAGAAGCGGAATGGGGAACCATAGAAGGAATTAGCAGCATCTCGTTGGGCCCAAGAGTGATGTCCGCCTGTTCTGCGAAATGAAGGGTTATCCGCCCGTTTTGAACCATTGTAAGCTGTTCGGACTCATGCTCGTGAATCGGTATTGATGAATTAGGAGCAATTTCGAATCTTACCGCCATCAAGTTTTTGCCCCAGATCATTCGGCGGCTGATTTCTTCGGATAGTTTCTCTTTACTGATCTGGCTCCAAGATCGTTTTTCCATTAGTCTGCCTCGTAATTCCAATTACTGTTCCAGGTTAAACCATTTTCTCAACCAGAGGGCACAAAACCCAACCCAATATCGACTCAGGACATGGCAAAAAATAAACCAAGCGGAAACAAATGACTACAAATCTGAAGAAGACCTGTCATTTTGCGCTAGAACAGACTTTAGCCTATCTATTATATTGCTCACCTGTTTCTCCGTCTCTTCAAGTGAACCACCATTGTCGATTATTATGTCGGCGAGCGTCTTCTTGGATTCTATATCCATTTGAGCCCTTAGCCTTGATGACGCTTCATCTGGAGATATTTTGTCTCTTTGTAGCAATCGTTTCTTTTGTAATTTTCTGGGGGCGTAAACGAGAATCACAAGATCAAAAGCGGCTTCCCACCCAGCTTCAAATAATAGTGGCACATCAACTATTACAATGTTGGCGCCCTGCCGCATATAATCTTTTGCTAAACGCTCCTTTTCGCGGGAAACCCTGGGATGGATTATCGACTCAAGAATTTTTCGTTTGACAGGGTCGGAAAAAACGATTCGCGCCAGTTCAGGTCTATTCAACTCCCCATCGGGGTTTATGACCGAATCGCCGAAAACATTCGTTATTTCTTTCAGACCGTTCGAACCGGGTTTCACAACCTCCCGAGCCAGTTCATCCGCGCAAATTACCGGGATACCATGGTCTCTGAAGATATTGCTTACAGCGCTCTTACCGCTGGCTATGCCCCCAGTCAATCCGACCGTCAGGGAACGTTTACCACTCTTCACTCCGGCCTTTTTCATTTCTGCAATCATAATATAAATCCTGCCCTTCCACAAAAATTCTAAAGGGCATTTAATCCTTTTTTTTCATCTCGTTCCAAGCGGCGTCCAGGGCCCGGTCCAGTTTCTTACCTGTTTTTCTGGCAGTTTCAAGTAAGGACCCTAAACGGGTTTTCAAGACCCCTGTTAATTCATCTGAATGGTCTTGCGCCTGCTTTACGCGCTCCTCCCCTATTCTACCAAAAGCCGTCCACTTTTTATCAAGAAGTTCTTTTGCCTGATTCAGGCATAGCCCTAAGGTATCCTTGCCAAGGGCCCCCAATTTTTTCAGTTTTGGTTTAAGATCATTTATGAAGTTGTCCCAATCCAGGTTTCTTTCGCGATCCAGTATCTCCCAAGCGTCTTTGATTTTGGCCGAAGCCGTCTCTATGTCACCAACAGCCATTTTCCCTGAACGTTTTAAATTGGTCGCCGTCTTATCCACAGCGGCGAAGAATTCTTCCCTAGATGCGCCCCAGCTATTTTTTAGGAAAACCCTTATTTCACCCAACATAAAAACACCAATTGTTCCGATATTTCCAATAAGCTCAGTTATGGAATCTCTTACGTCAGGTGTTTTCTTTTCCATAAAGGCCTCCACAAAGTTTCGTAAGTATAGTCAACAATATTGACACCACATATAAGCATTTCGATTCATTGGATTTACAATGCCCCAAAAATACAATTTTTAGAAGTACTATGAGAGGCGCCGTAGCGCAACAAATTTGATTTGTGAACGGTTAAAGAGAGGTCCATAATTTCCGACATAAATATAAACCGTGACTTTTTTCAAGAATTTATTATAATTTATTAACTTAATGACTCGATTCTATTTTCCTCAATCGAAACATAGAATCATTCTCGTGAACAGGTGGTGGAAAAGTTATGGGATCAGATTCTGAGATCAAAATGTTGGAAGACATAAAAGGCGTGCCTATTTTTGAACAGGTCGAATACAAAGATCTGTTGGAAATTCACTTGCTGGATGAAGCCATAATTATTTGTGAAGAGGCTCCCAATCCAAAAGCAGCGTCTAGTGAGGTCGTCCCATCTTGCGGGCGACAACCTGATCCGGAACCGCCTGACCGGGAAATTGGAACCGCTGGGCTAGCGCGTGAGTTCTCAGCATCCTCGACCGATTTTGGAAGAATGATCCAGGCATCCCAGATTTTCCCAACCCCTTTGATACCTATGGGCCTCGCCATAATAGCCCTAATTGTAGCGGCTACCTTTGGACACGCTTAACCGCTGATTTCACTGTAGTTGACGGTTCCAGGATTTTGACCGGTTCTTGACATGTCCCAATGTTATTGGTAAAAAAAAGCGGAGCGTCGTGACTGACTCATCGATCCTTATCATTAAACCGAAGATTCGCGCTAACGGAACGGTCATATTCAGCATTCGGGAATCCTAATTTATGGAGAAGCCGTATGCTTGAAAATGGGCGTCTGACCTTTAGGCTGGCGTATAATAACATTTTGACTGTTTTGAGACATTTTATAACAAGGGAGGTATGTCCTCGTGAAAGTTCTTGTATCGGACAATCTATCTGAATTGGGCGTTCAAATTTTCAGAGACGCGCCAGGTATCGAAGTTGATGTAAAAGTGGGTTTAAGCCCCGAAGAACTTCTCGCGACTATCCCGGAATACCACGGTTTGGTAGTTCGTGGAGCCACCAAGGTAACCGCAGAAGTAATTGCGGCTGCCGATAACCTGAAGGTGGTTGGTCGCGCGGGGACAGGCCTTGATAATGTGGATATCCGCGCTGCGTCCAAACGTGGCATTGTTGTCATGAATACTCCCGGTGGAAACAGCGTAACCACAGCGGAACATACTGTCTCGATGATGATGTCCCTGGTCCGAAACATACCCCAAGCCAACGCGTCAATGAAGCAGGGGAAATGGGAAAAGAAGCAATTTTCCGGATCTGAAATTTTCAATAAGGTCCTGGGGGTTGTCGGGCTCGGAAAAATTGGGGCCATTGTGGCGGACCGGGCCATGGGATTAGGAATGAAGGTAATAGCCTACGATCCATTTCTGTCTGTTGACCAGGCAAAGCAAATGGGTGTCAAACTTGGCTCGGTAGATGAAGTTTTCAAGGAATCGGACCTTATTACCTTTCATGTTCCACTTACTGATGAAACACGTGGTTTGGTAAACGCTAAAAATATTGCAAAGATGAAGAACGGCGTCAGAATCGTGAACTGTTCACGTGGCCCGGTCGTGAACGAAGAAGATCTTGCGGACGCCATTGAGTCCGGCAAGGTCGCAGGAGCGGCCCTCGATGTATATATGAAGGAGCCTCCCGGTCTGACCCGGCTGATTCAACTTGATCGAGTCATATGTACCCCACATTTGGGGGCTTCAACTAGGGAAGCGCAGGACAATGTCGCTATCGCCGTTGCGAATCAAATCAGGGACTATCTTCTGGACGGTACTATTCAAAATGCTGTTAACGCGCCCGCTGTCTCCGGTGAAGCTCTTGAAAATCTCAAACCTTACCTGGAACTGGGGCAACGCTTAGGCCTATTCCTGGGCGCCTTGGTTCAGACCGGAATTAAAACAGTTGAAGCGCAGTATTCCGGCGCTGTGCTTGACATGGAGCTTAAACCAATTACGACTTGTTTCCTGACCGGGCTGCTCACACCTATAATGATGGATGATGTCAATCAGGTAAATGCTCCAATGGTGGCTGAGGAAAGAGGCATACTCGTCTCTGAGACAAAAGTGAGCCGATCAGAAAATTTCATTTCCTTGTTGCGCTTCAAAGTTGTCACCCAGAATCGCGAGCACGTCGTCGAGGGAACTCTTTTCGGCAAATCTGAACCACGAATGGTAAGGTATGGGCATTTCCGCGGAGAATTCGACGTGTCAGGAGAGTTGCTATTAATCCACGGAATGGACAAACCGGGACTCATAGGTCAGGTTGGGGCCACGTTGGGAAATCATGGAATTAATATTTCCCATTTCCAATTCGCGCGTTATGCGCCTGGAGGAGAAGCGCTGCTCTTTCTGACAACTGACACTAAAGCTGGGGATGACGTTCTGAATGACCTTCAAGCTGTGAGTCATGTAGTGTCGGTTCGACGTATTACAATCTAACCAGGTGAACTTACGATTGGTCCGTCCAGCCTTAAATCCGGGGACGAGGACGCGGCGCGGTCCCAATCTTTAAGGGCGCGTCCCAATAGTCATTATAGGTCCTAAAAATGTTGACAGTCAAAGATGTTAATAGATTAGATTTACCCAAACAGGACAACTATGAGAGAGCCCTGGCGATTGGGCTTGAAAAATTCTCCAGGAAAGATCCCGGTTGGATAGCCGAAAAGGCAGGGGCGACAATTTGCGATGGAAATCTGGTTACGCCTCATCTGAACGTGAACATCCTTTTGAATCTTGAGTCCAAAGAATTCACAATATCCGAAACCGGTGAGGAAGCTCCCATCTGGCTATCCATACTCTGTATGCATTATTTGAATTCCGCTGAAGGTAGCAAACCAACAGGAAAGCTTAAACATTTTCGAGAATTCAAGGATGGGGCGTTTTATGAACCGGCTTTCAATCGACGAACAAAAGAGATTCTGATAGCCGTCTTTGGCCAGGATCCTTCTCCGATGATAGAAGCCGGCCAAACCCTTAATGGAAAGCGCCTTGACAGTGGCGACGCCGCCATCGAGCTTCCATATTTCCCTTTTGTTCCGATTACTTGTGTGGTCTGGAAAGGGGACGACGAATTCCCTCCAGAGGCAAGTGTGTTGTTTGACGAGACGGCTGGGCTCTATTTTAGCGCTGAAGATATGGCGGTCGCAGCGCAGATGGCCGTCCTGGAATTGATGAGACGCGCCAAACGATAAATCACAATTATGTCGATTTTTATTTTCAGAATTGTCTGATTTTCTCGAATTGACTTTGAGGTTACCATGAAAATTGCTGTGTCAGGTAAAGGAGGAGTAGGCAAAACCACTTTGAGCAGCCTACTGGCCCGGTACTGGGCAAGAAAGGGTTTTCGGGTCTTGGCCGTTGACGCTGATCCGGACGCAAACCTTGGGTCTGCTCTGGGTATTGACACATCCGGAATAACCCCTATCGCCAAAATGGAAGATCTTATTTACGAACGTACTGAGAGCAAAAAGGGGACCGTCGGGGGATTCTTCAAGATGAACCCTAAGGTGGACGATTTACCGGAAGCTCTTGGGCGCGAAAAAGATGGCGTAAGACTGCTTATAATGGGTACCGTGAAAAAGGGCGGCGGGGGCTGTATATGCCCGGAAAGCGTTCTGCTAAAAGCGCTGATCAGCCATTTGGTGCTCTATGAAAAGGATGTCGTTATTATGGACATGGAGGCTGGTATTGAGCATTTAGGCCGCGGAACAGCGCAAGGTGTGGATCGTCTTATCATAGTTGTAGAACCCGGTCAAAGGAGCATAGAAACCGCAGTAAAAGTGCGTAGTCTCACTCAGGATATAGGACTGACCAGGGTCGCCGCTGTGGGAAGCAAAGTACGTAACCCGGAGCAGGAAACATTCCTAAAAGAACATTTGGGGGAAATTCCGTTAATTGGTATTATACCATTCTCCGAGGAAATTGCCCGAGCGGATCTCGAAAACCGCCCACCTTCGCTCGATGACCCGGCTCTATTCCCGGCAATTGAAAAAATAGCTTCCACTATCGAAAGTAATTCGGGAAAATAGCGGACACACATCCCGGTTGGATGGTATATATTTCCAGGTTAGCTTAAGTTTATTTAGGGAACGCTTTATCATCGTCTATCCTTGTCCTAAGCGGCAGACAATAATTCAGCAAGAGTGTTTTCTTGACCCGATAATTATAGGCCGTGTGGTGGCTAACACGGCCCGCAACGACCATATAAGCTAAAAAACTCCAAGGAGGATCGCATGTCAGCCAAGATTATTAGCGGCAATGAAGTCTCTAAACAACTAAAGGACGAGATGAAGGAAGAAGTCGTCAAACTTAAAGCTCAGGGTATGGAACCATGTCTCTCCGTTATACTGGTCGGTGAGGACCCTGCTTCAAAGGTGTATGTGCTTAATAAGAAAAAGGCATGCGAGTATATAGGGATCAAGTCCCTCGAAACCAGACTCCCTGCGACTACCACCACAGAAGAATTGCTTAAAGTCATCGAAGGCTATAACAACGACAAAACCGTTCACGGCATTCTCTGTCAGTTGCCTTTGCCCAAACATATCCCTGAAACCAAAATCTTGCGTGCAATACTGCCGGAAAAAGACGTCGATTGTTTCCACCCATTTAACGTGGGGCTTATCAGCATTGGTGAAGTAAGATTCCTTCCCTGCACGCCAGCCGGCGTCATCGAACTCATAAAAAGGGGCGGATTTGAAACCGCAGGCAAAGATGTCGTCATCCTCGGAAGAAGCAATATCGTAGGTAGACCACTTTCCAACATGCTCGACCAGAGGGATATGAACGCTACCGTCACCATGTGTCATACAAAAACCAAAAACCTCAAGGAGCGTTGCGCCGCGGCTGATATAGTTATCGGCGCTATTGGCCGTCCTGAATACGTGAAAGCGGATATGGTAAAAGAAGGCGCTGTTGTAATCGACGTTGGCATTAACAGAGTAGACGCCCCAGGAACCGAAAAGGGATTCAAATTGGTCGGAGACGTTGCGTTTGACGAAGTTAAGGAAAAAGCAGCCGCTATCACCCCTGTTCCTGGCGGAGTCGGGCCAATGACCATCGCAATGCTCATGAAAAACACTCTGACAGCGGCAAAAGAGGCTTTCTTCAAAAAATAAGCCAATTGCGCCACCCAAAAGGAACCAGCTAAAGAATAGAGGGCTTATGCCAAGTCCCGTTCCAATTCGCAAATTAACGCTGGCTTGCGGACGGTACCCTATCATGACCATTAAGTGAAATGGCATGAAAGCCTTCTATACCAAGGACCAGACACAGGACAGGGTCGGTTTATATATGCGACCGGTCCTGTGTCTTCAATTAATGAGCCCCAACGAGACAGGGCTTCTTGGAATTATCAAGACTGTCGTACCAATAATTTCACGTTGTCGGAATGGTGGTTGAGTAGGGAACGGGCCTTCTCCACATCCCTGGCGATCTGCGATTTCAGTTCGTCAACTGAACCGAATGTGCGTTCAGGCCTCAATCGTTCGATGAAGAAAAGCTTGATGGTAGACCCGTAAAGTTCATCTGAGAAGTCTAGTAGGTGGGCTTCAAATGAAGTCTTTCGATCATGAAATGTAGGATTCTTTCCGATGTTCATGACCGCTTGATAGACCCGGTTTTGGAATTGGCAAAATACAGCGTAGACACCATCAGGAGGTCTCAATTTTCTGTCCGGTTTTATGTTTGCGGTAGGGTAGCCCAATCCCTTGCCCCTGCTGTGTCCGTGGATGACATTGCCTTGAACAAAAAACGGCCGTCCCAACATCTCGTTGGCTTCGGAGATCCTGCCACTCAAAAGAAGTTTGCGGATCAACGTGGAAGAGACAACCTCCCCCCTGACTTTAACCGAAGGCACAACATGAACCGAAAAACCCCGCTCCTGTCCCATCCTCTTTAATTGCGCCGGAGTGCCGGACCTGCCAATGCCGAACCGATAGTTCTCGCCTACAAACAGATTCCTGATTGCCAATTCTTCGACGAGCGTATTCTCGACAAAATCTTCCGGGGTTTGACGGGCAAATTCTTTTGTAAATTCCGCAAGCACCAGGACGTCAATACCGAGAGACTCCAGTAGATCCGCCTTTTCTTCAGCAGTTGTGATTTGCGGAATTTCCGGAGCCTGGTTCAAGACCAATCGGGGGTGAGGATCAAATGTGTAAACTACAGCTTCCCGCCCCTTTCTGTGAGCGGTATCCACGGTTCTCTTCAGAATTTCCTGGTGTCCTAAATGGACCCCGTCAAAATTACCCAGAGCTACTGATGGTTTAGTAAAAGTCTGAAAGATTTTTTCGCGAACGCGAATGATTTCCATAGTCAATGTCCAGAGCCTAACGCCACTCTTTTAAAGGCCAATCCGGAATTCACACCCAAAGGGACCGCCGCTTCAGCGGCCCACTTAGGCGTACATCATCACGAAGAACACGCTATTTGCCATCCTTAGTGAGAGGGAACTTAAATATCTTAAGCTTCAGATGAAAAACCGGCAGAGGCGTTGGAGTGGATCTCGTTCGACGAATGTTCCAATTCCGCTATTTTTGAATTCTTTTGCTCCAAATCATTCTGCAGTCGCTGATTCTCGGATTCTAAATCACTAATTCTCTTGTTGAGACCTTTTACCTCGTCGTGATGTCCCCTGTCCGTCTTGATCATACGACGGCGTTCCCCGACCCATTTCAGTTGAGTTATAAAGTCACCTAACGCTGCTATGATTATTCCAAGGGATACGCAAATAGTTACCAGCTCCCAGAATGCAAGTCTTATGGGCTCTTTTAGTCCGAAATAATTTATGCTGAGTTCAATATCCTTGTTTTTCATGAACAACGAAATGATAAGTATGACGAAGGCCAGCTCAATCAGCCTTTTTATTAGTCTCATGACAACTCCTGTTCCTGTTTCACTGAAAAAAGTTTTTTGAACGCTTGATCAAGTTTTTCGCGTGTCTGCCTCAAATGTTCAGGGATTATTCGAACATCCGCCAGTACCGGCATCATGTTTGTGTCGCCTGCCCATCGAGGAACAATGTGATAATGAACATGTTCAGCTATCCCTGCGCCGGCGATTATACCCAGATTTATTCCAATGTTAAAACCATCCGGCCTCATAACCTTCTTCAAAGCCTGAATAGCTTTACAAACTTCCTGAATCAAAAAACTGTTTTCCTCAACATCAAGGTCACATATCTCAGCGACATGCCGGTATGGGACGACCAGCAAGTGGCCGTTATTGTACGGATATTTATTCATTATAGTATACGCGCCCAAAGACCTGTGGACTATCAGGTTGTCCTCATCCAAATCAGATTGGGGCTTGTCACAAAAAATACAGCCGGCTTCTTTCTCTTTCCCTAGAATGTAGTCAATCCGCCACGGGGCCCAAATTCGTTCCATCTTATTTTACTCTGTATCGTCAAGCCACTTACGGCCCTACAACTTTTTTAAAAACTGTTTTTCATTCTTGTTAAACGTTTAAAATACACCAAATACCATTTCTTTAAAAACTTTTTCCAGCGCTAGTTTGGTATATTTATAATTTCCGCTTTGAATTCCGATCCCAGAATTTCTAAAATACCTACCGTACATTCATCGAAATATATATTGTGGGAAGCTGAACCAGGGTTGAACATCAAAACGCCTTTCACTTTCCCAAAAAAGGGAACGTGCGAATGACCATAAACTACCAGATCAGGAGGATCTTCTTCAAATCTGGATAAAATCCGTTCTTGCAAACCCTGTTTTGAACCCCACCCATGTATGAGACCAATTCTTTTATTTTCAGCCTCGATTATTCTGACTTGAGGAAGGGCTTCGACAATTTCGTAATCATCCATATTACCACAAACCGCAAGGGCCTTTCTTTCTTCCAAACGGTCCAAGACTCTAGCTGTAACTATATCTCCCGCGTGCAAAATCATGTTTGCGTCTTTAAATACGTTGTCCAGTATGTGGTTCAACACCTTGTCCGGAGACTTCATGTGGGTGTCGGACAAAACCCCAATCCTCATTGAGAATAACCTCAGGACTCAGTTTCGTGTCGATCTTCTTTTACCGACACAAGAGAAAAAGCCCCTCCCACCACGATCTTGGAACCAGCTATAATCACCAGTCCCCCTACATCAGAATAGGCTTCGGCCCTGTTCAGCGCAGATTTGAGCGATTCACCCGAAACCAGTCTCATTCCAAGGTCCTTGGCAAAAGACGCCGCCCAACCTGCGGACCGCGACAACACCGTTACAGCATGTATTCCTCGACCAGGAACATACGTTGATATCCCAAAAACATTCTTGAATTTGTCGAGTCTCAAGACCAGACGGTCGTGAAAAGGTGAACCCTGGGAATGGAGATAGACATCCAGAGGATTACTGGAATGAATAAAGGAATCAGCTCCGCTGGAAACAATTACAGTATCGGACGCTGACTCCAGATCCCGGCCAACAAAATCCGCCATCGCGCCGCTCATGCAACTCATGGGGGCGACACCCGTGTTTCGGCTTGCCAGATCGCAGTAACGAACTATTTCCGGGGCCGATGAGTAGATTTGGATTGGGGTCTGAGTTTCCCTTAAGGCTGGATGCTGCCTGAGGTATTCTTCTATTTGATAACGGTAACGGAAAACTGCTTCTTTAGCTTTTGCGGAAAGATCAGCCTTCGCTTGAACGTGAATGTTCGTCTCACGCACATCCACGCTAAAACTTACGGAATTGGGTAGAGGAATCCGATTTCTGTAATCTTTTATCTCGTAAATGTTTTGAACGGCAGACATTAGGGTTTCCAAACGAAGGTGGTTTATTGATTTATAGAGACACGCTTTACCTTGAACCGGGCAGATTGACTAGAATCAACAGCAAATCCAATTTCTAGTCATTCACGTAAATTAAGGAAGCCTAATCCGCATTCCAACCAAAGCCGACTTGCGAGGGATTATTAATGAGGCTCGCGCCTGTGTCAAGGATAATTTCCTTGATTCATTAGCCATCTAGACGCACATTATTCTCATACGCCGAATGGACATATGAGTTATGGGTTGCCGACTCCAAATAATTTTGTTAATTTTAAGTAAAGTCTTTTTTTGGATGTACCTATGCAAAGCCTTCTAGTCAATCCTGTTTATTCACAAACATTCTGGTCATTCGACAAAGTCCTGAAAATGACCGGTAAAAGGGGCCTACTTCCTCCACTCGGGCTCTTAACCCTCGCTTCTCTGCTCCCAGATGACTGGAATGTAGAGTTGGTTGACATGGTCTTTCAGGACATATCCGAGTCTCAGTGGGACCGATCAGACTTGATTCTCATCTCAGGAATGACTGTTCAACAAAAAGGTATAGTGGAAGTCATCAAAGAGGCTAAAAAGCGCGGTAAGACTGTAGTAGTGGGTGGACCATGGTCTTTTCACGTTCCTGAACAGGCTTTCGAAGCGGGCGCTGATCTCGTCGTGAAGGGCGAAGCTGAAGTCCTCATAAGCGAAATTCTTACATGTCTAAAGACAAAGGATTTCGGACATATCATACAATCAGACGAACGGGCCGACATGACCAAAAGCCCTGTTCCAAGGTTCGATTTGCTTGACATGAACGCCTACGTAGACATGGAGGTTCAGTTCACCAGAGGTTGTCCGTTCAAGTGCGAATTTTGCGATGTAACTATGATGTTAGGTCGAAAAGTACGCGCCAAAAACCCTGAACAGATTATTCAGGAACTGGAACTCCTTGATAAACTCGGATGGCGACGGCTTGTTTTCTTTGTTGATGACAATTTCATCGGCAGCATTCAGAAGACGAAAGCCTTACTGAAACAACTAATACCCTGGATGGAAGCTAGAAACAGGCCTTTCAACTTTTACACCCAGGCGTCCGTAAACTTGGCCGCAGACGAAAAGCTGATGGAAGACATGTATGTGGCAGGTTTTAATCGGGTCTTCGTAGGTATTGAAACCCCGGATGAAGCCTGTCTCAAGGATGCCGGAAAACTGCAGAATACCAACATCGACTTAAATCAGGTATGCAGGAAAATTTCAAAAGCAGGGTTCCAGGTAATTGCCGGCGCGATCCTAGGGTTTGATCAAGAAACCAAAGGAGCTGGCGAGCGTTTGATCAGCTTCGCCGAAAAGAACCATATTCCGGAATTATTCACTACTCTTCTTCAAGCAGGGCCCGGCACTGACCTCTGCGTCCGGCTTAAATCGGAGAATCGGCTATTGGAAATGAAGGAAGAGCATATGAGTAACCAGACCGGTCTGGTTAACTTCATACCTACCAGACCGCTCGAAGAGATAGCTAACGAATTCATAGCTGTTTACGACACGTTGTATAAACCTGAGACCTATATGACAAGAGCTTATCTTCTCTTCGCCGAAATGGACCCGCCTCGATATAAAAAACCTTTTAAGGCCCCATATTTATGGGAACTAAGGGCCGCGGCCATAACAATATTTAGAAATGGAGTGCTGTACCCCACAAAAGGACTGTTCTGGAAATATTTCTTTAAGGCGCTCTGGAACTTCCCGACACGTTTCGACAGATTCATTGTTTCATTGATAGTCGCTGAACATTATTATGATTTCAAGAATAAGATCCATAAAGGTATCAAATCACAATTGACGGAACTTTCACCGGAATTGAGAAACAATTGCTACAACAAGCTGGAAGGTACAACGACATGCGCGCCGGCCTTGGGACATAACTAAGGATTGTCGATTCAGGCAGGTCAAGTTCCAAATTGTTTTGGGGACCCATTACTTTTCGGATTCATTCCGTTCACCCGTCGACCCCTCAGACACCAACTGTTGTAGGTCATAAATCTTTATTTGGCTTCGTGATAGCAGGTAGGCCAGCCAGTCCGTCTTTTTCCGTTCCAGGACTATTAGTCTTTCACCAGAAAGACCTGATAATGAATCAATAGAGAAATCAACTATCATGCCCTGGGCTTTTGGCGTGCTCCATCGCTGCTCCAATGCGTCACCATTCCACATAAGTCCCATGATTCGCCCCTCCTCGAACATCTTGGTCCTTGAAAGCATCCTCATGGTCCCAGAACTGTGGGAAATACATAAAACTTGAGCCGGCGCGCCAGGGGTAGGGCGCCACCAGTGGATCCGAGGCCTGACATAAACCTGCTCCGTGGAAAGGTCTCTCGCCCTGTCTCTTAACTCCTCAGGGCCATACCACCTCAAGACTATGTCAGAACCTCCATAATAATCTTTGGAGACATATAATCGCTTACCATCAGGATTGTAGATCCTCAAATGATCGCTCTTGTCGTAGACCGCAATCAAGGGTTTTCGCTTACCCTCAAAGTCTCCGATGGTAAAACCAAAAAGTGGTATCTTTAATGGTACACCGAACCGATCGCCTGCCTCTAGCGAGGAGCCTTTGTCCTCCATTCGGTATAAAGGGCCATCATACATCTGAGAAAGCCCCTTTCTCTGGCCGAGCAAAATAGGTCCATGCGTGGGGTAATCGATCACCCTAAGGAAGTAACCCACGTTTTCTATTACCGGGACAAGCTTGCCGTCCTTATATTCCAGCACAAATGAAGCCACTGAGCCCCTGTTCTGGGCTGTGACGTAGACCCTCGCCGGCCCATCCTTCCGTATCTTGGCTACATCTATAGCTTTTATTTCAAGACTGCCGGCGGAATATTCCGTTAAGAGAGACAACGTATTTTCAGAAAAGCGATAGAGATATACGGTAGAAGGACTTGCTACGACGATCTCGTTTTTCCCGTCACCATCTACATCTCCCACACCCAGCCCTATGGCTAAAAGACTCAATTCCTGGCTTCTCCACACCTTTTCGGAGGCGCTCTTTTTCTTTCCGGAATCTGGTTCAGCCTTGGCGATGACCATATTGGTGGAAGCCGGAGCCGGCGTCGTCCCCGCTACGGTGTCCGCCGTTGAACCCAGCGCAAGTCCGGACTGGACAAACAAAACTACAAGAAAAAATGAAACTAGTCTTGCGAACAAAGCCATCGTGACCTCCAATTAGACAGGGCCAAGGGAAAATATTCCAATATGGTGATCGTGTCTAGTAAAAGCTTTCCAAGAATCTTAAATGATACATTGTAAATGACTTAGATCAAAATTCAAAGTGATCTTATAAAAGGCGGGACCAAGCAAATGGTTGAATTGACCGGCATGCCGTTTTCGGTTAGTCAGCCTAAATCATACTACTCGGCTAGAAGAATGATACATACCTCTCCCCCGCGTCACAAATTATGGTGACGACAATTTTCTCCGGTCCGAATTTTGACGCCTGCTCCAATGCGGCGCTATAGGCGGCGCCTGAAGACAGTCCGGCGTAGATACCGTAACGGATCGCAAGGGTCCTGACCGCTTCCTCCGCCTGGTCGTGTCCCACCCTAACGACTTCGTCGATCAAGCTTACATTCAAATTTTTCGGTACAAAACCAGCTCCGATTCCCGCAAAGTTATGAGGCCCGGGGTTACCCCCACACAAGACTGCCGACTCCGCTGGCTCAACAGCTACTATCCTGACATCCTTGTTCCTTTTCCTAAGCGCCTCCCCTACCCCCGTGATCGTCCCACCAGTGCCGACACCCATAACAAATACATCCGGCGGTCGCTTGAGTTCCTTGAGAATTTCAACTGCCGTGGTTAGCCTATGAGCCTCCGGGTTCGCTGGGTTCTCGAATTGATTCAACATCCTGCAGTTATGCCCATTTCTCGATATTTCGTGGGCCTTATCAATTGCTCCTCTCATTCCCGCTGAAGTCGGAGTGAAGACTATTTCCGCTCCGTAAGCCGCCAGGAGTTGCACCCTCGCATGATGTACGGTTTCCGGCATTACGAGTGTCAGCGCATATCCCTTGGCCGCTGCAATCGCGGCCAGGCTGATGGCTGTATTCCCGCATGAAGCCTCAACGAGCCGGCCCCCTTGTCCCAGGAGACCATCCCTTTCCATTGAATGGATAATGTTTAGGCACATACGGTCTTTGAGCGACCCGCCGGGATTAAGAAGTTCCAGTTTGGCCCAGATCTGGGCCTTTTTCTCTAGTTCAGCGCCCCCTAGTCGAACCATAGGGGTCTTTCCTACACAATCTAATATAGTGGGACCGTTTCGCATTTATTCGCTCAGACTTAAATTTTGTCGATGACACTAAATAAAGTACATGTATTTGTGATCCAATTCCCGTGAAAGTCCTTCTTTGCGCGCTGTCGCGCAAAGATCAGCGATTGTGACTGAATTGTAATAATCTATCAGTATTTTTTGGGTCTGTTTCCATACATGCCGTGTTACGCAACCCTGGCAAACGTCGCAATTGCCGCGTTTGCATTCATCTTCCCCCAGACACCGAACCGGCACAATTGGACCCTGCGCCGCCTGAATGATGTCGCCGACACTGATTTCCGACGAGTCCTTGGCTAGCATGTATCCACCGCGCGGGCCTCTCCTGCTCTTCAGGAGCCCGGCTTTAAGAAGTTTATTAAAAATTTGTTCTAGATAACGCTGGGAAATTTTCTGGCGTCGTGAAATGTCCTTAATTTGAGTAGGCTCTCCTCCGCCATGGTAGGACACGTCAAACAGGGCGCGTACACCATATCGACTGGTTGTAGTAATTCGCATGTGTCATCCTCGTATAAAACCATTGGACTAAGAAGAATCTCTACATCAATGGTTAATTAACTTTACTATTGATGTCAAGATAATTCTCCATTTTCATACCAAAGCATTCCTGTATGCTTCATGTCGGATTGTCTCAAATCAAATCCAATATTAAAACAGAATTTGTCCAGACTAAATAGAGTAAACCCCTGTAATTCTGAACTTGCCATTTCCTACATGGTATGCGCCTAGACTTTATTTCTTCCCGTACTTGACAAACGGCATTTACAGTTTATCTGTTTATTGCGCGTTAAGAATTATTTTGGCCCAGGATTTCGTCGAAATAATGTGTTGTTGACAGTGGCGCGATGAAGTGGTAGTTGTACTATTTTGAAATCTGGTGAGGTCAAAATGGGTAGCATTATTAAGAAAAGAAGGAAGAAGATGCGCAAGCATAAACATAAAAAGCTTCGCGCTAAGCAGCGGCACAAGAACAAGTAGGTAAAGTTGAAATGACCATAGAAGGCTTGTTTACCGAGTCTGATCGCTCTATCGTAGACAGGGCGGCCCGCTTGGCCGAAGGTCTTGTCTTGCGTTATTTCAACTTAGCCTCTGATGACTGGGTAAAAAATCCATATTCGCTGATAACATGGAAAGAGGCATCGAGCTGTTTGCGTGACACAAATGTTTTCGCTCAAACCGTTCGTTTCGGGTCCCAAAAAAGGGGCAAGCTCCAACATCCGGAGCATAAACCGAATTATTACGGGATACTACTTCAAGACCCAGCAATATTGAGGGCCCTACTTAGACCTCAGCGTCATGATCTTTGGACTCTGGGGCTTTTTGTGCTTACACACGAACTCGTTCATATTGTCAGGTTTAGGAAGTTTGAAATTGATTTCTGCGGACCCCAAAATGAGCGGGAAAAAGAAGAGGAACTCGTCCACGATATCACTAGAGAAATGCTTAGCGGTGTCGAAAATATGGACAATTTGTTCAGTCTTTATGAATCCGGATTGAGAATTTAACGTCTGAATTAATGTAGATTAGAAGATACATCAGGAGGTTTTCTGATTATGCCGATTTATGAATACCGGTGCGAAAAATGCGGGAAAGAATTTGAAGCTTGGCAGAGAATATCGGATGACCCAATTGAGAATTGCTCCGAATGTGGGGGAACAGCAAGAAAATTGATATCACAGTCTACTTTCGTGCTTAAAGGGTCAGGATGGTACGTGACCGATTACGGGAATCGTAGCTCAGCGGCGGCGGCCGGCAAAACCAGTAGCCCATCCAGCAATCCACCAAGTAAGTCGACGTGCGCTGACACTACGAACTCATCGACCACGTCGAGCGCATCAACTACAGCTTCGACTAAATCGTGATTTGTACTTGGGGCCGAAAAAAGCGCCTGAGAATCCGAGGTTCATATGAAAATTAAGAGAATCGCCCATCTTGGAGTAGCAGTACAAGACCTGGAAACAGCTATGAAGTTTTTCACTGACAGTCTCCCACTGGAAGTTACACACACGGAAGACTTTAATGGAATGAAGATTGCTTTTATTCCTATAGGTGACAGTTCCGTCGAACTCCTCCAGGATGTCTCGGGCGCTTCCGCTATAAAGAAATTCGTAGACAAAAACGGAGAGGGAATCCACCACATAGCCTACGAAGTTGATGACATTAACGAGGCGATAGCCGAACTTAAAGCAAAAGGCATAAAACTAATAGACGAAACACCGAGGCAGGGCGCGCATGGAATGTCAGTAGCGTTCATGCATCCAAAAGCGACTCACGGGATACTTATGGAACTCTGTCAGCCTTCTGTCGAGCCCCATTAGGCGCCGTTTTAACCGTATTCCTTATCCCCAGGCTCGCGATTAGGGTGGTTTTGATATTTCGATGACTGGTTTCGTATTAAACCCGAAATTTCCATCCATCATGCGGCTGCGTTTTTTATCGGTAGGGAGTTCTCGGGCAGGTTTGCCTTTGCAATTTGCTAGAGTGTAATCGTATACTGCTTTTATAAATTTCTTGAACGTTCTTCAGGGCATTTTTTCAAAAAATCCCCTTAAGTCTGAAAAACAAAAAATAACGTCTTGGAGGTTGTGGACATGGCCGAAGTTACTATGCCTATGAACGGAAAAGTCATAAACATAATGGTTAAGGTAGGTGACGCGGTTCAGGAAGACGCTGAACTCGTTGTCATAGAAGCCATGAAGATGGAGCTTCCTGTAGTTGCGGTCGCAAGCGGAACTGTAAAAGAAATCAAAGCAAAAGTCGGAGAATCCTACCAAGTTGACGATGTTCTCGTAGTCATTGGTTAATGAAAACGCGGGACTATTTTATTTGACATCTTTATCTTAAGCAGCTTCCCGTATTGTCTGTTTCGACGGTTGACGGAGCGACGTTTCCCCGTCCTGCCCCGTCACCCAATATTAAAAATGGGCCGTCGTTGTCTGTCTTTGAATAAAGCGGCGAGCTGGTTCGTAAGGCTGGACTAGGAGATAGTCTAGACAATTCAAGAGCATGCTTAATCTCTTGATTGCTCACATTCCTCATGTAACTTTGTCAACTTTGGACTCTCGGGGGTCATTTCTATGCCTCAACTATTCGATAATACATGTATAAACTCAATTGAACTGAGCAACAGGGCCGTCAGGTCCGCCACATGGACAGGAACTGGCGACGCAAAAGGCTTTGTAACTGATTTTACTCTGGATCTCTATGGTCGTCTTGCCCAGGGCGGCGTCGGCCTCATTATCACCGGCTATCAATACATCCTCCCAAATGGGATCCAGTTGCCCTTCATGATCGGAAACTACGACGACTCACAAGTAACTGGCCTCAAAAAAATGGCGGACACGATACACGCGGCAGACGGCAAGGTAGTCGGCCAAATTGTTCACACCGGGTTCAGAGCCAATCCCAAGCTGTTCACCCAAGACGAAGAGATTTGGGCCCCATCCGAGGTGTCCGATCCCACTGTCAAACACCCAGTGAAGGTAGTTACTAAGAATGAAATTCTTGAACTGATACTAGCATACGCAAATGCCGCTAGACGACTCAAACAAGCGGGATTTGACGGTGTTCAACTGCACGCCGCTCATGGTTACGGGATCAACCAGTTTCTAGCCCCATGCTGGAACACAAGAGGCGATAGCTACGGTGGAAATCCGACCAAGCGTTACCGCTTTCTTGCTGAGACAATGGAGGCTGTCCGCGCTGCGATAGGCGATGACATGACCCTTATGATTAAACTTAATGGCGCTGATTTCGTCGAAAACGGTTTGGAAATTGAAGAATCTTTGCAAATAGGTAAACGTTTGGCCGATGACGGGATAGACGCCATAGAAATAAGTGGCGGCAGCGCATCTTCAGGTAAAAACCTCGG
>JARLHM010000114.1 GCA_031292235.1 Syntrophaceae bacterium | reverse complement strand
GCAATTCCCGCAGTCCTTAATAAAGCCCATAACAAATTCATTGTCTCCACCTCTTTGAAGTTTATTTGGCAAATTTGATGGAAAGCACGTTGTTTTCGAGTTTTGCCTGGGTCGGTTTCCGATTCAAAAGCGCTCTCGGCAGGAAGACATGGCGCTTGAAAGATCCTATGCGAACTACGAGATCTTCTTTTTCTTTGAAAAGGTCAACGTAGTCCTTTTGCACGAAGGGAAGCTTCATGTTCAGAAAGTAACTATCGCTGTTTTCCACTATTTCGTAAAGCGTTTCTTGGTGGAGAATCTTAGAAGGATCTTCATTGCCATATATGAGCCGTCCCATTTCAGACAATTTCTCAAGACCGATGACTTCTTCTTTAAGGATGTTTATGGTCCGGATCGGGATCGGATCAAATATTTCCTGAATCTGATTCAGGTTCTTTTTTTGAGCCGTGAGCCAGTCTTTTAAATATCCATTTTCCAGGGACATTGGGAACAGGCGGTTAACGATAATCGCATCAACGACTAATCCATAAAGGCAGAAGTACATAAAAGCTCTTTGGGTCTCTCTGATGACCATCTTTTCCGCATTGGTAACCAGCCTGATGGAAGTGATCTCGCGATTCAAGAGAATCTTGTCCACTCCTTCCAGTTTGAGGAACAAATCATGGATGGCTCCAAAATAGGAGTCTTCAGGGATCGGGGCATCCACCAATTTGTTCGCTATTGGCCGTACCACTCTGAACAGGTTGCGCTGCCATTTGAATATCTTATTTATATACCACTCCAAGGTGGAGGGCATACCGATGAACCGGAGGGATTCACCCGTAGGCGGGCAGTCGACAATAATCACATCATAGGTTTTCTTTATGAAGTATTGATTGATATATAGGAGACTAATTACATCTTCCATTCCAGGGATTATCGCCAACTCCGCCGCCAATACTTCCGTCATGCCACTTGAACCCAACAAGGCTGCAAGATAACTCGAAACTTCTTTCCAGTGGTGATCAAGCTCCTCCTGAATATCCACCTCCTGCATCCAGAGGTGTTCACATATCTTGAGAGGCTTTCCCCGATTGTGATTGTGCAGGTCTGAGTGCAACTGAAATGCGTCTGAGAGACTGTGGGCTATATCAATTGAAATTACAATTGTGTCAAATCCCTGAGCTGCGCACAATGACGCTGTGGCGGCAGACACAGTAGTTTTGCCTACTCCGCCCTTTCCAGAGAAAATTATGATTCGCGGATCCTTAGTCTTCACGTTAACTTTCTGGCTCACAGGAGAGGTAAGACGCGTCGATTCTAATGAGGGTCCTGGCG
This sequence comes from Syntrophaceae bacterium, assembly GCA_031292235.1. Lineage (GTDB taxonomy): Bacteria > Desulfobacterota > Desulfomonilia > Desulfomonilales > Desulfomonilaceae > CAJBEZ01. The sequence goes on along the minus strand of JARLHM010000114.1, from coordinate 1,188 downwards.
CCTGTCAACTGAATCTTCCATGGATATAATCCTGAGTGTGTTTCTCCTTTGGGTCTTCAAAAAGCTGTTTGGTTAAGCCAAATTCGACCAAATAACCCGTTCTCCCTCCCTGTGTAGTGTCGACGTATAAAAATCCGGTCTTGTCGGCTACACGTTGAGCTTGCTGCAAATTGTGGGTAACAATGGCGATGGTGTAACTCTCTTTCAGTTCGAGCATAAGCTCTTCGATCCTTCGAGTCGCAATAGGATCCAAGGCCGAACAGGGTTCGTCCATCAGGAGCACCTCCGGCCGTGAGGCAATCGCCCTGGCGATACAAAGGCGCTGTTGTTGGCCGCCGGATAGAGAAAGAGCGCTGGTGTGCAATTTGTCTTTAACCTCATCCCACAGGGCTGCGGCCCTCAATGCCTGTTCGACGCGTTCTTCCCGGTTACCCTTGTACCCGTTAAGTTTGAGACCAAAAGCTACGTTTCGGTAAATGCTCATAGCAAAAGGGTTTGGCTGCTGGAACACCATGCCTATGTAACGTCGGACGGCTACCGGATCTATGCTTGGATGATAAATGTCAGCGCCCTGAAAATGAACGTGCCCTTCAAAGCGGAAGCCTCTAACGAGGTCGTTCATCCGGTTTAAGCAGCGTAGAACAGTGCTTTTCCCGCAACCCGACGGTCCAATGAAGGCTGTGATCTTATTTCGCTCGATCGGTATCCTGGTGTCGCGTACGGCTTTGAATTTACCATAGTACAATTCATCTATGTTGCAATCGATTACGACGCTTTTCCCGTTACCGTTACCATTACCGCCTCTGGTGATTGAGGACAAGTCTTTAGCGGCTTTGCTCATGAAACTCTCCATATCCTGTAATAAGCCCTGAAAAACAAGCATTGAAAGATGTTTCCCGGGGACATGAATAATGAAAGATTAAAATACCCGTGGGAAAAACCATCTTGTTGTTCCAAACGTTTTATACAAAACACATAGGACCTTTTCCAGAAGTTCATTGGGATTCCTTCCGGGAAAGGCTTTGTCCAATCAAGTTAACAGTTAACACCACAAGCACCAAAATGAGAGCGGCGGCCCAGGCCAGTTCAATCTGATTTTGAAACGGCACGGCGGAAAAGTTGTAAATCAACACAGCCAGAGAAGATGTTGGTTGCATAAGATCAAGGCGTCCCCCAGAAATGAGCCAG
>JARLHM010000010.1 GCA_031292235.1 Syntrophaceae bacterium | reverse complement strand
TCGCATAGAATGATTCGCCTTTGTAAGGTACAGCCCCCACCTTCGTTTCTTCTACATCAATTGCCTTCATTGTAATCATTTTCTTGTCCTTAGTGTTTTCTCAGTTTTAAACAGCGGCTTCCAAAATTTTTACCAGAGTCGCCGGGCTAGATATTCCCTATTCCTAACCACAATACATCATAGACGTTCAAATGATCAACCATGACCACTATAGGCATACACATAGGAAAGATTAGGTATTTCACGCCTGTTGATTTTTTTGCCGGAACTCCACAATATAGAAATCTGGCGTCTAGAACAAGAGCGTCAGACGGAAAGGGAATATATGAGTTCAGGGAAAATCCTGGTTGAATTATCTCAAGTCTCCGTCAGAATCGGAGACGCTTACATATTGTCAAATATAGACTGGGTGTTACGTTCAGGAGAGAACTGGGCGATCCTGGGGCCTAATGGAGCTGGGAAAACCACATTCTTGAGCCTGGTGAGGGGAGACATTTGGCCTACCCCTGAAATTGGAAAACGTCTTTATCATGTGAATGGCAAGCCTCAATTCGGACCAATTGGTTTTCATGAGAAAACAGGCTCTGTGTCCTCCGATCTGCTTGACCGTTACAGAACCAACGGATGGAACCTCACCGGCCTGGAAGTAGTTTGCACCGGTTTCAATAGGACGGCGTTTCTTTATGAGAAGCCCACTGACTCAATGCTAAACAGCGCTCAGGAAGTCCTGGCCATGCTTTATTTGGAAGAGTTGTCAGATCGGCGCATACTCACGATGTCGTTCGGAGAGGCGAAAAAGGTCTTAATCGCGAGAGCCTTAGTTCACCAACCCGACATTTTGTTTATCGATGAGTTCTGCGCCGGATTGGACGCTAGATCAAAAGACAGGGCACTGAGTTTGATTCAACTGGTAGCTGAACAGGGAAAACAAATAATCTGCGCCGCGCACAATGTTGAAGAGGTTCCGGATGCCATAACCAACTTATTAACTCTTGAATCTGGAAGAATTATCGCATGTGGCCCGGTGGCGAAAAGATCAGTAAGTATAAATACCGGACCCGTAAAAGACACGGAACACGCTCGTGAAAAGACCAACACGCCAAAATTGGAGCATACCACTGGAGACCCACCGTTAATTGAAATAGAAAAAGTTGACATGGCGTTAGGCGGCAGTTTCATCCTCAAAAGAATAGACTGGGCAGTGAAAAACGGCGAAAACTGGGCGTTGTTGGGCCCAAACGGTTCGGGTAAGACTACATTACTCAAACTGATCGTCGGGGAGGAGCGACCCGTATGGGGAGGAGTAATTCGGAGATTTGGCAAAGATAGTCTTCAAACCATCGGCGAGATCAGACGACGCATAAGTCTAGTCACACCAGACTTCCAGGCTGACCACATGTTGCGTCAAACAGCCCTTGAAATGGTTGTTTCCGGGTTCTATGGAAGCGTTGGACTTCCTCATGAGCCTACAGAGGAACAAATTTTTACCGCCCAATCATGGTTTAAGAAGCTTGATATACAGTCGATCGAAAACCGCCAGGTCTGCGCTCTATCTTATGGCCAAATTCGAATGTTGCTCATAATGAGGGCTTTAGTGACCAACCCAAGGCTCCTAATTCTCGACGAACCCACAACCGGACTCGACCGCAAAGCCAAAAACGATGTTTGGAAAGCTGTCAATCAGGTGATCGAAGAAGGGACCAGCGTGATATACGTAACCCATGATCACAAGGAAATATGGCCCTTTATATCTCATGTGGCCATATTGCGAAATGGCCGGATGATTTTTAAGGGCGAGCGGAAGCAGTGGGAGAATTCTGTTTTCTCCATTTCTCAAGATACTGAATAGCCCCCAGAGCAGCGTCCTCCGGAGCATGCTCGTAGGTATAAAGTTCCACTGTTACAAAACCTTTGTAGCCTATTTCTTCAATGGTGTTCAACACCTCGAACAAATCGATGGCGCCATGACCCAACATCAGGTGATGGTGTACTCTCGTCGCTGCTATGTCTTCAAGATGGAAATGGTGGATGTAGTCTTTCATGCTGTGGATGAGTTGGGATGGATTTTCATTTACACAATAGAAATGGCCAATATCGAAGTTTATACCAAAAACCGTCGGGTCTAGATTTTTGATAAGATCAAGGAACTGGACGCTATTTTCGACTAGTAGACCAGGTTCAGGTTCTATCAATATCTTTATGCCTTTTTCCCTAGCTCTCCCTTCCACCGCCATCAAACCTTCTATGTACAGTCGAAGACCATCCTCTCGACTAATGCCGTCTAGTGGACCTCCTGGTTCAGTAGATATATTTCTCGCCCCCAGTTTCTCGGCGAGATCTATACATCTAAGAGTATAGTCAATGCGCTTTTCCCTCAGAGCACGGTCGTTTTCTATCCAGGAGGGATGATAAGTATCTCCATCCGCGTTATGCATGAAGGCGTTAATGTTCGATATCGAGAGCCCATTATCTGCAAGCGCCTTGCGAATTGTAGTGATGTCCTCATCACTCAGATGAAGCGGAAAAGCGTGTGGGACGTCAGCCATTATCTCGATTCCTTCGTATCCTAACCCTGAAACGATCTTGATTGTCTCCAGTAGGTTGTACCGAAGGAACGCATTGGAGCTAAACGCGAATTTCATCCGTCTCTACCTTTCACTTTGACTATGTATTCGAATATTCTTGAGAAATTCAAGGGCCTGACGAGCAGCGTCTTCCGGACGTCGAAGGTATGTGTAGAGTTCCACAGTGGCAAAACCATTATAACCACTGTCACCAAGGATTTTTAAAAGCTTCGGGAAATCCATATCCCCCGTCCCTGGGACAAGATGATAATGCTTCCTGCCCCGGATATCTTCGAGGTGCACATGAAATATTTTCTGGCCTAAACCCTTAATGACCGTCTGTGGGTCCTCACCAAGGACGTGGCTATGACCAAGATCGAGATTCGCCCCCAGCCATCGGCAAGGAACCTGTTCTAGCACAATCGCCAGTTCTTCATAACGTTCAACAAGGAGACCGGGTTCGTATTCGATAGCGATACGAATAGACCTCTCTTCAGCGTATGCCACAAGTTCCGTTAGTGACTCTCGCAGAAAACCCATAGACGTTTCTGGGTCAAAGTTCGGCACGCAGCGCCCTGATGTAACACTGATACAGGGAGCGCCAATGAAATTTGCCAGATCAACGCATTTTTTTGAGTACTCTACCCTCCAATGTCGCAATTCTCTATCAGGATTGGCGAGAGACGGTTCAAAAAGAGGTTCCCAGAAATCTCTGCCGTACCATCCCATGGCTGTATTCGCATTTATATTGGCCACCTTTAATCCTGTTCTATCAATGGCGCCTTTCAACTTTTCGAGATCTCGGGTCGATAATGAGTCAGCATAGAGATGAGGAGCGTCGGCTAATAATTCAACTCCTTCATAACCGATGTCTGCAATTCGTTCTATCGCCTCAAAAACGGAATATTCGACAAAACCATTGGTGCTGAATGAGAGCTTCATGTCGATCTCAGTTAAGCCTTCGGAGCTTTTCGAGCTTCTTCCACATATTTTATAAGCATCTGAAATTGCTCATGCAGTCGCTGCTCATCCACGCCAATCGGGTCCTTAAAGTAGGATGCGAGATGGGGCATCAGACCGGCTTCGCCTCGCCGGTGGGCCAATTCCGCAAATCGTACCAGATCCAAGACCAATGGAGCGGCCAACGCTGAATCGTATCCTTCCCAGACAAATTGCAATGACATCTTTGTTCCGAGAAAGCCCTGAAAGTGAATGAAATCCCACGCTGTCTTTCGATCACCCAGAGAGGGCACGTAGTTTATATGGACTTGAGAATGAGGTGTGTAACCAAGAATCTTGCCAAGGACAGCGTCTTTGGTTCTGATCTTGGATTGCCTATTTTCCTCACAATCCAGTATCTGACCATCCATGTTTCCAAGTATGTTGAAACCTTCCCAACTCAATATTTCAAGGTTTCGGCTCTTAAACATCGGTGCCAAGGCGGATTTTACGAGGGTTTCCCCTGTCTTGCCATCATTGCCCATGACCGGCACACCATTGCGTTGAGCCAGTTGGACTAAGGCCGGGAATAGGGCCCCATTGGATGGTGTGAAATTAATGTAAGGGCAATTTGACAGGATCGCCGCATAAGCGTAGATAGCGCTCGCTCGGAGCGAGTCCCTTGAGTTGTTGTCAATACAATGCTCTAAAGCCTTGACGTCGTGGTGGTAATCCTTGAGTTCCAGAAGAGGCTCTGTAGACGCAAGATTCACAACCACAACTTCATCGAGTCCATTTGAACATCTGAATGTATTGAGTTGACAGGCTACTTCGTCAATTTCTTCGCGTAATGATTTGCCACTTTCCACTGAGACGGCGGAAAGTAGTCCTATGGCCTCGCCACAGTTGAACGATGTTCCAGGATGAATATTTTTTTCAATTTGGGCAAGTTCCGCCCCAACGGCTCTTACAAGAGAGGTATCGATCCCTGCCATCTTTTGGGCGATTTGATTTGCGGTTTCGTATAATTTCCCACTGCGTATGTCGCATCCACCAAATTCCATTGCCTCAAATGGAACAAGATCAAGTCGTTTGAACGGCTCGGTCTCCGTGACCATACCTGTAGAATGGCTCATACCCTTCTTCAATAAAAGAGACCCTAGGATTACAGTCACAGAGATAGAACCTAAGGCCCCGATGAGCCAGACCCCAATTTTTTTCATTTCGGTTTTGCGCCTTTCGACATTTTATTCTGTATATCATCGTTGGAGGTCAATCGGGTTACTAAATACGCCTTTTAGGCCCAGGACCCGTTTTAGGAGTTTTAGGATTAATAGCATAGCCATGCCGGCGGTAAAGGCAATTGTGACAATCATGATAAAAAAGTTTTCTTTGTTCATCTCATCCCAATATTGGCCCAGGAATCCCGCCGCATAGTTCCCGGCAAAGAATGACAGAAACCAAATTCCCATCATCATTGAGACAACACGTTTGGGGGACAATTTGGTAACAAGCGAAAGTCCTACTGGAGCCAGATACAATTCACCAAGAGTTGCGATCAGATTAAAGGAAATGAGCCAGGACATCCCTACTCGCGACCCATCTACTTCGTATAACCACGCTGCGGGAACCATAATCAGAAATCCCGTCGCTAAGAGAAAACAGCCGATCGCCATTTTTAATATGGCTGATGGCTCTTCACGGTTTCTGGATTGCCACGCCCAGAAAGTTGTGACAATCGGGGTCAGCATTAAGATAAAAGCTGGATTTAGTGCCTGAAACCATGTGGCGGGCAATTGCCAACCGAGGATGTGACGCTCAGTACAAGCGTCGGCCCACAGCGCCAGAGTATTCCCCTGTTGTTCGTAGGCGGACCAAAAAGCCACGCTTACCACGCCAATAGCCAATAGCGCCCAAAGTTTTTCTCTTTCCTGACGTCTTTGAATTTGATTTGTTTCTTTTTCAGCCGGTCTCTCTCTGACAAGCAGATCAGGCGCAAGCCATTTCTGACCAAGAAGATAGATCGACAGCCCGACTATCATTCCTACGCCTGCGGCGTTAAAACCATAATGCCACCCATAAAGCTCGCCCAATGAACCGCAAACTAGCGGCGAGAAAAACGCCCCAAGGTTTATCCCGACATAGAATATGCTAAAGGCCCTGTCGAGTCTTTGATCAAGCGGATTATAAAGGTCAGCCACCTGAGTGGAGATGTTCGGTTTAAAAAAACCGTTTCCCAGGATCAGGACTAAGAGGGCAGCGAAGAAAAGAGATTCTACCGCCATCATGAAGTGTCCTATGGCCATCAACACCGCTCCAACGATGACGGCTTTGCGTCGCCCGAGGAAACGATCCGCTATAATTCCCCCCACACATGGCGACAAATAAACTAAACCCGTATAAAGGCCGTAAACCTGCGAAGCGAACCCATGGCTAAACATTAGCTGCTTAACCATGTAGTAAACCAGCAATGACCTCATTCCGTAATAGGAAAAGCGCTCCCACATTTCCGTCAAGAACAGTATGAAAAGGCCTTTCGGATGACCCCATAGTTCATTG
>JARLHM010000009.1 GCA_031292235.1 Syntrophaceae bacterium | reverse complement strand
TTTGGGGTAGGCAATAACCTCGTGCGCTCTGTCACATCACGAGAAATACCGAATACGCCGATAATTTCTCCCTCAGCGTTATGAAGCGGCCTGAGGACCGTATTCAGAGTCAACGAGACTCCCTTTATACGGACAGTGTGTTCTCGTTCTATGGATTCTCCTCCGAGTACGCGAAGATCCAGAAGTCGAAGCTGTCGCCCCACTTCTTCGCCATAGATATCTTCGGGCTTGCGTCCAATGATTTCGGAAACGTCAAGTTCAAGAATTTTGGCCGTCGAGGGGTTCACTTGCGTATATCTATGGTTGCTATCCATCATGAAAATTATGTCTCTGGCGCCATTAAATATCGCTCGGAAACGTTCTTCACTGATACGCAAAGCTTCCTCAGCCCGCTTGCGCTCGGTAATATCAAGATATGTTCCCGCTACCCGCGACGGTTTGCCGTCTTTGTCCCGTTCGACGACTGATCCGCGGGCCAAGATCCACTTCCAGTCGCCCAACCTGGGCCTCACCCGAAATTCCGCCTCGTATAAAGGTGTACGGCCCTCCATGTGCGCATTGAACATCTCCATGGTCCGAGGCCAATCGTCCGGATGAGTCAGATTCTCCCACCAAGGGGCATGCGGCTGCATCTGATCCAAAGAGAATCCGAGCATCTCGGCCAAGCGCTGGTCGCAAATGGTCTCACCTGTCTCAACGTTGTAGTCCCACGATCCAAGCCCCGCTCCGCTCAATGCGAGGTTCAGTCTCAGTTCGCTCTCTCTTAGCGCCTCTTCCGCTTTCCTCCGTTCGGTGATGTCATGGATGATCGAATAAAGCACCTTGCGACCATGGACATCGATTGGACCGGAGTGAACCTCAACGTCTCGTATTTCCCCTGAACGCAGTCTGTGCTGGAAAACAAAGGAGGCTATGCCTTCCGTCTCTGTCGCCATCATTGCCGCCACAACCTGCTCGGCAGCTAGGATGTTGATGTCCGTGATTTTCAGTTGCTTGATCTCATCCAGGCTGTATCCATAAAATTCCAGGGCTGACGGATTGGCGTCAACAATGCCCGCGGTTTCCGGATCCACTAGGAGTTTAATAGCCCGATTCTTTTCAAACAGTTGACGGTAGCGCTCTTCACTGCGCCGCAGAGCCTCCTCGCCTTTCTTGCGCTCAGCAATTTCCTGATTGAGTCGCTGATTAATCTTTAGCAGTTCGGACGTGCGTTCTTCGACCCGGTTTTCAAGTTCATCGTGGGCACTCTGTACTGCATCCTCTGCGAGCTTGCGGTCGGTGATGTCCGTTATGGCTGTTCGCCATTGGCCGAGTCCGCTTTTAGGGTCCGCTATTCTTACGCTTTGCAATTGAGCGTGGAACCAACCGCCATGCGATTTTACCAATTTGATTTCGCAAATGTGCTGAGTCTCGGTTTGCAAGACCTGATTACGGTGCAAATAGAAGGTGTCCTGATCATCCTTATGAATAAAACTTGTCAGGGGCTTATCAATTAAAGATATTCTCTCAATTCCCAGTAGGCCCACCCCTGTGAGGTTAGCTTCCAGAATAACGGTATTCTTGTCCAATGTGAAATATCCAACCGGAGCGTAGTCAAATAAATCCAAATACCTTTCTCTGGACCGCTCAGCTTCGGTTTGAGCCCGACGGAGTTCCTCATTCTGCATCTCCAGCTCGACCTGATGGACCTGGAGTTCGTGGATGATCGCTTCAGGGGTTGTATCTTTGAGTTCCTGTTTCATATCCGGAGACTTGGAGAGTTTCTTCTCAGCCGCGTCCCTCTGAGCGCTCTTACTGCTTCCATTCTCATCCAGGTCAATTTTGTCTACCATGAGTTTACATCCTCATAAACGCTTCGGTCAAAATGACATATGGTCTGCCTGCCATCTCGAGTAATAACATGACGAAAGATCTATAGCGTTACGGGGATAGATTTCTTCCTCTTGCCGAATGGACACCTGTTCGGGTTCATGGTTCATATTTGGAACCTCGTCCGATCAGGGCCTTTTTATATTGACCAATGTAAGCCACTAGCTAAGCTAAGCTAAGCTAAGCTAATTTTAATTTATAGAGCATAAGGTAGCAACATTATAATGTAAGCCCATTACCAATAATTTTTCAGTTGGTGATGCCTGGTACGATGACTAGCGCTCGAATTCGCTGAGTAGGAGAATTCCTGAAATGGTTCCGTTTATTCGGGTTTCATTGACAGTTTTAGGCATAAACTGTAAAATGGTCTAAGTTGGGGAGGGAAATCCTCGATCTTGAAAGGATTTTCATCCCTATGCGTTTGACACGGCAAAGTTGCGTTACCCATCGTCCCTTGATGAGGTTAATTGGAGGCGCTTTCAGCCGCTGTCTTAAAGCGCTCCTCCTGATTATAATAATTGCCCCTCTGTTTTCATGTTCAATTGTCTCCTACTCACTTGCTGTACGCGACCACATTGACATACCGAGGCTCGCAAACCGGGCCTTGTTGGTAAATCAAAAAGGGGAAATACCGTATCAGCGTTACCGGGTGGGTCCGTGGGATGATGAATTCAGATACGTCTGGATTGTAGGAGACTATGATTTCCGAAAATTCGACAATGTGGAACTTATATTATACTTCCACGGAATGAGTTCTAAAGACTATTATAGAGACTTTCGAAAGCAGATTGAAACTCTGGCCGCAAAAAGACCTAATCGCCCATTCCTGTTCGTTGGTTTCGTCGATACGCCATACGTCTCAACAGCAAATCGATCAAAGGCCCGATGGAGTTCGTTCACGCTCAAAGACGGTGATTACCCGGAGCTTCTTTTTAAGACTGTAAACGGCCTTTTCAAATCATTGAAAAGGACTTTCCCGAATATTGACAAAAACAGGACCGCAATAACACTGGCTGGTTTTTCCGGCGGTGGTCGAGTTCTTGATTCAGTTGGAAATTGGCTGGCGAAGAGCCCGAAGAATGACCCTTATGCTGAGGTGTTCCGGACCAGACTCTCAAAAATCGTATATTTTGATTGTTGGTTTGACAAAGATGTGGTCAACACCATTCCTGCTCTTCTGGAAGGGAATCCCGACATCAAGATCGTCGGGACTGTACACATGAAAAAGCCTACCGAATTGGCCTCAATCTTGGCGGACAAGTTCAAAATGAAAGCAGACAAAAAAAAGCAGGAACTTGTAGGCGCCAACGGAAGGATTGTCATCTATCGAGGTGACTCTCATTGGGACGCCATGATATCAAGGCTCGCCCAGGCGCTTTGACGGAACTAGCTGGCGAGAGTTTATCAATTAATACAATACATTAGCGTCTTATCTACCTTGACGCTCCTTCAACTCTGTGATATTAAATTCGCACAAGATTAGACGCAATCGCCGGAGGAGACTCAATGCCACAGGCTAAGGAGTTCCCTGTTGATGTAGACCGGGAATATTCTAAAACTATTGACTTTCTGTACAGTTTTGATCGTTTCGGCATTCTTTTGGGACTGGAGAACATTTCTTTATTGCTCGCGGCGATTGGAAACCCCCAGGACAAATTCAAATCGGTCCATGTGGCGGGTAGCAATGGAAAGGGGTCTACGTCTTCGTTCATTAACGCTATTGTGACTCTTGCCGGATATGGCACAGCCCTTTATACATCGCCCCATTTGAATGATTTTAGAGAACGTATTCGTATACGTGGAAAATTTATCTCGAAAGACGCAATGATTAAAACCACTGAAAAAATTCGACCATTCTATGACCGTGAGCGAACAACCTTTTTTGAATACACTACGGCAATTGCGTTTGATCGTATCGCGGCGGCCAAGCCTGATCTGGCGGTGATTGAGGTAGGACTCGGCGGCAGGCTTGACGCCACCAATACCATTAGTCCTTTGGTCAGTGTAATAACAGATATTTCCAGAGAACATGAAGATTACCTGGGAACTGGCGTCAGAGCTATCGCCACTGAAAAGTCCGGGATAATCAAGGCCGGCGTTCCTGTTGTTACCGGGGCGAGCCGGCGCCAGGCTCGAGAGGTGATTTTGGCCACTGCCCGAACAATATGTGCCCCTGTTTTTGAATTTGGCCGCGATTTCAAAAGTGTCAGGACTTCTATAGACACATTTGATTACAAATCCCAGGACATGTCTATTCCGGGACTACGGCTTGCCATGACAGGCGCACATCAAATGAAGAACGCTTCTTTAGCCATACGGGTTGTTGAAGAACTCATGAAACGGGGCTACAACATTTCTGAAGCCGCAATACGTGAAGCTATATCAACCACGCAATTTCCAGGCAGATTTGAGTTGTTACGACGCGAGCCCGATATCATTATAGATGGAGCGCACACCCCAGAAGGCATGAGATTGCTGAAAAGCGCTTTAGTTAAGCTTTACCCAGGCCAAAAGCCCCTGTTTCTTCTCGGAATATTGAAAGACAAAAATATTGAGACGCTTGTTCGCACAATCACCCCAATCGCCCGAAAAGTCATCTGTGTCGCGCCTCACAGCGACCGAAGCCTGGAACCTGAAGCCCTCTGCAATCTCATACGTGGCTTGGGCACACCTGCAAACCACATGGATTCTATAGAAGCTGGTTTTTTGGCCTTACTTGAACAAGCCGGCAAAACCGACGTGATTGTCGCTGCCGGTTCTCTGTACATGATAGGCCCTGTTCGGAGAGCCTGTGGGAAAAACGACGAGTGACAACTCGCAACGGATCAATTAGTGATGTTCTTCGCATTTTGGCGGTTTTCTCAATCTTTGTGATTACTGGGGTCCAGCCCTGCTTTGCAGTCGCGTTGGAACAAAGCCCCACAGAGAAGACTATTCCTTCTTCCCTTCTTCCCCACGACTTACCGGTAAAAATGTCAGCGGAACGCCTCTCATACAACTATAAAACCAACACTTACACCGCTCGCGGTAATGTGACCTTGAGCCAGGGCAATACCAGGCTCCGTGCCGACAGTATTGTTTATGAAGCAAAGACAGGAGAACTATCTGCAACCGGTGGCGTAATAGTTCGAGCAGGTTCCGATGTAATTGAAGCTGAAAAAGTTACGATAAACCTTAAAGCTTCAACCGGCGTTATTTTTAACGGTAAACTTCTCCTGACTCGTCAACATATCTATCTTGAAGGCAAAGAATTGGAGAAGAAGGGCTCTTCGGATTACGTCGTTAAGGAAGGGAGTTTCACCACCTGCGACGGGGCCACTCCGGATTGGAAAATCACTGGAAAAGATCTAGATGTTACCCTTGAAGGGTACGGAACCCTGAGACATGGCTTTTTCTACATCAAGGACATCCCGGTATTTTATCTGCCGTGGCTTATATACCCCGCCAAGCGCGAACGTCAGACAGGCTTTCTAATGCCCTCTACAGCAAGCAGCTCTTTGAGGGGTCTTGATTTTCGGTTACCATTTTTTCTGAACATTTCTCCAAGCGTAGACGCCACGATTTCTCCCCGGTTCTGTTCTAATCGGGCTTTTCAGACCGGGCTGGAATTTCGATACAATCCTAGTGACGATCTCAAAGGACGATTTTACGGTGAGTACACTTATGATTGGAAGTACGGCCCACCTTCCGACCCGGTAAAGAACCTGTTTTACGCAGTATGGCGTCATGACCAGGATTTGTCAGGCGCAGCACGTCTCAAGACAAATGTCCAATGGGTTTCTGACAGAAATTATTTTGATATCTGGGGCGGTCGATTCGACAAGCGGCTTCGTGTGCGTTACATGGAATCCAATGCTGTCCTGTACCGCCAGACAAACAGCTTTCTCCTGCAGGCTGAAGCTCGATACTTTGATAACCTCGATCTGCCCGACAACGCGAGAACCGTTCAGAATCTTCCAATACTTACAGCGACTCTTTTCGACAGGCAAGTCCCTTACACGCCATTCTATCTAAGTTCCAATCTGACTTACAATTATTTCCACGCCCCATTAATGAACGAAGCTTGGTCAGGGTCCCGACTGCAATGGGATACCCGGCTCACTCTACCGATTTCGTTTGGACGGTACCTGAAGTTTGATCCGTCTATGACATATTTTGCTCGAGGTTACGCCGGTGATTATTATGAACATGACAAGAGCGTGAGTTCGGTCAATTCGTTTAGGGCTGATCTCTATCAGATCAATAGCGACGCATTCACCGATATTGACAAGATTTACGAAGGCGCATTGTTTGGTTTTCAGAAAATAAAGCATACTATACGGCCCAGGGTAGCATGGACATACAGGCCTCTTCGGAGCCGCCAGACATACCCGCATTTTGACGAGAGTGATCGTATGGATGAGGTTAGCCTGCTTACCGCCGAAGTGCGGCAGTCATTGGTGGGACGTGTTTCTCAAGGTCAGTATTTAGATTTCGCGTCTTTAAGCCTATCCCAGGGATACGACTTCCACAACACCAGGACAGCCGAAGACCCTTTGGGAGAGAGATCTCCGCTTAAATCACACTGGACAAACACTCAGGCTGAACTCTCCATAAGGCCCCATTCACTCCTGGATCTAAGAGCGCAGGCAGAGTATGATCCAGTCATGAACCGAGCGAGGAGTTATTCAGTAAATCTTGGAGTCATGGACCATCGAGGTGATACTATCCAAATTCTTCACCAGTTCGCTGAGGATGAACTCCGTGAAGATCTCAACCGTCAGACCAATCTTAACTTACAGGTGAAGGTTACATCGGCCATAGATTTTTTTCTTGAGAATCAGTATACGCACCAGTTCAACTTCGCGTATTTTACGAGCCTCGGCCTGAATTACCACCCACAGTGCTGGAGTGTTCTGCTCCGATATTCTGAATCCCGTGAACAGGATCCGATTACCCACCGGATTAGAGACGCTGACCAGACTGTTTTCCTAACTCTTTCATTGTATGGACTCGGACAGGTTTATAGATATTCTCGTGACTGGAGCGATATGTTCGGGGTGGCTTCAGATTCGACCGCTAATTGGTTCTGAACCCAACCGCGCCGCAAGCATGTAAAGAGTGTTAAAAAAATATGATTCCGGAATGTAATCTCGGAACTTGAACAAGTCCGAAACAAAGACAGGGGCGCTCCTTTACGGAAACGCCCCTGATTGTTTCAAGTTCAGTCTGAATGACCAGTTGAAACTATTAGACGATAAACGGAACCAGCAGCAGGGCCACCATGTTGACGACCTTGATGACTGGGTTCAGGGCAGGGCCGGCTGTATCCTTGTAGGGGTCACCTACGGTATCACCGGTAACCGCTGCCTTATGAGCTTCTCCACCCTTGCCACCAAAGTATCCGTCTTCGATATACTTTTTGGCGTTATCCCAGGTAGCTCCACCAGTTGTCATGGCAATAGCCAGGAACAAACCGACAACGATGCTACCGATGAGCATGCCACCGAGGGCTTCCTTACCGAGGGTAAAAGCTACAACCAAAGGTATCACAACCGGCAGCAGGGATGGGATGACCATCTCTTTCTGGGCTGCGGCCGTAACGATATCCACGCATTTGCCGTATTCGGCTTTGACACCGGGAAGACCTTCTCTGAGGCCTTTAATTTCACGAAATTGTCTGCGAACTTCTTCTACGATTGACCCGGCGGCCTTACCAACTGCGAGCATACAAAGGGCCGCAAAGAAATAGGGAATAATCCCGCCAATAAGCAGACCAACGAGGATTTTCGGGTCTGACAGATCGAACGGTACTGCCTTGCCTGATAAGCCTTCTATGGCGCGTGTGTACTCCGCGAAAAGAACCAGGGCAGCCAAGGCGGCTGAACCGATCGCGTATCCTTTTGTAACGGCTTTTGTGGTATTACCAACGGCGTCAAGCGGGTCAGTTCTGTTACGAACTTCTTCCGACAATTCGGCCATTTCAGCGATACCGCCGGCATTGTCCGTAATGGGCCCGTATGAGTCAATTGCGACGACTATACCAGTCATTGACAGCATGGAGACAACGACAACGGCGATTCCGTAAAGTCCAGTTCCGGTGCTCCCGGTGAAGCCACCGCCAATCGCGTATCCAATCATGATGGAGGCTGCTAGAACTAGGACAGGGAGCACTGTTGAGATCATGCTGATGGCAAGGCCGGCGATGATGTTGGTCCCATGACCTGTCGTTGAAGCCTTCGCCACATATTTAACCGGACCATACATGCCGGTGAAGTATTCTGTGATGACAACAATCAGACCGGTCAGCACCAGACCGATCACGGCCAAGAAGAATATACTTGTTGGCTGAATAATGTAGGCCGTGGCAAGCGGTTTACCCAATGGGAGATATCCTGCTACAAAGTAGAAGGCGATAGCCGCCAAGATACCAGCAACAGCCATACCTTTGTAAAGAGCGCCCATTATGTAGACATCTTTTTCGTTTTGGGACCTGTTAATCTTAACGAAGAATGTCCCGATGATCGATGCGATAATGGCCACACCACCTATGAGTAACGGCATAAAGAAGGCTGGGGTCGCCATACCGTAAATGGTGCTGCCAAGCAACATCGCCGCCACGATCGTAACGGTGTAAGTTTCATAAAGGTCGGCGGCCATACCGGCGCAGTCACCAACGTTGTCACCAACGTTGTCCGCGATAACACCCGCGTTGCGGGGATCGTCTTCCGGAAGGTCAGCTTCCACTTTGCCAATAAGGTCGGCGCCAACGTCCGCCGCTTTGGTATAAATACCACCACCCACACGGGCGAACACGCTCATGAGTGAACTTCCAAAGCCTAAGCCGACTAGCGCTGTAAAGATTTTGTGGGCATCAGGATCATGCCCCCTCGCAAGCATGTAGAAACCCGAAACGCCCAGGAGAGCCAGGCCGGTCACGACGATACCAGTCACAGAGCCGCCCTTGAACGCCACATCCATGGCGTCGGCAAGGCTCTTGCTGGCGGCGGCGGCCACACGCACGTTCGCGTTGACGGAAACTTTCATCCCGAGGAAACCAGCAAGACCTGAACCAATCAAACCGACCAAGAAGCCGATTGCCGGCATTGTCCCGAGGGCAACCAAGAGGATAACAAACAAAATAGCCGCGATAATAGCCACAACCTTATACTGGCGAGTAAGGTAAGCCATTGCGCCTTCAGCGACATAGCCGGATATTTCCTGCATTCGCTCATTACCCGCGTCCTGCTTAAAGACCCAACCCGCAGTTATTAGGCTATAGGCCACTCCCGCGCCCCCACATAATAGGGCGACATAAACAACCCAGTCCATCCACCTACCTCCTTAGAATGATTAGCGAACACTTTATAATGGAAAATACTAGTGTATTGTTGAACATTATATAGATTTGAGTTTATGTCAAGGACAAAAGAGCATTTCGATAGCGCACAAATTCATAGCTCTGCCCCCAAAAAGTTCATTATTCGGAACAGCTATAGCGATGCCTATTTGCCGATGGCGACGATGAGCAAAGGGGTGACCCCAGTTGGGATTTTCATAGCGGCGGACACTTGCGCTTCGTTAAAGGCTCCTACTGTACCCAATCTAAGATCAAGCGCCTCTGCCTGAAGATAAAGGTTTTGGTTTGACGCCCCTGATTCCATGTAGACATATTGTATTCCGCGGTTCCCGTATTTGGCCGTTGTCTTGCTGAACGCCGCAGCGATCACGACAACAACCGGAGCGCCGGCCAGCCATAATTGCGATAGGGCGGCCTGAGCTAGGGCCATTCTAGAGTCTTCTCCAGAAATAGGGACCAAACTGTTACTCGTAGAATTATAATTGTAGACCCCTGCTGGTAATCCCTTCACCGTTCCACTACCTGTTAGTAGAAATATTTCGAGCGGGTATATTCCACCAGCCGACGGCAAGGTCTTCAGTGTCGCCCCGCTGATTGCGTCAACAGGCAAAGCGCCGTTAGCCGCCCAAAGTAATTGGGAAACCTGTTCGACGGTTAGAGGCGTCGTGGCAAAATGTCGAACAGATTTTTTGTTGAGCATACCGGCTTCGACAGACAGTTTCCCTTTGAGAACAGGCTTGGGGAGTTTGATATCATTTGACGAAAAAGCGGGTTCCTGGAATAACAAGCCCCACGCAAGGGTAATCGAGCAAAACGCCAGAGATTTTATCAGCTTCATGGATTTTATTTATCTCGCATTGTTTGTCAGGTACCCAACAATTATCCTATTCGATCTGGAAACACAACATGCGCTGTGTTAGATTTAGTATTTGAATAAATTTTTCACTCGGAAAAGGAATCATAAATGCAAAAAACCCTTTCAATAATCAAACCTGACGGAGTAGCCAAGAAATTGATCGGTGAAGTGGTCTCGGTATTCGAGTCCGCTGGTTTCCGGGTAGCGGCCATGAAGATGAAATGGCTCAGCAGGTCTGAGGCTGAAGGATTCTATTATGTTCACAAAGAAAGGCCATTTTTCCCAGAGTTAATCGAATTCATGACGTCTGGCCCCTTAGTCTTGATGGTGTTGGAGGGCGAAGACGCCATAAAGCGAAATCGTGAACTAATGGGCGCGACGGACCCAGCGGAAGCCGCTGCGGGAACAATAAGGGCTCGATGGGCTCACAGTAAGCAAAATAATATTGTCCACGGCTCTGATTCGGAAGAAAGCGCAAAATTCGAGATCGGGCATTTCTTCAGCGGCATAGAGATATTTTGACGGAAACAACCCATAATTCAGGAATAGAAAACCTTGAGGATCTAACGGGGCTAACTCTCGAAGAAACACAGTCATTCTTTCATTCCATGGGTCAGGAGAAATACAGAGCGACCCAGGTCATGAGATGGATCCACCAGGGGCTCTCGGTTTCTTTCGACCCCATGACCAACCTTTCCAAAGAGCTTCGGGAAAGACTTACAGCTACGGCACGAATTGGAAGGCTCACCACGCTTCAGGTCTTAAAATCAGAAGATGGTGTCAAGAAATTCCTGTTTGGGCTTGATGATGGATCCAGGATTGAATCTGTTTATATTCCAACTGAAGATCATGACACTCTGTGTATTTCAACTCAAGTAGGCTGCGCTATGGGCTGCAGGATCTGTCGCACCGGTAAAATGGGGTTCACACGTAACCTGACCGCTGGAGAAATAGTAGGGCAATTGCTGGAGGTCCGGCGTCAAGTCCCTGATTCAGCGGTCACAAATGTTGTCCTTATGGGAATGGGAGAACCCCTGGCAAACCTTAGCAATACCATCCGAGCCATAAAGATAATGACCAATCCTAATGGACCTCAGATTTCGTGGAGACGCCTCACGGTTTCAACTTCGGGTCTCGTTCCCGAATTGTTTGAACTGGGTCAAAGCGTTCGTATAAAATTGGCTGTCAGTCTCAACGCTGTCAGTGATGAGGTTCGCAGTCTAATCATGCCAATAAATCATAAATATCCCCTGGATGAGTTGATAGCGGCTATGAGAGATTTTCCCCTGCCGAAACGTGATCGAATAACTATAGAATATGTGCTGATAAGGGGACTTAACGATTCAGACTCTGACGCAAGAACGTTAGTAAAACTCTTGAACCCCGTCCGGGCCAAAGTTAATCTCATCCCTTTCAATGACGAGTTATCCACAGAATTCAGGACTCCTTTGCCGGCAAGAGTGGCGGCCTTCCAGGATATACTGATGTCAAAGTCTTTAATTGCGATAATCAGGAAATCGAGGGGCCGTGATATCCTCGCGGCATGCGGCCTACTGGCGTCTGAAGACAGGAGAGATTGTTGAATGAATACATTGAGCGTCTGATGCGCGCTCTGTCTAATCCATCGGTCTACCCTCATCATCCGGACTCTGTCCAGGTAGTTCAAACCCATATCTCGATTGTTTTTCTATCCGGCGCTTACGTTTACAAGATCAAAAAGCCATTGTCGCTTGGGTTTCTGGATTTCACAACCCTTGATAAGCGAAAGTTCTTCTGTCATCAGGAGGTAGAACTTAATTCGCGCTTTTCCAGGGATATTTATATGGGAGTAACGCCGATCTATGAATCCGCCTCTGGTGTTATTAATCTCAGTGGAGATGGTCAAGAGATTGAATACGCCGTGTTAATGAAAATCATCCCTGAAGACAAAATTTTACGAAATGCGCTTGCTCTCAATCTTGTTGATGAACCGATCATAGATAATGTCGCCACCGCAATACGCGCCTATCATTCACACGCTACCGGAGGCCCCCAAATATCGGTCTTTGGAACCCCTGAAGTGATAACTCAGAATGTCAGGGAGAATTTTTATCAGACTGAAGACTTTGTTGGGAAAACTATTTCATCCGAAACATTTGAATTTGTAAAACGCGAATCACTCAGTTTCATGGAAAAAAATCGCGGGGCCCTGGAACAAAGGGTAAAAGATGGAAACATTCGGGATTGTCATGGGGATCTGCATTTGGATCATGTGGTCCTTTTCGATCAGATTATGTTGGTCGACTGTATCGAGTTTAATGACAGGTTCAGATATTCGGATTGTCTCGCGGACATTGCCTTCCTGCTCATGGATTTGGACTTTTCGGGATACCCGGCGTTTTCAAATCGTGTGCTCGGGCAATACCTGTTAGGATGCTCTGACGACAAGACTCACGATCTATTGCGTTTTTACAAGGTTTATCGAGCCTATGTCCGGGGCAAGGTCCAGAGCTTCACATTGAATGAACCCGAGATTGACACAAAGGAAAGGATGAGGGCGGCTTCAATCGCATCCAACTACTTTAAACTTGCTCGCGCCTACTTCGAGCCGCCCCCGGGACCGACATTAGTGATCATGTGTGGCCTAATGGGCTCGGGTAAAAGTTTTTTAGCCTCAAAACTTGCAATGAGACTCGGGGTCGAACCAATACGCTCCGATGTTGTGAGAAAAGAATATTTCAGTTTAGCCCATTCTGAACGTCGGCTTGACAACTACGGTGAGGGGATCTATACACGCGCATCGTCTGAAAAAATTTATCAGACGATGCTTGACCAAGCGACCGTACGACTGAAAAGGCGTGAAAACGTGATAATCGACGCGTCCTTTGGGAGACGAGTCAATCGAATGGCTGCCGTAAATTTGGCCAGAGAGCATAATGCGCGGTTCTTTCTTATTCATTGTGACGCGCCGGATGATATCATTCATTCAAGGCTTGAATTACGAATTAAACAGACCAAAGACCCATCGGATGGGCGATGGGAGCTTTTTGAACAGCAGAAAACCGATTTTGAGATCGTTGATTTGGAAGAAAAATACGGGTATGTGAAATACGTTCCAGATATTGACATTAGTGATTTCCTAACCAGAATCACGAGACAAATCTCGTTCGGCATCGAGATCGCCCAAATCTAGCTGTCTTTACGTCACGGTTCCTAAATAATTTTATGTTCAGCAGAATTCTTAAATCGTTGGGGTTTTGCGTCATTGATTCGGTCAGGGGAATTGTTGCAATCGTACTACTTCTGGTCGCGTTGATATGTGTCGCCGGTTGCGTACCTCAGAAATCCGAATCTCCAGGGAAGGTCCAGAAGACTGTTGAACTCCATTACCAGTTGGGCGTCAATTGTTTGAACGAAGGAAAGACCCCTCAAGCAATAAAGGAACTTTTGGCGGCACAAATGCTTGCCCCAGGGAACGCCGACGTTGAACACGCCATTGGACTGGCTTATCAACGTAAAGGCATGTATGACCAGGCGATCGAGCAATACAAGAAAGCTCTGGAGAAGGACCCAAAGTTAACGGAAGCCAAAAACAACCTTGGGACAGCGTACCTGGCGAAGGGAGAGACTGATGAAGCGATCCCAAAATTTGAGGAATGCTTGAAAGACCCTGCCTATTTGACCCCGGAAAAGGCGGCCTACAACCTTGGAGTAGCCTACAATCAAAAAAAGGACATTGATAAGGCTATTGTTAGCTATGAACGAGCGACCCTGCTAAAAGAAGATAATATTAACGCGCTATTTAACCTGGGGTTTTGCTATGAAGAAAAGAAAGATCTTGCCAAGGCCCTGGAGAATTACAAGAAAGCTCTGAATGTGGACCCTTCTTTCAAAGAAGCTTTGTACAGAATGGGGTTGATTTACCAGGAACGAAAAGAATACTCGGCCGCTAGTGAGGCCTTTGGCAAGGTCATAGAGATTGATCCTGAATACATGGCGGCGCATTTGAAGTTGGGAGAATTGCTGCTAATCGAAGGGAAACAGGCCGAGGGGATAAAAAAGCTGGAATTTGTATCAAAAAGTGATCCGGATGGACAGATCGGACAGGAAGCGAAACGTCTTATAGAAAACGCTTCCAAACCAAAACAGGAGTGAAGCATGCCCAGGATTTATCGAGCTTTGATCAGTGTTACAGACAAAAGTGGGGTTGAAGTCTTTGCAAAGAACTTGCAGGAATTTGGAGTGGAGATTCTTTCCACTGGTGGCACCGCAAAGGCTATTGCGGCTTCAGGCGTTAATATTAAGGAAGTTTCTGAATTTACAGGGTTCCCGGAAATGCTTGACGGTAGGGTCAAGACCCTGCATCCCAAAGTTCATGGCGGAATACTCGGTATAAGGTCTAATCCTGATCATGCCCAGGCCATGAAAAAGCACGGGATCGAACCGATTGACATGGTTGTCGTCAACCTCTACGCATTTGAGAAAACTATAGCTAACCAGTCGTGTTCACTCGCCGACGCAATTGAGAACATAGATATTGGAGGGCCTACCTTGTTGCGAGCGGCGGCCAAGAATTATCCTTTTGTCACTGTAATTACTGATCCGGCAGATTACGTGACCGTGATAGATGAGATGAAAGCGAATGGAGGATCGGTTTCCGAGGCCACCAATTTCAAACTGGCAAAAAAGGTTTTCAGGCTCACCAGCCAATATGATAGAGCAATTATTGTGTATCTGGAATCAATTGGGTCCCTATAATCCTCCAACAGCGCATTATATGATCTTAAGGATTGACGTGACGGCAGATATCCACGATGGGTGAAACATTCTATGGACAATATTCAGGTTGGGATACTCATGGGGAGTGATTCAGACCTCCCAAAAATGAAAAAAGCGGCTGAGGTTTTGGATTCGTTCGGCGTGCGTTACTTCATGACTGTGGCATCTGCGCATCGCACACCAGAGCGGGTAATCGAGATTGCAAAACGGGCGGAGAGAGAAGGCTGGAAAGTCCTCATAGCCGGGGCTGGTATGGCTGCGCATCTTGCCGGGTTTCTTGCCGCCCATACTGTTGTCCCGATTGTTGGTATCCCCATGGACGCCTCTTCTCTGGGAGGAATCGACGCGTTACTTTCGACTGTCCAAATGCCTGGAGGAGTTCCCGTGGCCTGTATGGGGCTCGGGTCGAGCGGCGCCCAAAACGCAGGGTTGTTCGCCGTTGAGATGCTGGCGTGTTTTGATACAGATCTGCGGCAAAAGTTAAATGAATACAGAAAAGAGCAGAGGAGCCTAATTGAGAAAAAAGCCGAAGCAGTAGAGAATCATCGCTGATTTCTAAAAGATTGTAAGTTTTATCCCCACACCCTATGGATGAGTTCTTCAGGTCGCTTCGATCTCTTTCGTAACCCCGAATTTCATGCCTTGTCATAGTGGAACCGGCGCAAGTTTTTTGCCATGCGCCGGAAAACCACTTTTAACAATCTCTGTTAGTCGTCAAAGTT
>JARLHM010000113.1 GCA_031292235.1 Syntrophaceae bacterium | reverse complement strand
CGGCGCTAGTTTCATGGACAGGGAATTTGGAACTTCGATACTGCCTCTATCAATTAGAGGTTGGGACTGGTTTGGACTAATTCTGGATAACAATCATGAGGTCATGGTCTCGATTATTCGCAGATCTGATGGAACAATGGCTGAAACATCTTCAGCGACAATGGTCTTTCCGGATGGCGCATGGCGATCAGCAGGGGCTGTCGATTTGCATGTGACAGTCGTTGATTTTTGGACGAGTCAGGCAACTGGGGCACGCTACCCTGTTCAGTGGTTTTTACGAATCGAACCCTTGAATCTGGAACTCGAGATTGTTCCTCTCATCAAGGAACATGAACTTGTATCAGCCACATCCACAACCATCAATTATTGGGAAGGCCCTGTAAACGTTTCTGGTAGCATGTCAGGACAAAATGTTAAAGGTAACGGACATGTAGAACTGGTGGGTTATGCCGAGTCGGCGGGGGGCAAGTTTTGACACTTGGCCCACAGGTCCTTACGGAGTCTGCCATAAATGTATCTTACAACCCTGGTATGTCCGTTAATTGACCCTGTTATTTTCAGAATCGGGCCTTTTCAGAGCACCTGGTATGGCTTGATGTATGCCACAGGAGCTGTTTTGTGGTACATGATAACGCGCCATGAAATTGTTCGGAGGAAAGGGCGGCCCATTCCTGTCAATGGGTTACCGGAACTCCTGTTTTACGGTCTGATTGGAGGCCTGATAGGCGCCAGGCTGGGTTATGCGCTTTTTTATAATCCGTCGTTTTTTCTCCAAAATCCATGGGAGGTAATAGCATTTTGGCACGGAGGAATGAGCGCTCATGGATGGCTAATAGGGATGTCCGTTGGGGGATTTATTTTTATCGGAAAACACAGGGCGCCCTTGAGGGAATTGTCAGATGTTGTATATCTCGGCCTTCCGATTGGATTGGTCGCTGTCAAGATCGGCAATTTCATTAATTGTGAAGGTTTTGGTCGTGCCACCACTCTTCCCTGGGGGATAATCTGTCCTGCTGGAGGACCGGTCCCTCGCCATCCTTCACAGTTGTATGAAGCGGTTTTCGAAGGACTATTGTTATTCTCCATACTCTGGAAGGTTAGGACGATGCCCCTCAAACCAGGGGACCTTAGCTGCTTTTTTCTAATTGGGTATGGGGTCCTTCGGTTCATGATAGAATTTACAACCCAGCCTGATCGATACTGGGGTGGCATTCTCGGGTGGTTGACTGAAGGTCAGGTTCTTTCTTTGTTTGTGATCGGTTTTGGCATAGTCGGGTATATTCTCCCGCGTATTAAGTCGCTAAGCCCGCAATGAAAACGCCTCAGCCGTCCATCCCAAGGGTGTGTAGTGTAACGCTTGGCGCGAGAGATCACCGTGATTTTTTATAAACTGGAATCTCCAGAACCATAGTCCAGTATCATGTCAGCGATTAGGCTCAGAAAATCCTGAGCTTCCATTTTCGTGAATTGCCACGCTGCCGCGGACAATATCAGGTTAAGCCTCTTTCTAAAAAAGTAAGCGGTAAGATATAAAGGGGTGTTGGAAACGATTCTGTAGGCTAGGCCGTATGCTTCAGTCACATCTAGACCGCCGACCGATTTGAGGTAAGAATCTCCTGATATTCTGCGACCTCGAGATTCCGGCCATAACACCCCCATGAAACCCAGAGCGAATGATGTCTGATGTCTTTGGAGAATTTTCAGGTACGCCTTTTGTCGGATTTTAAAAGGGAAAATCCTGAGAAAACTGTTTATTTTGGCTAGGCCTTTCGAATATTTCAGGTCCGTTCCCTCTCTAAATTTCTTCAATCGGGAACGGCACACCATGCGGGCTAACATTTTGGGATCTTTTCTCTGTTCCCGGCTGAACTGGAAATAGAGCACACTGTCGTTGTTTGGGCCTTCCTGGTCTTGGAACCGTCCCTCCATGTTCACGGTCAGAGCGGCGGAAATAGTCGATGACTGAGCCGCGTGGACGCCGTTCCATCGATCGACGGCCAGGCACATCGCTGCCAGGAGATAGTCAACAAACGGTACCCTGATTTTGGCGCATTTCGAAACAATAGCTTCAGTTTCATTTTCTAGGAATAATCGTTTAACGTAATGCTCTCGAAAGTCTCCGGGAACACCGGAGCCATTAGCGATGGAACACCTGGTGTAAGGAATCATGGCTTCGCAAAAGGTTTTCCGGTAGTCTGACAAGTTGGTCTTGTGATTGCGAATAAAACGCTTACTACCAGTCGAGACGGACATCGGATAATCTGAAAACACAGCCTTTTCACTAACCGCCAGTTCATGATATATGGCCATGAGCGCCTTTACGATTTCCGCTAATGTGACGGCGTCACCGGCTGGATGCCACAATATGCAGGCAAGGATATGGTGATTTTGATCAAAACTTAGCAAATGGAATTCGCTGGCCGGCTCGCTAAAGACATCTCGTTCCCTGTTCAATCTGGATTCCAGGCAACCTAATAAAAATTCGAGGCGGGAACTGTATGAGGTGCCAGCGCTAACATCATGAAAGAACAGAGCAAGATCAGAGGTGTATAAGCGTTCCCACGTAAGATAATATTTTTGCTGAATTTTGACCTCTTTGAGGTGGGCCTTGATCTGAGGGTAAATATCACCAATTTCCGATACAGCCATTTTTAGGGCGTCCAAATCAACATTCCCAACCATATCCAACGCGCCCAAAATAATATTTTTGTAATTATTGTTGGTGGTTAGAGCCAAGGCTTCCGCCAGAGGGGCGAGGACACTGAACTTGGAGGTTATAAACTCATCATTGCTCAATAGACACATGACCTTTATTAATTACGATGTTGATGATTTTTTTCTCACCACCTGACAGACTTACATCTTTGACAATTCTGGCGGATTCGGTGAGACCTTCTATTTCGGGCAATTTAAGATCATATAACCCGGATTGAAGTTCTATGGTGGATCCAGGTAACACCCTTCTGGTTTTTTCCTCCTGATTGACAATGATTGGCTCCTCGGTCGCCTTATTAAGCGTCCTCAAATAATCCTTGAGGCCCGAGTTTAAGTCTTCGGGAGAAGCCACATTGAAGCTGAAACCACCGGTTTCCTTAGCTGCCTTCTGAAGTCGATCCGCCCAAGTTCCTGTGGTTCCAAGAAGCGCCACGTCAAGTATGGGTTTGTGATCACCGGACTTGGTTTGTTCAATCAAGTCGACTGGAGATTCGATATTACATTCGCTCGAAGCGTCTGTTATCAACAGAATACGAGGACCAAACTTGGTGTCTAGTGTTACAAAATCATGGGTCAACGCCGACACGCTTGCGGCGCAAATGTTGTTGGCGTCTGCTTCGTCTTTTGCGAACCGCAGCGTAAAATCTGATTTTAGTGGAGTATCCATCCAGGGAATCGTTAACTTGCTAACTCTAAGGTTTATGTCTCGACCCTTTCGCTTTAGCGGCCACGCGCTACCAAAGTCTCTGACCGCCAGCTTGGCGGCGCCAGGGCCAGCTTCTCTTCCCAGGTGGTCGACCAGCGTCAACGCCACGGCATACCTGTTTGGATTCCATGGGTCGCCGTCTTTAAACATGGACGTGGAATTGTCTAATACGCACAATATTGCCCATTCGGCAGGCCGGCCATGGTAACCTTCAATATTAACCGTAAGCCAGGCTCTGGTATCTTTGACAGGGCCTTCCTGTTCCGGCTTTGCTTCGTAAAAGGCCGATATTATGGGAAGCTTTCTGAATTTGAACTTGATCTCATCGGCGGTCGGAAAATTCTCCGGTTTGAACGCTGGATGGGTCCCAACTATAATTCCTATCAAAGCGGCAAAAATTGTCAGGCCGGCAACTATAAAAACGGACCGGAGTTTGATTTTTTCCCTTTGGGCTTTTGGCGCTGGTTTAGGGATCATGGCTAGTAGAACATGAAAAAACCATGCGATAGTCGGCATAAGGAGAATATCCATCACCCAAAAGTGAAGCATAGCCCCTGTAATCGGTAAAAACAGCGCCAAAGGTGGTATGAACGAATCAGGGGCCGGGTTCAACGTAGCCCTAAACAACCTGATCATGAGGAACACAAGCGCAAACAGGTAAATTGCCGCAAAAGGCGCCCCGAATCCGACCATGAAAGTCAGGAAAATATTCTGGGATGAAACCGCCCACGATATGAATTGTTTAAATTCTTTTTCTGAATAACTTCTGTGCCATCCCTTATAATCAGACACATAGGGAGTGCGTGGCGTCCTTAGCCCGATCCCAAACCAGGGAGACTGCTTGGCGACGTGCGCCGAGAACGTGTAGAATTCCAACCTCCCCCAATTATAATCCTTACTGTAATGTTGCTTGGTAGAATCATATGAAAGAAAATGCGCTGTTATAGCAACCGCAAATAACACGATAATGATAGGCGCCAGTCTGCTTTTTGACCTCGAAAGGGTCAGTATCAAACCAGGAATGAGTACAATGGATGGAATAAGCACTGCGGAATCTACCGCTGCGACCCCGCATATATATAACGCTACGTAAGAAAGGACAATAAGTGAAACCCCAAAGATTTTCCCAAGCAGGTTCTCACTCATCATCAAAGCCAGACTGGAGAAGGAAAGCAGCAATATGATGTCGACCAGTAAATGCAGGTCGAAAACAAAATACGTGCTCAGACCGTGGAAATAATAGCCCCAGAGGCTTAGGGCCAAGAGCAGGTCCAGAGTTACCGCGCATACCCAAACAAATATTTTGACTCTGGTCTTGTTAGTGAGAAGAAGCCTGGCTGACCAGTATCCTCCGAGGGCGTTTGCGCCCCAGGTTAATGACCAAACGGTCGAACTCCAGGATGTCGCGCTAAAAAATCCACTCAGGATAGCCAGAGTAATGAGAGATCCAGAAATACCCAGTTCCACCCATGATATCTTCGGGAATCGCGCTCCAGCCGCGATAATAGCGCACGATAAGGTAACCGCGCATATCGCTCCAGAATAAAGATCAGTCTTGACTCCAAGGACAATGGGCACAAATGTTTTAAAGAGAGCGAACTGGACGCTTGTTGCGCAGAACAGCACGAACGCCAGTTTTTCGACGACAGATGTTTTCCCTGAAAATTTGTCAGTGTCGGATATGGTTTTAACGTCCATAGGCTCGAGTCATGCGTAATTTACATTCATGACAAAAAATACAAAATGATTTATATCATATTTACTTGAAAGAATTCACGGACAACGTCGCAAACTGCATAACAGGAAATATTTTTTGATTTATATCAATCTTGACCAATTCAACGGTTTCTCACAATTTCCCGAGCCTGTAAAATAATTCTCGGATCAATGCCATGATAAAGAGAAGCGCGTATCTATTAATTGCCGTTCTAATTATTTCGTTGGCCACCGCCTATAATTGTTTAGCCAATGAGGCGATCGACCGTATCCGGCTGATGCGCTCCAAAGCGAGGCTCGAATCCTACGTTGATGAGGGACGACAAGATGTCGAAAGAGGGGCTTATTTAAAAGCAGTCAGGGTCCTGACCGAGGCTTTGAACAGGGGGGCCGGAAGTGAGGCTTATGAATACAGGGCCAGGGCTTACGAGGCCCTAGGGAACATGGACTTGGCCCTGAAAGATTTGAATAGGGTAATCGACTCAAAGCCATCAGATCCAAAAGGCTACATTGTTCGCGCTGACTCAGAGAATTCGATGAAATATTATGACAAGGCCATTTCGGATTACGATCACGCGATTGAACTCGATCCGTTCATTGTGGATGCTTATTTGGGCCGGAGCGCAGCTTACGCCGCAATTGAACAATATGAACTGGCCATAAGGGATTTGGAACTTGGGCTCAAAATAGATCAGCACAATCCAGAAGCGGTTTATAACATGGGGATATTATGTATGTTGGACGACATGCCAAAAGCCGGCAGAGATTACATCAATCGGACCTTGGCTGAAAACATCAACCCTACTGACAGGGATCGTCTTGCTTCCATTCTCGCCTCAGCCCCTCCAATGTCGGATTATGAGGACAAAAAGGGAGGCATAGAAGGAGTTCTGGCTGATCTTGCAAAGCAGGAACGCGCTAACCTTGCAGGCAAGGACGATAATCGGGCCAAATCAGGTTCCGAGAATGTAAACGCTGATCAAACAAAACTCCCTTACTTCAAGAAGGCTGTTCGAGAACAAGATACTCGTCAGGTATTGGCAAAAATTGGCAAGCAGGATTTTTCCGGTTCAAGTTCCGGCGTGTACATGGGAATGCAATGGAGAGCGACTTTCAGCTTCACTGGAAAAACTGTTAAAGGGACGCTAAAAATCGTTACCCCTTCAGGTAAACAGGAAACTCACTACGGACAGGGGACTTATGATAATGGAGCTGTCGAAGCTTCCGACAATATGGGTTTTAGATTTGTCGGCAAGGTGACGGACGATCTCAAGCTCATAGGGACTATGACCACCGCTGATGGACAGAATGTTTCCGTGGATATTCCGCTGGAACAATGAAAAAAATGGCGCATACGAAAAATTTTGTTGAAAAAACCAACCAGAAGGATATAATCATATTAGTGAAAAAGCCTCACGGGCGTTTTGGTGTTGAATAATATTATTAACTCTGTGATTTTAAGATAAAAAAATCAAGGGGGTATTTAGAGAAATGAAACAATTGTTATCAAGGTTGATTGGAGCTAAGTCGGAAAATTTTGACAACTTCGAAATTTCCAGCCAAAAATATATGACCTATCTCCTGTTGTTGCTACCAGTTCTCACGTTCCTGCTCTTAGCGTGCGGAGGTGGAGGAGGCGGCGGACAGCAGAGTCACCCATAATATCGTTTATATTCGGGCTTATAGTCTATTTGGAATTAGCGCCGGCAAATCTGTTTTAGCTGACGAAAGAGTATTTATGTTCTACAAATCAGACCTGCCGGCGTTGGTTCGTTCTAAAACGCCTACTCTAAATATCCTGTAATTTCATTGCGTACTCGAAACATAACATCATTCATTTACGCCTTACTCATCTGTGTCATTATAATTGGCGCCGCAGCGGTCGCTTTAAAGCCGCGCTTCACCGATCTTGGCCTCGCGTACGATTATGTAACCTCTCAAATGTTTCGCGACTTCTCATCCCTGACCGAAACAACTGTTAAACCCGATGAAAAAATAAAAGATCCAGGGGCTGAGGAATACAAAAAACGCTTGGCGTCCATAGACCCGAATGTCAGGTTGGACGCTATCAAATCGATCGAGGAAAAAAGCTACATACAATTCATTCCACAAATGATCCGGCTCCTTAATGACAATACTACGATTCCCGGACCGCAATCTTCAGAGAGTCATCAGATTAGTGAAGCTGCAAAGAAGGCATTAATAAAACTGATGAAGGACCAGATTACCCGTGAACCCGGAAATGTGGCCCTCCTTTTGCCGTTTTTTCAGACAGGTTTCAAAGGTTCTGTTCCCGAAAAACAGGGAGTTTTGAAAACCCTTTCCGCACTCCGGGACCCAGCCTCCTATGCATTTCTGAAGCATTTGTCAGAAAGCCATGATGATCCTCAAATTGCGTCAGTGGCGTCCAGGGTCCTTGATGCACTAGCCCCTGTCCACCATACTTCTACTGAATATTTGTCAGTGACGTCCAGGCGTGTCGAATTCATGAGTTTGTTAATAGTTTCGGGCATAGTTTTGATGATCGCGGCAATTGTTGGTCCGATAAAGCGAAAGGGCGCGCAATTTGCTGCGTTGTGCCTTCTGGCTATTATTCTGGATTTTGGTCTTGGGGTCCTTGTCTACGCTGAACTGAACAGAGGAACTCTGAATCGTAAATCAATACAGGAAGCGCTCAATAACGGAGACTTGTTGACCTTACGAACCATGTGCTACAGTGACAACACCTCGTACCCCGGTGATTCGTTCTTTTGTCAGGAGATGGTTAAAATAGGGGGAGAAAAAGCATTCGAAACTTTGATTGCAATCCCGAACCTGGAACCTGATGATCTGGAATATCTGAAAATGAACTATCAGATAAGATCCCGTTGGATTATGTCCCGAATCATTGTCCTGAACCTGGGTAAGCCCACCATTCAATCCATTATAGATAAAGCGGACCCGGATGTGAATTTGGCCATTGCTAAATCACTGGAGCAGTTAAACGTCCAGGACGAAGAAATCAAACGCTATTTGGGAATATTGAGTTCCAGTCCGGTAAAACTTGTTCGTGAGACAGCGGAAAAGGCGCTGTCCAGCCTAGGCAATCGCCCCGCGTGGCCGATATTTTAATCACTAAGTCCTGTTGTGGTAATATTTGTAGCTCTGATGATAATAGTGGCCGCCATATCGATAACCGTACTTGTAACCATAGCCGTACAACGCCGGAGCGTGAGCCCGGTTAAATACTACACCTAGGATGTTAGCCCCGTCCACGGAGCTGACTTGATCTATCGCTTCGGTGATCTCATTCTTTCCGACATAACCCTGCCTGGCCACAACCACCAGCCCATCCGTAAATCTGGTGAGTATCGGAGTGTCCGAGAAACCAAGAATCGGCGGGCAATCAATCACCACGTAGTCGAATGTGGAACGCAACTCATCTATGACATTCTTCAAATTGTGAGAATGCAGGAGGCTCACGGAATCTGACGGGACGCGCCCGGACGTTATGTAATAAAGTCCAGGGATGGTGTGAGCGTGAATAACGTCTGACACGGGCATAGCGTCGCCGTTGTTGCCATTGAGCAAATTTGACATGCCTGGAGTGGTCTTCGGCACCCCAAATACTGAGTGAATCCTTGGTTTGCGCATATCCATGTCAACGACAACCGCTCGTTTGCTTCCACCCGCGCAAAGCACGGAAGCGAAAGAAACAGCGAGTAAAGTCTTACCTTCCGAAGGCAACGAACTGGAAATAGACAGACATTTGATTTCATAATCAGGGTATGAAAAGAATATGGACATTTGAAGGTTTCTGATCGCGTCTGCGATCGGGGTTTTGGGATTGTTGTAAGCCAGAAACTCCACAGCGCCTTCCTCCAGTTCATTTTCGGCGTATGTCCCGGCTTTTGAAACATCTGGAACAATTCCCAGTCTACGCACATTTAGAGATTTGGAAAGATGGTCAGGATTCTGTAGAGTATCGTCCATCTGTTCCCAAACAAATGCGCACATCACACCGCCTACAAGGCCGGCCACAAGTCCAATCAACAAAATAAGCTTTTTCTTGGGCCAGGACGGGCTTCTTGGTAACGTCGGAGGATCGGCTATTATCATGTTGTTGCTTATGGTCCGTGCCTTTATTCCCACCTCCTGGGTTTCTTTCAGGATCAGTTTTAGAAACTCGGAGTTAGTGTCAACGTCTTTTTTAAGAATCGAGTATTCAGCTTCAAGACCCTTGACTCGAGCGATCTCCTGCTTGGTTTCCTCAACGCTTCCCCTCATCGCCGCTTCGACCTTTTCAGCAGATTCTACTGCGCCAGTTGCGAGATTTTTCTCAATTTCAGCGATCCGATTCTCAAGAAATTTTATCTTTCGTTGCTGTAAAACCATTTTTGGATAATTGGCCGAATAGACACCCTGCATCTCGGTATATTCGGCTTCCTGTTTGGCAAGGTCCTCTTTAAGTTTGCCTATATATGTTTGATTCGACCCTTGCGACATTGTTTCAGGTACAGCATACTTGGTTTCCTTTTGGACTTTTGCCTTCATTTTAGATTCTTCCGAATGAACCTGTCCCTCCATCTTCTTGTTGAGAATGGACATGACTTGCCCAAGAGCGCCTTCGGTGGATACCACAAGGCCGTGGTCAATACAGAAATCGAGTAATTTTGATTCAGTCTCCCTTAGATTCTTTTCAACTTTTACCCCTTCCTCTTTTAGCCAATCTTCGGCCTGGACGCTCTCAATTCTCCTCTTTTGAAGATTAGACGCAATATAGGCGTCAATATAATTTGTTAGTAATTCGTTGGCCAATTTGGGAGATTTCGCAGCGATCGAAATCTCGAGCAGGTTACTGGTTTTTACGGGTTTGGCCACGATCTTCCCTGCCAGAGAATCGGCCAATACAGCAAGTTTCTGAGTCTTTTTGTCATCAGCCTGATCCGAATCCGAGTCGCTTTTGAACCAGGATGAAATAGTTTGCCACAAATAAACAGGGACCTTAAACAGGCTAAAACCACCGGCGGTGTTGTCTTCCTTTTCAAGAAGGTTCATTCGCGTGACAGCAGCTTCCGCAATTGGACGCGATTTAAGGATTTCGATTTGTGTGCTCATGTAAGATCGTGTATCGACCGCTTCTTCACCGGACAGCTTTTTCTCAGTCTTTTCCTTCTTGTCTAAAACTTCAAGGCGGGCTTTTGATGTGTAGAGTGGGGTAGCCGAAAAACAATATAAAATGGAAATAACCAATGAAGCCGCAAGGAAGATGATTACAGCAACACGGCGGCGGAGGATTATATCAACATAATCTTTGAAAGACCTATTGGAATCTGAATAGTTGTCTTCCTGGCCGTATGCACGCTCCCCGGGTTGGTAACCCATTGGCGAGACGGATTGGTCCCGAGATGGTGGACCAGCGCCAGGATGATTTCTGGGGACTAGTTTATCAATACTCATCAGGGTCGATCCCAGTTGTCAGGTTTCATTAATCAATTGAGGTACAGAAAACATGCCTTTATTCATTATATCACATTTTCAGACTATATTATTATCAATTATTTGTCAAAACTGTACGTAAAATACTTTTTGTGAGGTACGGGGCCGCTTGCTCTAAACCCCAAATATACTTTTGCAAGAAACTCATGCGCTGTGATATAGAAACACAAAAGATTATAAGTCACATTCTTAACCCTATGTTCATGTTATACGCTTTTTAGGGGCAATGCGATACATGTCAGGAACATGATAGCAGGCCATTTTGCAATTGCAGACATAACAAAACTGACATGCTTCCAGTCGGAGAACTTGTGGTACCTCAACCTTGCGGCGATAGGTCCGGATATCTTTGATAAAATCGTCAGCGCCCTGTTTGGAGCGCCTAGCCGTGGCGTCTTTCACAGTCTGCCGGTATTTGTTTCGATCATTGCTCTGGCATTGCTATTGAGGCCGTGGGTGGGATTAGAGGCTAGCACGATTTCAGCCGGACTTTTCCTTTGGGGTTCGCATCTGTTTAGCGATTTTCTCGAGCCTCGTGTTTTATTCTGGCCTTTCCTCGGCCCACTTGGTACTAGCCCCAAGTTTAATATAATGGATAAACTAAGGTCCTTCTACATTGTTCGAGTATTCCCCGGACAGTTTTGGCTCGACGTGTTTTTTGTCGTATCGATGTGGGTTATCGTGATTTCCAAATTCGTAATATCACGATCATCGAACTACTAAGGTTCGATGTGCCACCATCCTCTCTTCCCCGCTCGCGGCCCATCAATCACAACAATATTATTGCTGATTGTTTTGCTTTTCAC
Source organism: Syntrophaceae bacterium (assembly GCA_031292235.1). Classification (GTDB taxonomy): domain Bacteria; phylum Desulfobacterota; class Desulfomonilia; order Desulfomonilales; family Desulfomonilaceae; genus CAJBEZ01. Next base: position 1,006 of record JARLHM010000113.1, on the reverse strand, counting down.
GCTCCACATTTGGGCCTCTTTCCGGACCAGCCTATGGAAATCCGCCTTGTAGTCAACATCCCGCTTCAAGTCGGAATATTGTTCTTCGAGCGATTTGGCCTTTGCTAAAGATACCTTGGAATGTTCCCGGCCGCTGCACGAAGCTGACACAGTTTCCAGCGACTTCGCCACTCCACCAGAAGCGCCTCTACGAAAATACTCAATGCGGTCCCGCAGGAATGTAATCTTACCGGCTAAAGCCATCATCTTCGGGTGATTCATTCCCAATGTCGAGTTCAATCCCGATTGTTCAGCCTCGAGCTTCCCCAGGTCCATTGCCATCCGATCAATCAGCTCTTTTTGCTCTGAACCTTTGGAAGCGACACCCTCTCCGTTACCATAGGTATCCACAACATTCTGTAACGCTCCGTTACTTTCCACTCCCCTTACATGTCTATTAATCACACCAAATACACGCCCAAGTCCACTCTCCTTTGTGGCGCAGAACCCGTTTTGAATCACAAAATCGAGCAGAGCGGCCTCAGCTTCTTTCAATTGCAGCGCTGTTTCCTTTACGCCCTGTTTAAGGTTTTCAACTGACTCCATTGTTTGCATGCGACGTTTTTCGAGGTTCGCAGAGTTAAATTGACGCAGGTACAGGCTTAACAGCTCAGTGGCCAGGGATTGGTTCGGCGCCTTGACCGACACATCGATCATATTACACCCTGTAACGGGTTCCACGAGAAGGTTGTCGCAAACATAATCAGCCGGCTCGTAAGCCCTCTCATTGGAGTTTGAACGGAAGCCTGCCAGAGATGTAAAGTCAGCCGCCATCACATGTGTTTTTGGAACCTTTTCCCGCAGGGCCAGCCAAAGCTCTTGAAAGCGTTCAGGCGCCAGGTTGGCGATCACCAATTGAGCGAGATCGCGAGACTTCAGCGCTTCAGCGTGTTCCTTTACGTTAGAAGTGATAGGAGAATGGACATTATCCTGGAACCATACACGAGGATCAAAGCGGTCATGTGTT
>JARLHM010000112.1 GCA_031292235.1 Syntrophaceae bacterium | reverse complement strand
TAACCTCGAATCTGTCGCTCCAGAGGGCGCCTTTCTCCATTCCGGCTCTCCCGTTCTGCGTTTGATCGGTTGCGCCGAAGATATCGCTCGAGGAGAAGAGGAACTCCTTGCCTGCGTGGGAAAGGCTTCGGGAGTAGCCACGGCCGCCTCCAGACTTTTGGCTCAGGCAAACGGCAACGTCCGCATCGTATGTGGGGCGTGGAAAAAGGTTGCGCCAGAGTTGCGAAAGGACCTGAGACACGCTATCGCCGTGGGAGGAGCGGGTATTCGTCTTCTTGATCAACCCTTTGTGTACCTGGATAAAAACTATGTGCGTATGTTTGGGAGCGTCAAAAGGGCCGTAGAGAGGGCCCGCGGTATAGATGGGCGTATTGTAGCGGTTCAGGTCCGCGGCGACACCAACCTGGTCGCTGAAGAAGCCAATCAGGCCCTCAATGGCGGAGCTGGGGTACTCATGGTTGACACCGGAAATATAGCTGACATTCAAATCGTTATGTCTGTTGTGAACCACAGAGGTTTTAGGAACAACGTCAAAATCGCGTTCGCCGGTGGAGTCAACTCCTCGTGTCTTGATGACGTAATTTCCGCTGGGGCTGATATTGTCGAAGTAGGTCGTGCAATTATTGACGCCTCTATTCTAGATTTTCGGTTTGATGTTGTTGGCAGAGTCTAATCACCTGATAGAGAAAATGAGGCTGTTTCATGGAATGGGACCTCTTAGAAAAAACTACCTTCTGGGTTGAAGGGGCTCGACTAGACGGCGCTAACCTTGGTGAAGTTGCGGCCGCCGCAGCCTCAGCTCTTGGGCTGGATCCCGATGATGTCATGGTTGTTGATGTTCAGATTGAGATTGTGGCATTCGATGTGCTCCGTAGAAAAGTCGCTGCAGATTCAATTGTCGGTAAATTCGGAGAGATCTTGCGCCGAATTGGCTCCATTCCAGGAGTTGTTCTTTCAGATTCATCCACGGTCCACTCTGAAGGAATTCTCGGGCTTATCGCTTTAGATCCTGAATCCTCCAAGAAAGTTATTTCTCGTTCAGAGCAGATGGGTAGGGCTGTCGCTAATGCGGTCTCCCACAGAGCTTGCGTTTTTGCGTCTGGGGCCGAGGTCATAGCGGGAAATATCGAGGACACAAACTCTCCTTACCTTATTAACGCTCTGAGTCAGGCCGGCTTTCAAGCGGAATTCGGTGGCATTATCGAAGATGACGTCATAGCCGCTGTCAATCGACTCGAGGGCGCTTTGATGAAAGGTTTTGGTCTCATAGTCACAACCGGTGGAGTTGGGGCGGAGAGCAAGGACCATAGCGTTGAAGCGGTTCTGCGTCTCGATCCCAACGCTTACACACCCTGGATCCTCAAGTTTACTCCGGACATGCGGCGGCACTACAAGGAGGGGGTCCGTATCGCTGTGGGACGAATTGGGATATCCAGAATCGTAACCCTACCTGGCCCACATGCCGAGGTACGCCTGGGATGCCGAGCGCTCCTGGCTGGGCTTGATCGTGATCTGGATGACGCTGCGCTCGCTGAAACCGTAGCCTCGGCTATCCGGGAGCGCTGGTTGGCTCACATGGGAAAGGATGTACAACACCATGGACATTAAGGCTATCGCAACTGAACTGTATGAAGCGGAAAAGAATACTCATCCAATTGACCCTCTGACATCCACATACCCGGGGATTTCCCTTAAAGAGGCTTATGAAATTCAGCGTAATGGGATAGGCATGCGGTCGGCTCAGGATGGACGAAAAATAGTTGGTAAAAAGATCGGGCTCACTTCGGTCGCCATGCAAAAGCTTCTCGGTGTGACCGAGCCTGATTATGGGCATCTTTTTGACCACATGCTCGTCATGGAGGGAGTTCCTGTTTTCCGAAAAAATCTCCTTCTACCTAAGGTTGAAGGGGAAATCGCCTTTGTGCTCAAGAGTGAGTTGAAAGGACCAGGAATTAACATAGCCGACGTGCTTCGGGCTACCGAGGGCGTTATGGCCGCTATTGAGATAGTGGACAGCAGGATTAAAGACTGGAAGATTAAACTCCCTGACACAATAGCGGACAACGCGTCAAGCGCTGGATTTGTCTTAGGAAGCCGCCTTGTCTCGGTAAAAGAATTGGATTTACGTCTTCTGGGCATGGCCCTTGAGAAAAACGGCGAAATTGTCAGTACAGGGGCAGGCGCCGCTGTTTGGGGACATCCAGCGGCTTCCGTGGCATGGTTGGCCAATAGTCTGGCAGTTTTTGACAGCAGTCTTAAAGAGGGTGAAATCATTCTTTCCGGGGCCCTTACCGCCGCTGTTGACGCTCAGGCTGGTGACTGTTTTTTGGTTTCTTTTCAGGATTTGGGTACGGTTGGAGTACGATTTGTATGATCTTTGTGTCCTAGAAAAAAAGGAGGCGCCAAGAGATGAAACTTGTAACTCTCAAGCCGGTTGTAGATATCGAAAAGTGCAAGGGGTGTAAGACCTGCGTGAAAGTGTGCCCGGTTTTGGCCATGAGCATGGAGGAAAAGCTGGCGGTCGCTAATCTTGAGTTATGCCGAGGCTGTGGTGATTGCGAGCAGCGATGCCCAGAATACGCTATCACTATGGTTGTTCGGGAAGAACCTGTGATGGCCAAAGTTGAGATGGAGGGTTTGGATTACCAGGAAATTATCAATCTTTGCCGCAAGGCGAGGTTTCACCCAGAGCAGGTCGTGTGTTATTGCACAGCCACCAGAGCGGATGAAGTTGCGGCGGCCATCATGCGTGGAGCAAAAACCCCTGATGAGATTTCTTACATGACCGGGATACGAACTGGCTGCAAGGTAGAATGTATCCAACCGATCCTGCGTATCCTCGAAGCTGCGGGCATAGAGCCCAAACCATCTCCTGGCGGATGGCAATGGTACGGACGCACAATAACCGCTTGGGAGATTCCGGAGGAAGTAAAAAAGAAGTATGCCAATCGTGGCTTCTACTTCGACGAAGACATTGATCTCTTAAACCGCGTAATAAACGCCCCTCTTCAGGGAAAGGAGTGATAACCTATGCGCCCTCCTATTCTTCCGATTTCGCCCCGACCATCTCAGTATGGGATCGATCCTTCGCTTGTTAAGACACGAGTGTGTGAACTCCCCGGCATGACATCAGTGACACTTCGGGAACTTTTTCCGGACCTGCCTCCTGTGATCTTTCCGTCGGATGAGGGTATCTCGGCAGTGCGTCGCTATACCGAACAGGCGCTCAGCAACATCGACATGAGTAAAATTAAGCCCGAACACAAGGTGAATATCCTATCCTCGCATCATGGATTCACACTCTTGGGCGGGGAACCATACGCGGAAATGCTTAGAACCATTCGCGATGTCATTGAGGAAAAAACAGGCTGTAGCAATATTCGTCTCCGCGCGGGCGTGGGTTTACGCTTTCGTGAAACCGAGGAATACATACGCCGTTATAAACTTGACGAACACTTTGAGGGAAAAGCGAGAGGGGTGGCCCCAGTCGATGAAGGTATCCCCATCGAAACTGAAATTGGCACACTTTATGGCATCAAGCGAATTTATGACGCGGATTGGATCGTTCACGCTCACAACAGCGACGTGCGCGAGGTCCATTTCCACCGAATGGTTGACCGTGCGGTAAAACCATTTGGGATGTCGTACGCCCGTATTGAAACACGCTCAACCTACCATCAGAATTTAGGACCAAGGGCAGCGAACTTCATTGCACGGGCCATTTTTGATTCACCGTTTGTGCAGGACAAATTTGCCTTTTCCTGCTTCTTGACCGTGGTTCCCCACGGAATTCTCGGTGTTGACGCTGACAGTGATTTGTACTCCCTTAATAGCCGGATAACCGAGATTGGTTGCCGTTATTATGGCAAGATGATGACTCTTTTCGGGGAGATTGACAAATGCGTCGCCGCCCTGGATTTCCCTTGCCCGGTGGTTTACGTGTTCTCAGCCGGTGTCATTTACGCCAACTTTGTAGGAGCAAATACGGACCTTTTTGATCTGGAAATGCCTCTGCCCGCGTACACTTGGTACACAGAGGCCTTTTATGGCAGAAAAGGCGTCCCTCTTCTTCCTGAGATCCCACTTCTCAATCCCGCGGTGAAGATGTGCGTGCATAATTATGCATGGACAGGCTATCCCAGCGCATTCTTTAGCGAGCATATTCCAACGGTGGTCGTGGGTCAGGCCCAGGCGAACCTTTTTAACCGCGATCCTCAGAATCTCAACTATATGCAACACGCTGTAATATCTGAAAACGCTGAAGCCGCGATGGATTTTGCTAGAAAGGCCTCAGGAACGGACAATGTCCTTATCTTCGATGGTGCGCCCGGCGGTATAAATTTGAGCAAACCATTGGCGGATTTTCTTCTGGAAAAGGCCCCAGCGGTAAATCGGAGAGTAGAAGAAGAACTGATGCCAAAATGGCTACGCCAGAGAGGCGTTGAGGTGAAAACCATCGCTTAAAAGGCCTAGCTCTAGCACGCCCGCATAATGGTCCTGAGTTATTTAAAACCGCTCCGTGAAGGGTCTATCTTCTCGGATCAACGCTATATGTTTGTCTGGATGGAGGATCAGTTTACTACTCATATTCTTGGATTCTTTTGAGAACTCTATTGCTGGATTAATGGAGGTGAGACATGGCGGTTATGGAAAAAGGGCACAGTCTGGGCTCAAGTTTCTTGCAACTATTGAAAGACACTAACCCTGCGGGTGTTGGAACAGGCTTGGTCGCAACTCTGTTCAGTACTTTGGGCCCGGGCGTTATCGTCATGACCTCCGCCAAAGCGGGTGGTTTGACGGACGCTCAGGCTGTCTCATGGTTATTGGCAATTTACAGTTTTGGCGGCCTTGCCACCATATTCATGTCTCTTCGTTATAGAATCCCTTTAGTAGTAGCTTACAGTATTCCAGGAGCAATTCTGTTAGCGAAGCTTCTCCCGCACTTTTCCCTGCCGGAAGCCGTTGGAGCCTATATTGTAGTAGGAGTCGTTACATTAATTCTCACGGTAACTGGCCTGATCAAGAAGGTCGTGGACAGAATTCCGGTACCTATAATGTTGGGGATGGTAGGTGGTGTGCTGTTCAGTTTTGGAATTGGGTTATTCAAAGCCTCCATCCAGCAACCTCATATCTACGGGGTTATGCTGATTGTGTTCTTTGCGGCCATGGCCTTCAAAAAGTTCGCTCAGAAGGTTCCCCCCATAGTTATAGCAATGGTGGTCGGAGCTATTCTTCTCATGGTTTATGGCCAAATAAAAGCCACTCCCTTAAGTTTTGAACTCGCAAGACCTGAGTTTGTCTGGCCTGTGTTTTCGCTTCGAGCGATCATAGAAATTAGCGTGCCGCTCTTTTTCCTGGTGATAGGTGTGCAAAACATTCAGGCCGTAGGAGTCTTAATCGCGGAGAATTATGAGCCCCCTATAAACGCAATGTACTTGGTTCCAAGTATCGGTGCTTTTTTTAACGCTTCTATGGGCGGTCACTGCGCTGTTACGGCCGGCCCAAGCACGGCAATTTGTTCAAGCCCTGCGGCTCACGAGAAACATGAACTCCGGTATGTCGCGGCATTTTATGAGGGGGTTTTCTGGTTTTGCTTCGCTCTCTTGGCTAAAACCGCTGTTGAAGCTGTTAATATGGTTCCCAAAGAGTTTGTCATAGTCCTGGCTGGGATAGCGATGTTCGACGTCTTTTCCACTGCATTCCGCGGGGCCTTTAGCGGCAAGTTTAGGTACGGAGCAATTGTGGCATTTTTCATCGCAGTGGCCAACCTACCTATATTAACCGTTGGCGCGCCATTGTGGGCCATCATATTCGGAGTAGCCATTTCTCTGGCCCTTGAGAGGGACGATTTCAAAAAGGACAACAACACGGCTCCGCCTGCTGAGACCAGCACGGTTGCGTACGCTGGGGGGAAATAGCGTCTTATTGCGAACGGCTTGTCAATGAGTGGGAGTCGCCACTTATAGTCGGGCGCCATGTTGACAAATGGGAGAAAAAGTTATGGCAGCACGTTTTGCTCACCGTGTCGCTGAAGCCCAGAGGGCAATGACTCAAGTGAACTGTGACATTCTGGTTGTTACTAATCGTGAAAACCTGATCTACTTCACTGGGGTCACCCAAATGGAATGCCTCGCGGTTCTCATTGCCAAGGACGGAGAAGCTTGCGCCGTTGCCTTGTGGCTCGACGCGGACTACATTCGTGAGCAATCAGGTCTGGACACTCACGCCTATTTCTTCCCAAGGCAAAGTCTTGGAGAGAAGATAGTCGAATGCATTAAGGCGTTCGGTTTTTCTGAACCATCGATAGGATTCGAGAGATACTTTGTAGACTTCGCCGTGTATGACGCTCTTCGCTCAAACTTTCCAGAGAAAAATTTCAAGGGTGTCGGAGAGCTTTTCTATAAGCTGCGTTCGGTGAAAGATTCTGAAGAGGTGGCCAAAATTCGTATCGCGGCTAAGGCCGCTTCAAAAGGTATGGAAGCCGCCATGAAGGCTGTACGTCCGGATGTGACCGAACTGGATGTCCTGGCCGAAGCAGAGTACGCCATGTTGAAGGCGGGATCTGGTGGATCATCATTTCGCCCCCAAGTTGTTTCCGGTGATCGGACCCTCCTGGCTCATCCGATGGCAAGCAATAAAGTGATCAAACCCGGCGAAGTTGTTGTAGTCCATCTTGGGGCCACATATGAAGGCTATTGTGCAAAGATGGCTCGTACCGCCGCTGTTGGCGCCATTCCAGACGCCCAGAGAAATGTTCATTCACTTCTAATCTGCGCCCTGGAACAAGCAGAGGCTACGCTTCGACCTGGCGCATCCTCTGGAGAGGTGGACGCCGCCGCACGTGCGGTAATAGAAAAGGCCGGTTATGGAAAATCTTACCTTGAATCGGTTGGCTACGGCGTGGGGCTTCGTCAGTCGGAATTCTATCCCATCATCGGCCGTGGCAGAACAGAGATCATAGAGGCCGGAATGGTAATAGACCTACTTCTGCCCACTATTTACCGAAAAGGGATAGGAGGCCCACGTGTGACTGACGTGATTCATGTCGGCCAAAATGAAAATGAAGTCCTTACTGTTTATCCACGCAGTCTCGTGGAGATTTAATATTCCTGACATCCCAAAGCTAAACTCAAAACACGGATCGTTATTGAAGACGGAAAGTCAGGATGCACATGTACGATGGTAGCTGGAAATTTCGGAGGTTGGCATGGCCAATATAATTGAAAAAGATTTCGATGACAATATCGACAAGTTCCTGTTGGGTAACGAAGCTATAGTACGGGGAGCTTTAGAGGCCGGCATAGACTTCGCCGCAGGATATCCGGGAACTCCGTCCTCGGAGATAATAGAAAATCTCTCAAAATACGCAAATCAGATGAATCTGCATGTGGAATGGTCGACCAATGAAAAAGTGGCCACAGAAGGATCAGCGGCGGCGGCCATTGCAGGACTCAGGAGTATGGCGGCGATGAAGAACGCCGGTCTGAGTGTGGCGCTGGATTTTCTGACCCACTTGAGTCTCACTGGTCTGGGAGATTCAAAAGGCTCCATGGTGGTGTTGGTTTGCGATGATCCGGACGCTCACTCAAGCGGAGATGAGACAGATTCTCGATGGCTGGCAAAGTTCGCAGGCGCTCCACTAATAGAGCCCAGCAGCGTGCAAGAGGCGTACAGGATGGTCCAAGAGGCCTACAGACTGTCGGAAAAGTACAAGTCTTACGTAATGTTGCGGAGCTACACGAGGCTTTCCCATGCGAGTAGCGTAGTCCACGTGGGGGAAGTTATACGTGCCACTCAAACCGTGAATTTGGATATTCAGAAATGTCTCACGCCGTATTTGGCCAAACCTAAGCATGCTCAATTACTACGTAGAATGGTAGATATAGAGGTCGAGTTTGAGCATTCCCCATTCAACGAATACCTCGGACCGAAAAATCCCGAACTGGTGATAGTTGCAAGCGGTAGCGGTGTTCCAAGCGCTCTCGAGGCCATAGAACTCCTTGGCGTCGAAGGGTCGGTAGGTCTCTTAAAGCTGGCTACACTCTGGCCATTCCCTCGAAAACTTGTTCAGAAACATTTGCGAGGTATACCGAAAATCCTGGTGGCCGAAGAAGTGGATCCGTTTTTGGAATATCACATTAAGGAATCTCTCTACGAGATTCGTGAGACAGAGCAAGTTGTCTATGGAAAACTGTCGGGACACATACCGGGCTATGGCGAAATCGATCCGGACATGGTGTTGGACGCTCTAAGCAAGATATTGAAAATAGAATACCAAGCAAGAACCGACCAATACGAAAAGTTAGCGCAGGACGCGGTTAACAAAATGTTAGTGAACCGTGGCCTTTCCTGGTGTCCGGGATGCCCTCATCGCGCCAGTTTCTGGGCATTGGAAAAGGCGTTAAAGGGAGACAAGCGGGGCGTCTATGTTACCGGAGACATCGGCTGTTACACTCTGGACGTGTTCCCCGAAGGCAAATGCCAAATGAATCTGCTGCACGCCATGGGATCCGGGATTGGCTTGGCTTCAGGATTGGGTCAATTAGGCAAGTTTGGTAGCGACCATCCAATAATCTCCATCTGCGGTGACTCAACGTTCTTTCACGCCTCGATCCCGGGGCTGATCAACGCTGTGTACAACAAGTCCAATCTAATCCTAATTGTGCTGGATAACAATGCTACGGCCATGACTGGGTTCCAGGCCCATCCTGGCGTAGGGTATACCGCTGTGGGTGATAGCGTTCCGCCAATAGATATCGAGACCTTATGCCGTTCCCTGGGCGTCTCTGTCACCATTGCTGACGCTTTCGACATCAAGGGCACGACGGCGAATATTCGAGAGTTGCTTAAAATTGATCAAGGGGTTCGCATTTTGATTGTCAGGAGAATGTGCGAACTTCT
>JARLHM010000111.1 GCA_031292235.1 Syntrophaceae bacterium | reverse complement strand
TGAAGAGTCAGTTCGTGGTTCCCCATTCTTGATAGGGAATCATACATGCTCCAAACAACTGGACCAAGGGCCGCCAGCAACAATACTCCAAGGCCTAATCCCAACGATAGGAGTTTCATGGGCTTTGAGTGTTTGGACGATAAGGACCGCGAGATTCCGGACATGATTCCTCCCAGCCATTAAAAGGACCAGTTTTTCTCTCACGGCGCAACTGCGTAAGGTCTAATTCACAATGAGAGAATTGCTCATTTTCAGGTTATGGTCCAACAATTGTCTTTCTGTTAGCAGACTGTTAAATTGTTATGAAGATATGGGGAGGGGATGTCTGCGACCAAATGAATATTGTGGTTCGATGTCTTTGCCAAAATCCTTCTAAAATTGATCTCTCAACATCAGCTAACACTTTTCTAACACTACAATAACGACGTGTTAACAATTGGGAATGATTCTTATGGACTGGTGGCTGTACGAGTTCAGGAAAGCCAACTCTACTTTGGATATTCCGCCTTTGTTGCGAATTTTGAGTGATGGTCTTGTCTAATTTCGAATCCGCGTTGAAGGAGGAAGTTAATAGAGTTGGCTACTTCGATTAACGTAAAATGACGAATCTTAATATCGTAACAATCTTTTTATTGGCGCTGTCAAGCAACCTTGATAACGTAGGAGTAGGCACATCCTATGGCGTCAGAGGGATAAATATTCCGTTTGGTTCGAATCTGCTGATCGCCGTTATTACTGGCGCTGGAACCTTTGTTTCGATGACCATAGGTAACGGGATAAACAATATCATAAACCCAAGTGTTGCAAACGCTGTGGGCGCACTTGTTATTGGAGGCACGGGGGTTTGGGTCTTTATCCAAGAGCTTTTGCGTCGTGATGAGGAAGAAAGTGACGTCCCCGAGCTTATTCAAAAAACCCATTTCTCCAATCAATCGTTTTTCAGAAAGGCGCTTATGATTCTTGACCATCCTTTTCTTGCTGATACGGATTTTTCCGGACATATCAGCGTGAAGGAAGGATTCCTCTTAGCCCTCGCTTTAACCTTGAACAATTTGACCAATGGAATCGGAGCGGGTCTTCTGGGTCTTGATAAGACAATGACTACCGTTTTCGTCATGATCTTAAGCATTGCTACGATTTGGTTCGGCATACAGTTTGGGCTGCATTCAGGTGTGCATTGGTTTGGCAGGTTTTCAGGTCGTATTTCAGGTCTGATTCTTGTTTTTCTTGGTATCTATGAATATTTTAATTGATTTTGGGACCTAAATTAGGGCGGCTATGATAGAGAGAGAGGAACCTTCAAACGCTTTGTCTAAAACTAGACCCAGAATCGCTTTTGACGCGACCCTTCCCGCTTCGGAAAATACTGTATCCATGTATCTACTGCTTGAAACAAGTTTGGTCAGATCAATGTGGCCTTCCTGAGATAAGAGGTTAAGCAATGTGGTCGAAGTCACCTGAGATTCATCAAAATTGACCTTTACACTACCTGTGAGGGCATTGACATCAATTGAATCGATCCCTTGTTTTTCACGCAGCAACAGAGTTAACTCATCGGCAAGTTCGACGTTCCTTTTTAGACCTGGAATTTTGAGTCTCAACCTTCCTGGTGTCTCATGAATATAAAAACCCATGTAAATCTCCTGCAACTTGGTTGAATGAACGATCAAACCCTGGGCTTCAGTCATTAAGTTTCAAAGCGGCGGCGCTTTGAAAAGATTTAGGTTTAAATTGTTAGACGTATATTAGAACCAAATTAATTTTTAATGTGGATATCGAGTATTAGTTGAATTTCAGGTTTTTCTCGTTTTCACTCTTCGCAGAAATAAATTGACTTTAATACCTTGAATTTACATTATATGTGTTAGATGTTATTGTTGTAGACAGATTGGAAAGGAAGGAGAAGGAAGATGGCAATTTCGGACATGATCCCAAAAGGTAGTATTTGGACAGGTATTGCCGTAGGCGCCGGCCTCTTGGTCGCGCCCGTAGTGATCCCAGCAGTCGCAGGCGCCGCAAGGCCACTGCTCAAAGCCGTCATAAAGGGCGGATACATGCTTTTTGAATATGGTCGAGAGATGGTCGCTGAAGTAACCGAGCTTACAGAAGACCTTTTTGTGGAAGCAAAGGCCGAGTTTGAAGCAGGCGTAACAGAAGTCAGCGCAGGCTTAGCGGAAGTCAGCGTAGGAAAAGGTTCTTCATTAGTGGAAAAGCCTGGCAAAAAATGATTCCAGAAGCCCACATAGTTCACAAGGTAAATGACCGCCTGCGAATTAAGATTCCATCTAAAAGAGGTGAAAAAGACTTTTTTGTTGCGGTGGAAAAGAAATTCTCAAAAGATTCCGCAGGCCAAACTGTTGTGGTTAATCCGGATACGGCCTCAGTTTTATTTCTTGGCCGCTTTACCGCTAAACACATCGCCGAAGTGGCTCAACAATCGGAATTATTCAAATTGGAGACCAAAACGCGCCGCCGTGAGACCCTTCTCGGCGGCGTAAAAGACATGTTTCGTATAGCCGATAAGCGTCTTCTGAAAATTACCGGGGGTGAACTAGATATTCCCAGTGTAATTTTTCTGGGGTTGGTAAGTCATGGCATTTATCAATTCGCGCGAGGGAATTTCACTGGTCCACCATGGTACACGGCGTTCTGGTATGCTCTAGGCCTATTTTCCAAGTCCAGGCTCACCGATTTTGAAGAAGTCGAAGCTGATTTTCTTTGAAATCGATCGTCCTCTCCCTATTTTCGTGAATTACGCGTCCTAACCGGATGCTAATTATTTACTAACCTTGTTTTAACATGCATGTGATCTAGTTTACCTTTATTTTTACCAAATAGGTAGGCGAAGACAAACAGATTTGATTCGAGAAATTCATAACACGATAAAAGGTCGAGTCAGGTTTAAAGTTGAGGGACTTTACCGTTCACAGAACCTAAAACAGACAATTGAGATTCAATTGTCCGAATTTAATTTCGTAAATCGTGTTGCCGCAAATGTGTTGACTGGAAATACGCTAGTCCTTTTCGACCCTGCCTGTAATCGTCGTCTAATACTCTCTGCTCTTAAAAAAATTGTTGCGACCTACTTTGTAGAGAAGCGACGCAGATCTGAAAAACAAGATCTAAATGAGACATCCAGAAACAGAGCGCCATCGTCAAAGAAAACCAATTCTGGACGAAAAAAAGACCGGCCGGTAAATGAAGTCCTGGATAGGGGACAAAGTCTCCGATGGTGGCAAATGAGGAGAAAGGAGATCACCGACCTTTTCGGTGTTTGTCCTGAAGCCGGGTTGTCTGATCAATCTATCAGGGCAAATCTTATTAAGTATGGTTCAAACGTCTTTCCTGAACCTGCGTCTCGCTCAAAGCTCGAGATTTTTTTCGATCAGTTTACGTCTGTGCCTGTAGCCTTACTAGGTGTGGCAGCCGGGCTCTCTGTTCTGACAGGGGGTTTTCTTGACGCCGCAATAATTTCCGCAGTAATTTCAATCAACGGAGCGATCGGTTTTGTAACGGAAAATGAGGCGGAAAGGACTATAAGTTCGCTCAAGAACCTTGTCCGGCCAACGGCGGAGATCGTAAGGGGATCTGTAAAACAGATTGTTTCAGCCGACCAGATTGTATGTGGGGACATCCTGACGCTCAAACCAGGATCCTATGTAGCCGCGGACGCGAGACTCATTGAAACTCTTCACTTAAGCGCCGATGAATCAATTCTAACCGGCGAGAGCTTACCATCAAGTAAGATTGCTAGCTCTTTGAGCGATGGGGCTATACCGATAGCCGAACGCCAAAATATGGTCTTTGCCGGAACACGTATCACAGGGGGGCAGGGCAGAGCGGTGGTTGTGGCTGTCGGGACTTCAACAGAGGTCGGAAAGATCCAGACTCTTGTTTCAGAAGCTGAGCAGCCAACCACTCCTATTGAAAGGCAGTTGACGGTAGTAGGAAATCAACTTACCGCAGTGTCAGGGGTTGTTTGTGTCATAATTTTTTTCATAGGCCTAATTCGAGGGTCCGGGCTGATTCAAATGCTGAAAATGGGCGTTTCTCTCGCGGTAGCAGCATTGCCCGAGGGCTTGCCGGCCGTTGCCACTACAACTCTCGCATTAGGAGTGCGAAGCATGAAGCGTCACGGAGTACTTGTTCGGAACCTTGACGCCGTATGTACTCTTGGCTCCGTTCAAACAATTTGTTTCGATAAGACCGGCACGGTCACTTTGAACCATATGACAGTTACTCAGCTTTTCACCGGCATGAAATTTATAAACACTAAGGACGGTATGTTCGTCACTGAGTCAAAAAGTCTGAACCCTTATGAGTCCGATGAGCTGATTAGACTTTTGCACGTTTGCATCTTGTGCAGTGAAACTCAGATCGAACCTTATAATGGTGGGTTCAAGCTCCATGGGTCAGCGACTGAAAACGCTCTGGTTAGCTTGGCGATCTCAGCCGGAGTTAATGTTGAGGCGGTCAGAAATCAGTTCCCAATTATTGAAAAGAACTATCGGGCTGAGAATCAGCTATTCATGAGTTCACTTCATGAAGCAAATGATTCCGAGAAGTTACTGGCTGTTAAAGGCAGCCCGTATGAGGTCCTCGATAAGTGTTCGCATTTTATCAAGGATGGCGTTCTGCATGATCTGACTGATGAAAGTCGTAATGAAATTGATTTGGCCAATGAGAAGATGGCTGGGCTAGCGCTAAGAGTGTTGGGAGTGGCCTGCGCTTACAGCCGTAATGGTGATTCGGTTATAAATTGTTCCAATTGGACCTGGTTGGGTTTGGCGGGTATGGAAGACCCTGTTAGAGAAGGGGTGAAAGAATCAATTGAAGCTTTTCACAGGGCTGGACTCGACACTGTAATGATTACGGGTGATCAGGGGCCTACCGCCTATGCGGTCGGCAAAGAATTGGATTTGGGCAGGGGCGGTGCGCTTGAGATAGTCGACTCCATGCATCTTGAGACGACTGATCCCGCAGTAATTAAGGCATTGTGCAGTAAAGCCCACGTATTTTCTCGAGTGAGCCCTTCTGACAAGCTTCAAATAGTACAGGCTTTGCAGAGCAGTGGAAAGATCGTCGCCGTAGCGGGAGATGGGATCAATGACGGCCCGGCTTTGAAAGCCGCTGACATTGGGATAGCGATGGGGGCTACCGGTACGGATGTTGCCCGTGAGGTCGCCGACATAGTCTTGGAAAACGACGATTTGGAAACTTTGATAGTGGCTTTGAGTGACGGGAGAACGACTTATAACAATATTAGGAAATCACTCCATTATTTGCTTGCCACGAATTTTAGTGAAATAATTGTTATGCTGTTCTCCAGCCTTTTGGGGCTCGGTTATCCCTTGAACGCCATACAGTTATTGTGGATAAATCTGATATCCGATGTTTTCCCCGGGCTTGCTCTTGCATTGGACCGCCCGGAACCCGATGTATTGGCCCGTCCTCCCCGTCATCCTGATGAACCTATTGTAACGAACGAGGACTTTAAACAAATTGCGGTTGAAGCGAACATATTGAGTATTTCGTCGTTATCGGCGTATGGTTACGGCGTTGCGAAATATGGTTTGGGCCCAACAGCCGGTGTCTTCGCGTTTCAAAGTCTCACAATTTCTCAAATACTTCACGCATTGTCCTGCAGATCCAAAGACATCAGCATATTCACCGATGATGGGCGTCCTCCGAATAAATATTTGAATGTTGCCGTATTCGGGTCTTTAGCTTTGCAGTTTCTTACCCAGATGGTACCCTCCTTACGAGGACTGTTGGGGTTGACTCCCATAACGGTCGGCGACATGCTTGTGATCGGCGCCGCTTCAACCCTTCCTCTTCTAATCAATGAAACTCGAAAGACAGGATCAGAAGGTCAACAAAAATGAAAAAGGAATTCGTCCATACTTCTGAATCGGTTACAGAAGGACACCCTGATAAACTATGCGATCAAATCAGTGACGCTTTGGTGGACCGGTTTTTTGAGTCTGATCCAAAATCCAGAGTAAGCGCTGAATGCGCCGTTTCGTCTTCAATTGTTTTTATAGCCGCCAGGTTCGCGTCTGAGGCCAAAGTTGATTTTCCGAATGTGGCCAGAAAAGTTATTAGAAAAATCGGTTATACGGATCGAGAGTTCAATTTCAAAACTTGCAACATAATTACAAGTCTGAAAGAAATAGCCTTAGATCAGACTCTTCTTTTCGAAGAGTCCACTATAACGGATGAAGAGATCGATCAAATTCCTGCGACTGACCAAGTCACTCTTTTTGGTTTCGCTTGCACGCAATCTTCCGAATTGATGCCTCTACCCATTACGTTGGCCCATAAGCTGGCCAGGCGTCTCACGGTGGTTAGAAGAGACGATATATTACCCTACCTTGCTCCGGACGGCTCCACTCAGGTCGGAGTGCATTATAAAAATGGAAAACCATTTCGCATTCACAGTCTTACAATCAGCGCAACCCAGCTTGATCGCTTTGTGCCTACGCCGTCAACTCTTCGAGATGACATTTTGACTCATGTGGTGGGTGAGGTCTTCAAGAACGAGTCTGTAAGGCCTGATAATGATACGAGACTTTTCATCAATCCTTACGGCTTCCTTAAATTGGGCGGGCCTTCTGTCCATTCCGGCCTTACTGGAAGAAAAAATGCCTTGGACACTTACGGTGGTTACTCCCGAAATAGCGGATCCGCTTTGAGCGGTAAAGACCCTTTGAGGATTGATAGAGTTGCGGCGTATGCTGCTAGGTATGCGGCTAAAAATGTCGTCGCGGCTGGATTGGCTGAAGAGTGTGAAGTAGAATTGAGTTACGCGATCGGGTTGACTCGCCCGGTCAGTATCCAGATCGAGACACGCGGAACAGGGATAATTGACGACAATTTGATAGCTCATAAAGTTGAGCGTTGCTTTGATTTTCGATTAGGAGGAATCATCAAAAAGTTTAACCTGAGGCTCTTGCCTTCACTGTCTAAGGGCGGATTCTTTAGAAAACTTGCAGTCTTCGGGCATTTTGGGAGAAAAGACTTGTCTTTACCTTGGGAACG
>JARLHM010000110.1 GCA_031292235.1 Syntrophaceae bacterium | reverse complement strand
CTTGGAGAAGAAAACAGCAGTGAGAATTATAGCGGTCATCTTTTTGCGTTTCACTTCAAAGCCCTAAGCCTGTACAGGCTATATCTTAACGCCGCATTAGCGTCTTCATCTTTTCTTCGCTTCTCCCCTATGATCATTGACGCTTCTCTTGAATGCGCTGGTTTCAGATGGATTCAATGAGCCGAAGATCACAGAACCCAAGGACACACTACCGTCGTCGATCGCATTCTTTAATACCTTCGTTTCCATGAGAGCATGTCGGAAGTTGTTCAGGAGGCCTTCGCTCTGTTGAGAACCCACATCAATGACCATGTCCAGTTGGTCATGATGGTTACAGTCATTTAAGACAGCCCTGTAGTCTAGTAGCCCTGGAATGGCAAACAGAGTATCGTCCAAATCCGGTGTGCCAAGCCAATGATTGGTCCCCAACCTTACGAAGTCACTTATTCGCCCCCTTACCCTGTCAAGACGTCTCAACATCGAACCACACGGGCAAGGTTCCGGCAAGAATTTCGAGAGATCACCGGTTCGGTAGCGTATTAGGGGCATAGCCCTTCTTGTTAACGTCGTGAACACGATTTCGCCCGGTTGGCCATATTGTTGAATCTTGCCCGTTTGTGGGTCCACTATTTCGAAATACAGGTCCGCCTCCCTCATGTGATAGCCATGAAGCGCCTGGCATTCAACTCCTCCACCAAAGCCCATTTCCGTGGACCCGTAATGGTTGAACACCCGACAACCCCAAACACGCTTAAGCTCCCCAACGATTGCCGGTGAAACGTAATCTGAACTTAGAAGAACACTCTTGATTCTGCCTAGCCTTACGAAAGCGCAATCATCATGCCTCGCGAGAGAAAGCGCTTGTGTTGGAATACCAACCAGAACGTCTATATTGAGTCGATCAATCTCGCGAAGCGCATGGGCTACGTCCTGGACAAACCCATACACGATGCCTTCCACGCCCATCCTCGCCAGAGCGCGAACAAGCAGGTCTCCCACAGTGTCAGGCCTTTCGCCGGGCATCAGTATAAGAACTTTCTGACCCGCCTCAACTAGAGTTGACATTCCATGATGGAAAAAATCTACAGTCTGTTCAACTTCGTTCGCTGTAAAATAGAGTCGTCTGATTATAGTTTCTGATCCAGGAATACGAAGCGTGACGACCCGCTCAATTTCGCTTTGCGAAACACATAGAAATTCAGCGCCTCGGCCTTGAAGATGATCGGAGGTGGTGAATGGAAATTGCCCAATATCTTCCAAGTTTCTCAAACACTCCGAGGGTAACCCGTTCAAGATCTGTCGGTAAAAGGGACTTTCGGATCGCGCGTAGTCAACCGTTCTTTTCAACTGTTCTAACTGATAGGAACGTAAATCGATCTGATCCAAATTTTCTTCAGAAGACTTTTGAGATACTTTGGAAGCTATCCACTTTTCCAGCGGGGTCTTAAGCACAGATCATAGCCCTTTCCGGTAGATGGAGCTTCCATGGGAACTGGTGAGATTGTAAGAGCAAAATGGTATGATTTTCCCATCATTTGCAACTACATGAATGCAACAATCTCGCAATCGATCGAGGTCCAAGTTCCAGGCATCCTGAAATACCATAGCTGAGATGCAGATCATGTGCGTTCGTGAGCGCTCTAAAAGCACGTCCCAATCACCTAGAAAGGTTCCTTCATCCTTTTGCGCACACGCATTTTTTGATGGAGCCGCCCAATGTCTTGATACAAAGTGTCTGGCGCTAAAGGCCCCGGCTTTTGCTGTTTCAGGCTTGCAGCGCAAATCAGTGGGGCGGCGGCGTGTCAATGCCGTTAAATTTCCATCCGGCATGAGCACAAAATTGCCGTGAAATGAACATAGAGCGTTCTCACATCCCGGTGGTGTAAAATTCACGGCCCTAACGAGTCCAGATGTCTGGCGCTCTAGATAACGCATAAGCTCAGGTAGGGTTAGTCGGTCAGCATCGGTGGGATGCTCGGGGTATCTTCCAAAGTAGCTTGCCGGCTGAAAATGAACTCCTCTCACCACGCTGATATTCTCAAGAGCAAACTGGATGATATTTCCAATGTTGTTAATATTCACCCTTGGGACTAGGGTCGGAACTAGAATTACGCCTAGTTCTTGCTGCTCGCAATTACGGATTGCCTGCATCTTGGTCTCAAGCAAATTTCTGCCTCTGATTGCTCTGTAAATTTCATCTTTAGTGCCATCAAACTGCAGAAACACCGATGCAAGGCCTGCTTCTTTGAGTTTCTCAACGTAAGACAGATCACTAGCTAGGCGAATTCCGTTAGTGTTGAGTTGAATAAATTCAAAGCCCATTGAATGGCCCATAGCGATGATCTTCGGCAAATCGTCACGTACAGTAGGTTCCCCTCCTGACAGTTGAATGTTGCATGGATGGCCCGAAGCGAGCAGCGAATCATACCACGACCTGATAACCCCAATCTCAGGATCGTTTGAACTGTTTTTACCAGAATCAGCAAAGCAATAGGCACATTTGAGATTACAACGGTTTGTTATTTCCAACAGGGCGGTACATGTCTGTTGACGATGGTCCGGACATAGGCCGCAATCAAAAGGGCACCCCCTTTCAGTCTGAGTGGCAGGCGCCGATGGATAACAGGGGATTTTAGACCTGGTCCAACTCGTGTAGGACGGCGCTCCTCTCCAGATGATAACGCTAAATTTGCCATGTTCTGGACACGATTTTTCCATGTACACATCGTGTCCTACTGCGAACATTACTGCCGATATCCTGGAAAGGCATTCGGGGCAAACGCTTTCAGTCTCGGACAGTAGCTCTTGATCTTTCCGACCCATCATTTACTCTCTGAAAGGTCAAACCCGTTGTTGAGCAGAAGCGTCTTTACCTGATCATAGGTTTGAGTAACAATTCCTGGACATCTCGCTGACTGGTTTCTAGGATCATCATTGAGGATCTCCTTACAGTGAATTCCACCATAACACCCCGCATATTCATTGGTGAACCATTCCAATAACTCACTGATCATTAGGTTCAATCTTGGGTCATCTTCTTCTTCCGGCGTCCCTTTCCCCGCGTATAGGGCCAGCAAACAAGCGCCTCCTGTAAGTGCGCCACATATGTCTCCACAAAATCCTATACCTCCGGCCAATCCGTGCATAGTCCTTATAACGTCCGGGTTTTGTTTGCCTTGAGCCTCCAATCCCAGTGTGATAAGGATTTGACTGCAATGAAAACCTTGTCCAGCCAATTCCAACATTCTCAGAATTTCATCCATTCGAAGTGTCCCCTAGCTCCTTACCAGTCAATGTGGAATTGTTTTTGTGGCTATCAACAAATAATAGCCAGGCTTGAGGATAGAGATGGCCGTTTGAATCTCCGATCGATCGCCCCGGTCTGAAGCGAATTGACCCCAGAAATAATCCAAGGATCCATAGGAAAGAATTAAGTGTACAGCAAAATCTTTCAGAAGTTGCGAATGGTCTTCCCAAAGCTCAATCTGAAAGCCGCAACGTTCAAGTCTTTTTATTATTCCTTGTTTAGGAATTGCCCCATTCATGCAGCAATCAAAGGGAAGTTTATCCAGTCTGTTCGTACCGGCGCCATTCCTGGCATACACGTCCGTCAAGAGCAACTTGCCTCTCGGCTTCAAGACACGATAGAATTCATTTAATGCTTTGTCCGAATAGTTCATAAGTGAAAGAACGCACTCAGACATTAATCCGTCAGCGTATCCATTACAAAAGGGAAGGTTTTCCCCCTGGGCCTGAACAAATTCTAGTCCTGAGCGTTGAGCATTGCCAAATCTTAGCATTGCAGATGAATGATCGACACCAACAGCAAGATAGGCGCAGTGGCTCAGAATGAATTCTAAAGTTACCCCGGTTCCACAACCGACATCAACAAACCTTGACCCCGGCTCCAATCCGGCTAGGTCCAAAGCTCTCTGAGTTAGTTTCAAACCACCCGGTCTGACACCGTGCGCAGCAAGATCTGTCGCGCCCAAAATCTCATAGACTTTTTTGGCTGATGTATCTCGAGAGAACGTCACTTATCTTCCAATAGCTTCTCTATCTCGGCCATTTTAACTGTTGCAAGCTTTTCAGGAATAAATACCTGTCCACACTTAGGGCACTTAGGCAGATCCACGGGGTAACCACTCCCCATGTATCTGACTTCAATCTTTCCCAGTTCCAGTTCTGAACCACAATCAGCGCAAATCCAATCTCCAACTTCATCTGAATTCACGTAATTACTCACGATTTAGATTCCTCTATAATTTGCATTCGATGGCTGTAGGCGTTATGCACAGTGAAACCACCTTCATTCGGCGTATATTCGACCCAATAGGTTACCTTGGCCGGGGTAAAGTGAGCCAAATAATGACCAGTGGATCGATTAACGAACTTCGCTCCTGATTTCTCCGCATGCTCAATGACCCGTTTGATGTCGTCGTTCAGGATCATCCTTTGTGCCATCAGATCCTGAATTTCTTGGGGAATATAGAGTTTCATCATTTCGTGTTCCTGAACCTTGTCCACAGGTTCTTTCCAAAGGTTTTCAAGTAAAGATTTTCTGAGACAAGAGCGATTTTCCCGGATCTGTGAGTAGTCCAGAGGTTTTCCAATAACATTCTTTACATCTCTGTTTCCAAAAATTAGATCCAGTAAATGCCACGTAGTTTTGCCCTGGGATCGGAAATGGTCCTGGCATACGGCGCAATAGGCGACGAAATCATCCGGACTCTCATTGACACGTCGATTCATAACATTAATGGCCAAATCCCGATTGGCGAAACACATCAGGCCGCCATATCCACAACACTCTGTCAAACTACGGCTAAGGGGGAGTTCATGGATCTCACAATTCAGGATTTTCAAAATATTACGAACGGCCTGGTGAACTTGCGGTTCATGTCTCGACGAACATGGATCGTGAATTGCAAGCGCCATTTGATGTGTTTCACCGACATGATCCGGAAGACCATATGTTTCAATCGTCTCCCACAATGAAACCAGTTTGACTTGAGGTAAATGTGTTTTGAACAACGAATAACATGAAGAACAAGCCGCAATAACCTCCGGACGATCCATCCGCTCCCATTCATACAAAAATTCTGATAGAGACTTGGAAAAATCGTCTTTTCGACCGGCCCAGTCCGCCGGAGCTCCACAGCAGCGCAACATTAGACCCACCCCACCCTTGAGCCGTTCCATGAGGTAATAGTAGGTTCTCTCAACGTTTGGACTCGAAGAGCCGCTAAGTCGGCAACCAGGGAAAAACAAAAAAGCGCTGGTATTTGTTCCCGGCTGATGGCGGACCAATGAACATTTGTCGCTATTACTGAATTCCATGTCTCGAATAGAGAACTCGTGGGCAGTAGGCGGCATCTTGCGCTGACTGACCATGATCTCTCTTGCGGCTTTGCACACATTGCCCATGTGAAGAGCTTCAGGACAAACCTCTTTACAAAGGCCGCACAAGCTGCATGAGTTTATAAGTTTGTTACCGTGCCGTTGCCCCATTACAATTGACAGATTGTTATAAATCTGCCTGATGTATTTTCTTGGGTAACCATTGAAACTTGAGAGGAATTCACATACTTTCACGCACTCCATGCACTCGCACTTAATGCATCTGAGCGCCTCCTGAACAGCGTCATTTTCTGAATATCCCCGAGATCGATGTGACATCGGGACCTGGTCCAACTGTTCAATCCCTTCGGTATTGGTAAATAGTCTCGTCCTATAGGGGCCTTCGTTTTCCCTCGAAGCGGTGAGAGAGACACCTTGTAAAAAACGGTCTATTGAGATTGCCGCTCTCCGGCCATTCGAAATCGAGGTTATTGGTGACCACATACTTTCGCTTCCGATTAGACCGCCACCGGCAAACACTCCACTTAGCCCGGTCTCAAAGGTCACTGGATCTATTTTACGCCTGAAATCCATAGATTGAGCCATTGCTAAACTATCGCGGCCGCCCTTCCCTGTCCCCAAATAAACGGCGTCAAAATCTGTTTTGATGTCTGAGATAGAATAGTCTACGCCCAATGAACGATGAAAT
>JARLHM010000109.1 GCA_031292235.1 Syntrophaceae bacterium | reverse complement strand
CCTGTCCACATCTCCCAAGACGGCCAGACGAACAAGCTGATGAGGCAAAAGGTCCATCTCAGGAGCAACTGGACAACCCGCGGAACATTTACCACACTGATAGCACTGATTTATTACCGACATTAAATCCGCCGACATGGGTGAATTTTTCACTGAAGCGGTCATATTGGCCTGGAGCATTTTCTTCTCCTGTTTAGAAGCTATATAATCCCAAAACGTTATTCCGATTCGACCTCTTTATAACAACGGACAGTCCTTCTAACCTGCGGGCAGAACTACGAAGCCTCTTTGACGAGCAACGTGTCTATCTCAGCGAATACCTGGTCATCCCTAAAATGCTGAAGATCAATTGCGTTGCCCGGGCAAACGGACGAGCATATCCCACATCCCTGGCACAGGGCCGGGACTATCTCCGCCTTGTGGTCCTCATTGATGAACGGTGCGCCATATGGACAAAGTCTCACACATGTCAGGCATGCTGCGCACTTGTCAGGATCAACCTTGGATATTACGCCAGGGAACGTCATCTGCTCCTGACTTATGATGATAGACGCCCTTTGCGCCGCCGCGGTAGCCTGAGCTATAGACTCATCAATAGGTTTGGGATAATGGGCCAATCCGGCGAGAAACACTCCTTCTGTCGTGAAGTCAACTGGCCGAAGTTTCATGTGGGCTTCAACGAAGTACCCGTATGAATTAACTGTAACCTTGAACAACTGACCCATTTGCTTGTTTGTTTCTCCAGGGTCAATAGCCGCTGCAAGAGTCACCAGGTCAGCCATGATGGTCATATCGCGGTCCAGTGCGGGGTCTTTGACAGTAACTTTCACTTTGTCTCCAGCCATCTCGCACACCGGTTTGTTTTCTGGATCAAACCGTACAAATATGACTCCCGCTTTCCTGGCTTCGGCGTAAAACTTTTCAAGCAGTCCATAAGTTCTAAGATCTCTAAAAAGTATGTAAATGTTCGCGTTTGGGTTAATCTCCCTTAACCGACCGGCAAGACGCACGGACCCTGAACAGCATATCTTGGAACAGTAGGGGCGTTCCTCGTCACGCGAACCTACACACTGTATGAATACGGCGTTTTTGACATTCTTGAGACTCGGGTCGCCCGCGATTATTCGTTCTTCCAGAGAATGCTGGGTCTCAACAGCCTTGCTTTCTCCGAACAAATATTCTCTGGGCTTGGACTCTACACCTCCGGTAGCGATTATTGCGGCGCCGAATTCGATATCTTTCCCGTTTCCATCACCATTGAGGATTGTTCCCTTGAAATGGGCGACATGTCCTGACAGGTTTGTAAAAGAAGCGTTTTTGAAAACTTCTATCTTGGAATGGTTTTCGACTTTTTTGACCAGGTCGTCAACAAACGGTTTGATAGGTTCACCTTGAATAGTACGTTCGATGTATAGAGCGTTTCCACCAAGTTTATCTGATTTTTCTACCAGATATACGTGAAATCCCTGATCAGCCAGATTAAGCGCCGCTGTAATACCTGAGACACCGCCACCCAATACGAGGGCGTCATGAACGACATCCATTTTCGATTTCTGCAATGGGGCCAGGCGTCTAGCGCGAGCGATCGCCATCCTGGCTAGGTCCATGGCCTTCAATGTGGCCCCTTCTTTGTTGTGGGCGTGGACCCAGGAACACTGGTCTCTGATGTTGGTCATCGTGAAAAGGTAAGGATTCAACCCTGCCTTTTCCATGGTTAACTGGAACATGGGTTCATGCGTCCTGGGACTGCATGCGGACACAACTACACGGTTAAGATTATGTTCCTTAATGATGTCAAGGAACTGTTCCTGAGTGTCCTGTGAACATGTAAACAGTTTCTCGTCAGCGAATACCACATTGGGCAGGTTCCTGACATGTTCAACGACACGCGGCACATCTACAACATTGGCGATGTTTATACCGCATCGGCAAATGAAAACCCCAATTCGTGGCTCTTCCCCGGAAACGTCTCTTTGAGGCGGGAATTCCTGTTTTACAGCCAACGTGTTTCGGGCTGAAGTCAGCAGTTTTGATGAGGCGCCAGCCGCTGCTGACGCTTCCATAACGGTCTGAGGGATGTCTTTAGGTCCTTGGAACATACCTGCGACAAAGATCCCCGGCCGGTTTGTAGAAACTGGTTCAAAAGAAGTTGTAGAGCAGAATTTGGATTCGTTGAGACCAATGCCCAGCTTGCCGGCAAGTTCTATCGATTGTTCGGATGTCTTGAGCCCCACGGCTAGCACGACCATGTCGAAAGTTTCCGTCACAAGCTTTTGCTGTTCATCGAGATAAGTGATTTGAAGGTTATGGGTCAACGGATCTTCAACGACCCGGCTGACCATTGACCTTATAAACCGAACAGCTCCAGAGTTCTTTGCTCTTTCGTAATATGCGTCAAAGTCCTTCCCATAAGCCCGAATATCCATGTAGAAAATTGTAGGCTCGATATTGGTGTCGTGCTCTTTGGCTATGACCGCTTCCTTGATGGACGCCATACAGCAGATAGAACTACAGTGAGGCATGCCTTTTTGCGCGTCCCGTGAACCGACGCACTGAATCCACGCCACCTTTTGGGGATGTTTTTCGTCAGATGGTCTTCTTACTTCACCGGCGTTAGGACCCGATGCGCTGAGCATTCTTTCGAATTCCATGTTTGTCAGAACGTTTGGGGCCGTGCCGTATGAGAATTCACCACGAATCTTCCCAGGGTCAATCATCTCATAACCCGTGGACAGAATTACTGAGCCCACCTCAACATCAAGAAAGGCGTCTTCCATCGTATGATCTATAGCTTGCGCAGGGCACGCCTTGACGCATTCCATACACTCAGAACACACACCACAATTCAAACATCTATTAGCTTCCCGTAGGGCATCTTCTTCTGCCAGGACAAGTTCAACTTCTTTAAAACCCTTTCGTTCAGTTGTCGCGATTTCAGGGGTGATCGCCCTAGGTTCGTTTTTAAGTTCCTCGGGGATAGGTGGGTATTCTGGATTCTCAGGGAATTTAAAAGGTCTCCCTTCGGCAAGGTCCATCCCATTGATGAACCTGTGGATCGATTCTGCGACCTCTTTGCCGGCGGCCACCGCTTCCACGACCGTTGCGGGTCCGGAAACAGCGTCACCGCCCGCAAACACTCCTTCGATTGAAGTCGCGAACGTGACTTTGTCACTCTCGATAGTGTTCCTTCTCGTCTGCGCCAAAGCCCCCATGGAATCCCAGAGACCCGGATCAATAATCTGGCCGATTGCCGGAATAATCGTGTCCGTGTCAATAACATATTCAGAACCGGTGACAGGCACAGGTCGACGTCGCCCGCTAGCGTCAGGCTCGCCCAATTCCATGCGTACAGCTTTAAGCCCGGTTACTTTTCCTCCGGAAACTACAACTTCAACCGGCGCCGCCAGGAACTGAATCTTCACGCCTTCTTCCAAAGCGGCATGGACTTCTTCTTCAAATGCGGGCATTTCAGCCCTTGATCGTCGGTAAAGAATAGTGGAATCAGCCCCCAGCCTTACTAAAGTCCTTGCAGCGTCAACGGCGACATTTCCACCACCTATAACGACGGCCTTTTTGATTCCTTCGAACTTCTTTCCTAGGGCCGCGTCTTTGAGGAAATCCACTCCCTGAATAACGCCGGAAGAGTCTTCTCCAGGA
The DNA here is from genome assembly GCA_031292235.1 of Syntrophaceae bacterium. Classification (GTDB taxonomy): domain Bacteria; phylum Desulfobacterota; class Desulfomonilia; order Desulfomonilales; family Desulfomonilaceae; genus CAJBEZ01. Next base: position 34,593 of record JARLHM010000109.1, on the reverse strand, counting down.
ATGGCGAGTTTGGCGCCCTTCTGACATCCGACACCGAGGAATATCGCTTTGTAGCCTTGATTTTTAAGATCATCAATGCTCAAGTCCTTGCCCAGGGCGGTATTGGTTTTGGCTTCCACCCCGAGACTCAAAATGTGGTTGATCTCTTTTTCGAGCACATCCCTGGGTAGTCTGTATTCCGGAATTCCAACACGCAGCCAACCACCTAACACTGGGGCGGCTTCCAACATAGAAACCTTATAACCTTTTAGAGCAAGGTAGTAGGCGGCTGATAGTCCTGCGGGGCCGGAACCTACGATAGCTACCTTTTCCTCACGGGGGGTAATTTCCGGGATTGTCAGTGATGAATAATCCACCTGGTCCGCAGCGAACCTTTTTAGTTTACATATCGATATCGGCTGGTCCTTTTCCGTCCGACGGCAGGCCGTTTCGCAAGGATGCGGACAGACCCTGCCCAAGACCCCCGGCAATGGAAGGTTCTGGTAGATTAATTCAACAGCTTCCTTATATTTGCCCTTACCTATTAGGGCCACATAACCCTGGACATTTATGTGCGCGGGACAAGCAATTACACATGGGGCGCGGTCCGCTTTATCAATGACAAAAGTTTGCGGTATGGTCTGGGGGAACAGTCGATAGGTCGCGGAGCGTTTGCTCAATTCCTGATCAAAGGCGTTAGGAACTTTTACCGGGCAGGCTGTGGCGCAATCTCCACATGCTTTGCACCGATCTTTTCGAATGTATCGGGATTTCTGTTTTATACGAACTTTGAAGCGGCCCGCTTCGCCCTGGATATCATCAACCTCACTATAGGATAGAAGCTCTATATTGGGGTTTTGGCCTACCGTAACCAATTTTGGGGAAAATATACAGGTCGAGCAATCGTTCGTAGGGAAGGTCTTGTCAAGCTGAGCCATACGCCCGCCAATACCTGTCTGACTTTCAACCAGGTAAACCTTATAACCCGATTCCGCCAGGTCTAACGAGGCCTGAACGCCTGCTATGCCGCCACCGACGACAAGAGCGGCGCCTACAACATCCTTCGGTTGGGCCATAATTATCTCACTTTCCCAATTTTGTTATTTGTTTTTGGATGAAGAATTATATCTTTTTTATCAGTATGCTCTCTGCCTGTCAACTATTCAGACATGCGCCAGATTGATCAATTCCGGGTGATTGCATACTCTCGCGAATCATTTTCCTCATTCTGGATAAAAACTCCCAGGTTACCTCAGGGGTAGCCACAGGCAATAAGGAACAATTTTGATAAAGGGGCTCTTTATCAATTGGATAACGACTGGCGTTAATCGACACGGACCAAAGCGCCGAACCGGGGATTGGAGAATATTCCGCCAGTTTCGGATAAGCTCCCGCTTCAAGGGCCTTTTCAACGTCCTGTTCTATTTGAGCGGATGTTTGGCCTGGGAGCCCCACAAGAAGGTAAACTCCAATCTCGCTGGTATCAAAGCCTGCGTCTTTCAAATATCCCACAGCTCTGACAAAATCTTTCCAATTGGTTTTTCCCCCGGACGTTTTATGAAAATGGTCAGATGTGCTTTCAAGACCTAATCTAATAGTTTTGAATCCGGCATTTTTCATCGATGACGCGACTCTTGGGCTGATTTCAGAAACGTGAAGGCCGTTAGGGGTATGCCACCTCAATCTTGGCTTCAGAGACGAGAATGCGTCTAGAATCGGTAGAGCATGTTCAGCGGCGTGGCAGAGAAAGGCGTCGTCATATAGAACAATTTCATCGACGTTATATTTCAAGATGTTTGTTTCTATTTCTCGAACCACTTCCAACGGGTCACGACGCTGATAATTTGGCTGTATTAACCTCGAGGCGCAGTAAACGCATCGATAAGGGCAACCTCTAGAAGTTAATACGGGAAGAAACCGTACGGAACTTAGCAAATCGAGATTGGGCGTAAATTGTATCGGCGGATTTGACCGGTCCGTTCCCGGACTGAGTGATGTCCATCGATACAGCGTCTCGGTCAGGCGGGGTTCAGCCGGGCCCAACAGGACCTCATCGACCATGGTTGCTCTAGCAGCGTGTTCAGGCATGAGCGAAGCGTATATGCCTCCCAGAATCAAAGGAACGCCGGGAAAGACTTCGCGGAGCAAATCCGCTGTTTCCGCCACGCCTGAATACCAATATGTCATCAAGCTGGTTATGAGCATTGCCTTAGGACGTTCCTGATTGTCGAGATCTTTCCTGATTTCATCTACTGAAATTCCATATCGCGAAAAAGTTCTGGGAACAAGCTCCAGTGGTTCCGGTTTTTGTAACCTGGTCTTGTGAAACTTACCGCGTGACCGTCCAGAGGTGAGTGAATCTTTGAGTGAATGATGGTGGGGATCCAGGCAGTCTACGAATACAGGGTCCCAACCCTGAAGGCGTAACATCGATCCCAGCACTAGCAGGCCAAGTGGTTTTGCCCAAAGGTCATAGGCGGCGAAGTCATGAATCCAGGGATTTACTAACAGAATTTTGGGTCGTTTCATTGAACCCCAGCCTCTAGACTTCCTTTTTGAAAATTATTGGTTTAAGAATAGCCTTGACCTGAGAAATCGAGCGCCCGACTTCGAATATTCTAAAATGGTTATTGCTGAAAAGAATCATCATCCCAATATTAGAAATTATAGATATAATTTAATAGCAAATGTAATCATTAAATAATCTTTTTCAACAAACGTCTTTGGATTGGAGGTCTGATCGGTGTTAGGATTAAAGAATTTGATAGAACAGGCCCAGGGTGTGCAAGTCAAAATCAGGGAGGTCCAGGAGCAATTGGCTGACCGTTCAACAGTGGGAAGTTCAGGAGGAGACATGGTCAGGGTTGAAGCCAACGGAATCCAGGAAATTCTTTCGGTTTTCATAGAAAGGGACCTAATTGCGGCTGACGATAAGGAAGTCCTGGAAGATTTGATCGTTGCCGCAGTCAACGACGCCCTCGAGAAATCCCGCCAGATGGCCGCTGAAGAAATTGCAAAGATATCCGGAGGATTACGAATCCCTGGATTGACGTGATAGACCTGTCGGTCTATTTGGAAGGTTTAAGAACTCATTGGCTAGTCCGTTAGAAAAACTGATAAACTCGCTCAAAAAGTTCCCTGGGGTCGGTGAGAAAACGGCCACTCGATACGCGTTTTTTATTTTGAATGCGGACAGGTCGGAAATTGATGATCTGGTAAAAGCGATAGAAATTGTCAAAAGAGATTTACGCCTTTGTTCCAGATGTTTTCACCTGACGGATGAGGATCTGTGTAACATTTGCAGAGATAGTCGTCGCGATGGTTCTCGACTTTGCGTTGTTGAAAGCCCCCTCGACCTATTGGCCGTCGAAAAATCCGGCCAATTCAAAGGAATTTATCATGTCCTTCATGGAGTGATGGCGCCTTTGGACGGTATAGGGCCAGGAGAAATCCGATTGAACGAGTTATTGGTCAGAGTCAAGGAAGAGCGTATCGCTGAAGTTATACTTGCGTTGAATCCAACGGTAGAAGGTGAAGCGACAGCGTCTTTCATAAAGGACCGACTAAAGGAAATAAGGGTTATTGTTTCCAGAATAGCTTACGGTATACCAGTTGGGGGATCACTAGAATACGCTGATCCTCTTACTTTGGGCAGGGCACTAGAACATCGGACTAAAATATAAGCAAATCAAGATTAGTTGGTAAAATGTCAGGAAAAACAATCTGGCTCACAGGACTTTCCGGCTCAGGAAAATCAACCCTAGCTAGCGCTTTAATAAGTGTATTTGGCGCCAGAGGCCATCCTTGCGCATTTTTGGATGGAGATGTCTTACGCGCAGGGTTAAACAGAGACCTTGGTTTTTCAGCTTTGGACCGTTCCGAAAACATTCGAAGGGCTAGTGAGATCGCTAAGCTTCTAAGTGATCTTGGTAACATGGTCTTCGCCGCGTTTATTACCCCAATGGAAGATCTTCGTAGAGCGGTCAGATCAGTTTTTGAGCCGGGAGATTTTGTTGAGATATTTTTAAATTGTCCTTTGCGTGTTTGTGAGGCTCGTGATCCAAAGGGCCTTTATGTTAAGGCGAGACATGGCCTGATACCCGAATTTACGGGAATCTCGGCGCCCTTTCAGACGCCTGAGCGCCCGGATTTTGTAATTGATACTGACCAATTCAACTTAAAAGAGTCCATTGAGCAGGTCGTTAATTTTCTCGAAAAACGATTTCCAGAATTCAGTGTCGCCAGTGTTCCTAAACTACACAGGGACCGTAATTCGCGAAAAATCGCGGTAATTGGGCTTGATTGCGCCCCTCCCAGTATCATTTTTAATCAATCCAGCAGACTCGCAAACATCGAATCGTTAATGCGACATGGGGTCTGGGGACCGCTGAAATCTACTGACCCACCGATAACCATACCGGCCTGGACTACAATCACCACGGGACGTGATCCCGGTGAATTGGGTTTGTATGGGTTTAGGAACCGGTTGACCCATGATCACTATAATGTGATAACCGTCAATTCGAAACATGTCCCTTTCCCACGAGTCTGGGATCATCTTGAGACCTATGGTAAAAGATCGATTCTTGTAGGAATACCCCAGACATTTCCGGCTGAGCCCCATTCCGGAGTGACTATTGCAGGCTTCCCGGCCATCGAAGATTCTCCAGATCTTACACATCCTCACGGCCTCATAAATCAACTTTCGTGTCTTGGGAATGATCCGTACCTTTCGGACATAAGAGATTTCCGGACCCTGCCAAAGGATAATCTGCTTCAAGGACTATACAGCATGGTAGATCTTAGGTTTAGGGTCGCCCATGAACTCTTACTGAAGGAGCCGTGGGATTTCTTTATGATGGTCGAGATTGCTCCGGATCGTCTCCAACATGCGTTTTGGGGAGACTATGAGCGACAAAACCCAGGAAATTCGGTTGAGGCTCGATGGAAAGATGTGATTCCAAACTTCTACAAATATCTTGATGACAAAATTGGCGGAATCCTCGCGCTCCTTGATGATGAAACCACTGTCATAATTGTTTCCGATCATGGCGCTAAAAAATCTACTGGAGGAGTTTGCATCAACGAATGGCTTATAAGAAAGGGCCTGCTTGTCTTGAAAGAGGCGCCAGCTCAGGAAACCAGCTTGACCGAGGACATGATAGACTGGGACAAAACTTATGTTTGGAGTGAGGGTGGATATTACGCAAGAATTTTCATGAATCTTCAGGGAAGAGAGCCGCGTGGAATTATAAAAAGAGCGGACTATGAAAGATTCAGGGACAATTTGCGTGATGAGCTTGTCGCGATGCCTGAGTTGAATGGCGAGCGATCGACCAATGTCGTGCTAAAGCCTGAAGAATTGTACAGATCAGTCAATGGAGTCGCTCCTGACCTAATCGTTTATTTTGATTCCCTTAACAAACGTTCGGTCGGAAATGTTGGCATGAAGAGCCTATTGGTAAGGGGGAATGTGGCCGGCCTTGACGCTTGCAACCATGACCATGAAGGGATTTTTATAGCTACGAGGCTCAGTGATTTGCGAAAAGGCGCCAAAATGGATGTGACCGTAAGTTCCGCTTCATGTCGAGACATTGCCCCGACCATTTTTAACGAATATGGCCTCAAATGTCCTGAAAACATTCTCGGAAGCGCTATAGCCATTGGCGCGCCTCCTGAAACAAGCTCAATCTCCGCGGAAATCCCCAAAATATACGGGCGTGATGTGAATTTTGATAACGAGGGCAAGGGCTTTACAGCCGAAGAAGAAGAAATTGTCAGAAGACGTTTATCGGATTTGGGATATATTTAATCATTTTTGATTTTGAGAGAGCGTCTACCCCTATTGAAAGTTCCTTGGGGGACGGATGGATAAACTTTCCAAACATGAAAAAACCGTTCATCGAGTTGTCTGGATGAACGGTTTTTCTATCCGGGACCTGTTCCGCGCGCCTCTTTGAAAGCCTAGTGTTTCTTTTCCTGGGATTTTTCTTTTTTTTCTTTCTTTGGGCAAAGCTCTTTTTTACTCTTTTCCGCGTCTTCTTTCTTGTCAAAAGGCCCCGCTATGGATTTAGCGGATTTTTCTTTTAGATGGCGCACTGCGCACACTCCCTTGGCGTCTTTAACCACGAAATACTTTTTCTCAGCAGCGAATGCCGAAACAGAGACTAGCGTAAACGCCAGCAGCATCGCAAACGCCAAAAACACTTTTAATAAGCTCCGGTTCATTATTAGCCTCCATCTTTTGAAAATAACTGTGAAAAGCGTCTAGCATGAAACATTTTAATCTGCAACAACTAAAATAACTTTATACTAAACTTGTAAAGGGCCTCTCATTTGCGTCCCGCAAAAGTCGAAGTTGTAGTCCATAATCGTGGCGCCCTGACCAGATAGGGCTTTCTCAACTGCGGATCTTTTCGAAGGGGGCGTTAGAGTAATCATACAGCCTCCACCGCCAGCTCCACAAACCTTTCCTGCGACTGCCCCGGCAGCCATAGCAGCTGAAATCATGGAATCAATTGCAGGATTGCTGACCCCAGGAGCTAATGAACGTCGAACAAGCCACTCCTCATTAACCAACGGACACATCGCCTCCCAATCAGCAGCCTCCACCACCTTACAAATCTTAATGGTTATTCTCTTAATTTCCATGAGCTTTGTCCTTGTCGCCTGATCACCGTCAATAAAGTTCTTGGTGATTTCCCAATTGTTCATTCCAGAAAAACGACCTGCCCCTGTGTAGGACAAAACCATCATGTTGTGAAGTTTATCGAGATTGAGCGCCGAACTGTCGTAACCTTTGCGTTCATATCCTTTAAAACCGAAATGGATCAAGGATAAGCCACCGTACAAGGCCGCAATGTGGTCCTGTTTACCTGCGGGGACCCCGATCAGGGCGGTCTCGATGTCAGCGGCGATCTGAACGACTTCCGTTAAGCTCAACTCTTCATCACGAATTTTCAGGAGCCCGGAGATCAATGCGACCGTCAACGCGCTGGAAGCCCCAAGGCCTGACCCTGGCGGGGCTGAGTTGTTTGTTGTAATATTCAGACCTTTAGGTGGAGGAAATTGTCTCAATATGAGACCAGGGAGTCCAAGTGGTCCGGTGGTTGGTAAATCATCCAGATCTTTGCACTCGAAAGACTGTTCCAGATCTTCGGAAACCAGCCTGAAAAAGCAGTCATCATTGGTTGTCAGCGTAACCCTGCTCGGCACGTTGATCGCCACATTTACGGTAAACCCACCGTGCATCAGTAAATATAGTGGATATAGGTCGGTTGTTCCTCCTGCTACATCGATCCGATTGGGCGCGCTGACTTCTACTCGCATCTTAGTAACCCAAGTCTTCCGGAATAATGATAACAGTGATGTCCGTCATTACAGGTCGCTTGTGAATTATACTTGTTATTCGACAGATTCGCTCTGGTGAATCACAATCCATGCAATATCCGGTTTTGACACATGGTGTCTTGCGATTTAAACTCATGGCCCGAATCGGGGCCGCCACCTCTTCAATCCGCGCTAATGCTGATTCCAGGTCCGGCGTTATCTTGTTTTTGCCAATTACTATGACGACCTTCCGGGGGCCGAACGTCATTGCGTTGACGCGGTTACCGCACCCATCCCGATTGACTATCTCTCCATTCATGGTTACCGCGTTTGAAGAAACAAGAAAAAGATCGACCCTACCTTGATTTTTTCTGCATTCAAGCTCTTCAGGCGTCCCTGGTTTGAACTTCCAATGATCAGACATCACCTTTCCAGCCTGTTCTAGTTTAGGCAAAACGCCAAGAGCGCGAACAGTATGAGTCCCTGCTATCCCTATACTGGAACAGTCCTCGGCGATTTCCATTATTTTTTCGGCCGCTTCTTCTTTGGAACTAACCAAAATTCCTTTAAAACCATTTTTCTCAAGCGCATTGAGGGTTGTTTCAAAGACTATCTTCTGATGATTTCTTACAAATTCGTCCACGATTTACCTCCTTTGAATTCTATTTCCGTCTTTATGGTCCGTGATCAAGACTAATCTCATCTCTTCCGGTTTCAAAACTATTTCGGTGGAACCCACATTTTTTCCAGTGGTTTGGCGTCATGATCAGCTTCGTGTCTCAGAGTGCACCATTCATCCGGTTGTGTGCCAGAGAGAAATGGAAGCAAATTCACCAGTGGGCACGTCGATGTAGCCCTTAAGCCGGATTCCGCACAAAGCTTTCTGAAAACGAGCCCCGGCGGGATCGTGGAATCACGTCCTTGGTCAATACTGGGTGCGGGTAAAATGTCTAGGGTGACTTTTCGAGCGAGCTTGGTTGAGAAGCTTGATGATGGAATTCTTATCAAAGCTATTGCTGTCCTATGGTAAGCGATCGACCACAGTCCGAAGTGATCGGACGCAAACAAAAAGGAAGGGCTCATTAGAAGTTTTTGTGGGCCATCGTTCATGTTCTTAAGCCCCTGATGGTCTCTAATGAGGCTGTTTATTATAAACAGGACGGCCGGTGGAATAGAGACGACAATTTGTTTAGGGCGATTAGCTTGGTCAGTATTGTACAATGCAGTCGGTGGCCTGCAATTTATGACTCCTGCGGAGCCCAAGTTTGCCAGCGCGCTATAACTCTGAACTACTTCCAAAGGAGTCATGGGCGCTATAAGGATCTTTTGGCCATCAACAACCTTGGCCTCAACATTGAACTCTCCGAGCGCGTTAATGACCTTTTCTGCTCCTATTACTTCTGCAATTTTACGAACAAGTTCCTGTCTATCAGTCTTGAAAGCTTCTGCAAACGCCAATCTTCTGTTGTCGGTCCCAGGAGAGATTATTTGCGAAGCAAGGGTATACAATGGATCATTAACCTGTTGAGGTGTAAAAGCTGGCGCTAGAGCCATTGGAGAGAACAGTTCCATGTCGCCGCCACTGCCATCCCACCTTTCCGACGTTGGAGTCACATACGCCAGGATACCGCCGGACTTGGGATTAGCCACAATCGCGTAGCCCTGCTGGGCGGCTTCTCCCAACTTTCGTAGCTTCAGTTCCAACTCGGCTTGCAGCGCCGGATCCATCGATGTGGCCACACAATTTCGAGGCGCGTTGTCCGAAGTCTTTTCCTTCAATATTTGTTGTTTTACCATTTCGATAAATGATCCCACCCTCGGTGAAGGCGCGCCGGGTTTGAACATTTGAACCGGTTTAGAGATGGCCTCTTCATATGTGTCGCGGGAAATCTTGCTGTGTTTGAAAAGCAATCCCAGAATCATATTTCGTCTGGCCTGAGTCCGTGAAGGATGTTTGAATGGATTTATGATATTTGGAGCCCTGATTATCGCCGCAATCAACGCGCACTCGGAGACGTCAATCTGGTCGACTGATTTGCCGAAAAAGTTCCGGGCGGCCTCTGAAACCCCGATGATAGGTATTGATCCAAATTGCCCGAGATAAACTCGATTCAAGTATGCTTCCAAAATGGAATTCTTGCTGTAAATAGCGTCAGCGCCAAGAGAAAGAACAATCTCAAGAGACTTCCGCCAGAGAGTTTTTTCGGGATTAAGCAGCGTCATTCTAATTAGCTGTTGCGTTATTGTGCTGGCCCCCTGAACATACCGACCAGCTTGCAGGTTTGATATAAGGGCCCTATATATGGAAATTAAGTCAATTCCGTTATGAGAATAAAAACGATTGTCCTCTGTCAGCAAGATGGAATCTATGAGTAGGGAAGGAACCTGATCAAGTCGGATAGGAATACACATCTCAGGAGATCGACCTTTGGCCGGAACTATTCCCAATAGCTCAGGTTCGAGTTCAAAACTCTTGACATCCTGAGATGATCGCATAAGTCGTATCGACTTAATAGTGTCGTCATCCAATGATATTGTTACAGGCCCTTCAATAAGTCTGTTTCCTACGAATGGACAATATCTAAGGAAAATTGTGAGTTCTGATACGGTTTGTCGCCATTCACCTACAACAGGGTCTCGAGAATCATTTCTCAAATAACCCAACCGGGCTAAACGGGTTGTAAGCTGAATGTCCTCTAAATTGTTTCCTTCTTTGATCGTCGTGGGGGCGCTGAATATCATCATAGGCCATCGTTGCAATTTTACTTCGAAAGTCCAAATGATGATCGAACCGATCACTGCAGTTGCGATTAACAGGCAGATCACGAAATAAATCACCGTCTTTTTGAGAAACAATCGAACTGTTTTTTTGGATCTGGGGCTCATTTCCGTGCCGTTAACATCTAAAAACGTTTGAGATCGTGAAAGAATCGCAGCGCCACTCAGGAAATTGGGTTCAGAATTGACGATAGATCGGTTGATATTTCAAAAATCAATTCTTGGACATGAGGTGAGTTACCGCGCGGTCTAAACCATCTAGAGTGAGTTCAAACATCGGAAAAATTGACGAGATGACCCCTATGGTTCGAGTCAAGGACCACAATCTGTAAGCCGTGGGATTTAGCCAGACGCAACGCTGAAAGGTTTGGGCCAAGAGGTTTAACCTGTCAATGCTGGGCAACCCACTTCTTTCCTCAATATGTATTGATCCATCAGTGGCCATGAGTTCATAAGGCGCCATACTCGCGTCACCTACTACGACCAATCTTGATTGTCGATCCCAAGTCGCAAGGTCTTGAACTCTCTGCGGCTTATAGCGTCTAGGAGGATCCTCCCATACGAAATCATAGATTGTGTTGTGAAAATAAAAGATCTTGACGTCCTTAAACTGAGAGCGAGTATAGTTGAACAGTGTCTGGACAAGGTCTATGTATGGATCCATCGACCAACCACCATTGTCAACAAGGAGTATTACTTTCAACCTGTCCCGCAGGCTTCTGTCAAAAACTATCTCGATCTCGCCGGCGTTCCTGGTGGTAGCCCGTATCGTGTCGTCTATGTTGATCTGATCTTTAGGCCCGACGGGGACCATTCGTCGGAGTCTTTTCAACGCTTCTCCCATTTGAGCTTGGGTCAGGGGGGCTTCGAGCGAATAATCCCTGTATCTTCTGTCCATAGCCACCTTTATAGCGCTCTTATGAAGGGATTGCCCTCCGACCCTCATGCCTCCGGGATGATAGCCAGAATGTCCTACAGGGGATGTACCGCCCGTTCCAATCCAGCGACTTCCTCCATGATGAGCTTCCGTCTGTTCCTTCAATCGGTCGAGGAAGTATTTGAGCAACTCCTCAGGTGTCATCGCCTGCATTTTTTCCTTGGAAATTCCAAGCGCATTAGCCATCTCCTCCGGGTGCTTCAGCCATTCCTCAAGCAGTTCCTTTGCCGCAATTTCCAGATCGACACCTTTGAAGTCCGGTAATTCCGCTCCCTGAAAAAAATGGGCGAACACCCTGTCATAAATGTCAAAATATCGTTCACTTTTGACAAGAATGGTCCTGGCCGCCGTATAGAAATCGCTCAGACCGTTGACAAGTCCCAACGCCAACGCTTTGTGGAGACGAAGAAACGATGTTGGCGCCACCGGCACTCCGGATTCCCTTAGAATATAAAAAAAATCTACAAACATTTATTTTACCTAGGCCACCTGTTTTTTTGTTATGAGCGAAGTCTTCTGGACTGTTGAACAGACAACTGATAATCGGAACTTTTCTTAAACAAAATTCCGAGATAAGGTATTTTGCCTTGGATCAAATCCTTTGGCCTGAAATCAGGGTCCTTTTTCAACGCCCTAACCCAGTTTATCAGTTCTCTGGTGGCTGGTTTCTTTTCTATTCCCTGAAAATCGCGCAGCTTGTAAAAAGTCTTCACGGCTATATCCAGTAATTCATTGTCCAGTTCTGGAAAGTGAACCTTTATGATCATACGCATCATGTCAGGGTCGGGAAAGGCGATATGATGAAAATTGCACCTTCCAAGGAACGGGTCTGAAAGGTCCTTTTTTGAATTGGATGTTATGATGATAACGGGTCTATTTTTGGCCTTAATAGTTTTGTCGATCTCGATAATGTCGAATTCCATCTGATCCAGGACATCGAGCATGTCGTCTTGGAAATCGGTGTCGGCCTTGTCTATTTCGTCAATTAAGAGCACGACTCGGCTATCCGCTACAAAAGCCCGGCCTATTTTACCCATCTGAATGTATTCCTCGATGTTACTCACGTCCCGCTTTGAATCTCCGAATCTACTGTCATTAAGACGCGTGAGGGTATCGTATTGGTATAGGGCGTCCACCAGTTTGAGGCTTGATTTTACGTTCAGCACGATAAGTCGCATGTTTTGAGACGTGGCTATTGCGTGAGCGAGCATCGTTTTTCCTGTGCCTGGCTCGCCTTTTAGAAGCAGCGGCATTTCCAACGCGATTGAAATGTTGACTATTTTCGCCAGTTCTTCGTCGAGCACATACTTGGATGCGCCTTCAAAGACGGGCGGCGATGATTCGTGAGGCATTAATTTGGGCTCCTTCGTTCTGTTAAATATATTTAAGAAAACATAATCCACCATTTTCCAAATAATAGGCAATGGGTTCGTTGTAAATTGTTCCCAAGTAAAAAAACTCATAAAAACCTTTATTACCGTTCTTGCTAAAGAGTCAACAAGCATATTCCAAAGGATGTGGCGTCGTTAAAAGAGTGAAGTGGCGTTCAATAATTCCTAGCGGCACGTTCAACGTCGTTGATGGCCAATTTTTGACTTGACAATAAACAGAAAGGCTGGATAAGGTGACGCGAGTCACCCGTAGATTAAGGTTTTTGTAAATGCGAGGTTTGGCGTAGCGAAAAAAAGGGTTGACAACCTTGCGGATTTCTGTAATAAAGTTAAAACACATCCAGAGCTATATTTTTTTGGAGGCTATCCAAATCTGGTATTAAGGCTTCCTTTGGAAAGGATTGATGAAAGGAGGATGAGGGTATGGTTAAGAGAACATTAGTCGTTCTCAGTATTTTGTCTCTGACGCTGATGGTGGCGGGGACGTCTTTCGGCTTTATGGGTGGAGGCTGCGGCTCTTCATGCGCACCGCTCTATGTTCCAGTTGATTGTCCCGATACAGGTGTATCGAAGACCATAGTTAAGACATGGGAATGCAAGATAGAGGGTCCTTGCCCTGCGCCTATGCCTGGTTGTGGTTCTTCATGCAACAATCTTAAAGGACCAAAACCCGGATTACTGTGTTGCCTAGCTGGTGTTGTTGGCGCCCCGTTTGATGCAATTTTTGGTGGGTTCGGTGGCGTATATGGTTGTAACACATGTTTCGGTGGCGGCGGCGGTTGTGGCAGCGGCGGCGGTCGTGGCTGTGGCTCTCCGTTTCTAGGCGGTCTTTCTGGGGTTTTTGGCTCGGGCGCAACCATGTTGTCCGGAGAGACGACTGTTTTTGGCGCTCTTTGGTAAGCTTAGACAACGCTTGTGAACGCGTTTATACACGAGACCGGATCCTTTAACTGAATCCGGTCCCGTTCCCTGAACTTAGCGTTTGCTTCTCAATGTGAGTTTCCGATAGGCGGGTGCCGCTCGGGAAGCAAAAAAACCTTGACAACCCTTTAAACATAAGGTAAAAATAGCGTAAATTGTGCGCTAAAACTTGACGAAATATAACTTGACGCCCGGATTGTTAACCGGAACGTCTTGAATGAAAGGAGGATGAGGGTATGGTTAGAAAATTCGTTGTAGCTCTTGGAATCCTGGCTATGCTAACATTAGGCGTGGGGATGTCCTGGAGTTACACAGTAAGTTCGTGGCCGGCTCCAGGTATTCCGAACACAACATTTTTGCCCGGGGGTTCTTGTCTGGCTGGCGTTAACCCTGAGGACGTTACTCTTAGGGGGCCTGTGGCTCCTGCGTGCGAGCCGCCTTTGATTCCCGGAGTGTTGCATGCGGCCTTGAGTATTCCTTTTAGAGCCTTGGGGCTAGTCGCTACTCCTATATTCACCGGTCAGCTTGCTCCTGGCAACAACTGCTGCCCGCTGGAATTAGATGGTCCCGCTTATGTTACAGCCGCTGTTCCTTGCACACCGGTTCACGTTTATACCGGTCCTAAAGGCTGGTAAGCTAACAAAAGGGCATTGATGCTCTTAAAAGGGTCGGGTCTTCCCGGCCCTTTTGCTTTGTACAGTCGAATGTCTTTGCCACAGCTCAGGCGCGGGCTCCCCAATCTTCTCAACACGTAGCCGTAACCAGCCGTAGATAGGCTCTGTAATGATTCCCCCCTCTCACCAAGTAATGAACGTAAATCGGGGTCCCGATCGATATTGGGTCCGGGCTAAGTAAGATTTACCCTGGGGAAACAAAATCGTGGCTCAACTTCACTTATGAGGAACGATCCCTTGTGTCGGCGCTGACGGGCTTCTATTTAGAGCAAACATTAAAACGCAGAAAAAAGCCGCAAGCAGCATCAAGCAACCTCCAAAAACGAACATGAATGATAAACTTTGAAGGTTTGCAATAAAACCCCAGAGCAAAACGGATAAGTTTATTCCTACCCCGAATGACCCTGTGAAAAGTGACACCACGATTGCGCGATTGATGTCAGTGGAACGATCCACCATTCGGGCCATCATAGCTGGATAGGAAATACCCTGTGTTACGCCAAAAAGTCCGCCCAGAAACACCGTCTGCCAAAGGGCCTGTATTTGGGATGTCGCGACTAAAAGGGTCCCAAAACCAATTAGACAAAAAAGTATTAGTTTGTCGCGATCCATTCGATCTACTAAAGACCCTAGGACTACTCTTACAAAGATTAAAAACACCCCGTAAGACGAAAAGAAAATCCCCGCCCTTATGCCAAGGCTCTTGGCGAAAAGAGGAAAGAACGTATTCATCGCTGCGAATCCTGAGCCGAATACCGCAACGAGGGCCATCATGGCAATATGTTTTCCCTCAAAGACGGTTGGAAAAAACTTCACGCGGGACTCTCTAGACCGATCAGTCCGTGGAAGTTCCGTGAATGTCAAGGCAAGGCACGCGCCGAAAACACCAAAAATAGCCAATAGAACAAAATATGCGCTAAATCCATAATGAATCAGGATAGTTTCCCCCAAATATGGGCCAATCGCGACGGCAAGCGAACCAGAAATTCCGTATAGCCCAATTCCTTGAACTCTCTTGTGGAAAGGCAACAGATCTACCATAGCGGTAGAGCACGCGTTGAAACACGCCGCAAAGGCCAATCCCTGTAACAGTCTAATAAGCAACATCCAGTGAGAATAACTTTCAAAGAACATAAAACCGAGATTTGAAACCCCAACCATTAGGATTCCAAGGACTATAAAATTCTTGCGGCCATACCGATCAATTAAGGGGGCAATGAACGGAAGGGAACCAAGCGAAGTTATCCCGGCCGATGCCATCAAGACGCCGATATCCCCGGTGTTTGCGCCTAAATCAGAGACAAAAATGGATAGGAAACTCCAAGCTGAGACTACGAGGAAAAGAAAGAAATTAGAACCAGCCAGGACCATAAAACGGCTATTGGTGAGGAATTCTGTCATTTGGGGCCAAATAGGAATTGAATCATTTCCTGAAACGCACTCCTGCAAGCTCTCCAGTGTCAAAAATAACAATAGGCCGATAACGAATTACGAAATCGGCCCTAAACAGCTTCATTGAGAAATTTATAATTTAGAGGCAAATGAAAAGCAACCCAAGCCCGTAACTGCGGTCCCTCAATTTCTATCCTTCCAAAGAAATCTTCGAGGGTTTTTCACTCCTCCAGACTCTGGCGATGTTGGAGAAATAGTATTCCCGGGTTGGCCGGGCCCGTAAGGGCTGGGAGAACTGAGGTTCTGAGGAAACTGATTTGTCTGACCGTTAGACCTGTTCTCGGTGATGTCCTCCTCTCTAACCTTGGGAGTCGAATCTATGTTCTCTTTGGTCTGTGGTTCGATAGCGGCACAGCTCAACAGACCACATAATAGGACAACAAATGACAATGATCTAAGGGAAATAGTATACATCACGATGTCTCTCCATGCTTGATTGGGCCGGTCATACAAATTTAATAAACCAGGACGCGCCAACCATGAGTTGGATGAAAAAAGATTTCAATTAGTGCGTTGACAAAAGTCTTATAGAGCAGCTTACAAGCTATTTCGATCCAATTTAACCAGAACTGGCGCCTTCGTTAATGTCATGACGGTCACCTTATAAAATTTAAGCTCTTGCTGTGTAAAATCAATATTTGTCGTGAGTCATCGCCTTATAAACTCGAAACAGAACAACCATATTCGTGTGGACAACGAGATAAACCAGGGTCGACAGCGGAATCAAAGAACTAATTGGGCTTAGTAGTCCGCATATTGCTATAATGGCGGTCCGCGTTCCTTTACTGACTAAAGTAGGCTTTCCAAAGCTAATTCCCAAATTCTGAGCCCGAGCGCTAGTATAACTAATTAGGCCACTTCCGATTAGGGCAAGGGTTGCCAATGTAATTAAAAAGCCTGTACCCCATTCGGAATTATTGTGCAAATTGAAAATGACCAAACCCATTACCATTGATCCATCCGCGTATCTGTCCAGAACGGAATCAAGAAATGCTCCGGAATTTGTTACTCGGTTGGTTAATCTCGCAAATTGCCCGTCCACTCCATCAAACACTTGAGACGTAGCCGCCATTAATCCAGCCAGAAATCCAAAGTTAAAAGAAAAGAGAACTCCAGCGAAGACTCCTGTAATCATGGAAAATGAGGTAATCATCCAAGGTTTTAAGGCGCTACATTTGAGGAGCCTCTGTGTGATCCTGGACGAGAGATTAACCTTGATCCACTTTAGGATAAAGCGATCGGTCGGTTTGGTTTTCCATTCTGTCGCCAATTTTTGTCTCCTCACTAACGGACGTGATTCCGACATTGGAACAATTGAATTCAAGAATAATTGTGTTATGTTAAAAGTATCAAATTACTTTAACGGCTGTCTACTGAAAGTATTACGCAAATAATCAAGAGTTAGTTTTGCCTTTGTACATAAAGGGATGGGAAAAGGGGTTTCGATGAAGAAAATCAGGGTTGCCATCGTAGGGGTCGGGAACTGCGCAAGCGCTGTAATTCAGGGGATTCATTATTATGATTCAGTAGATGCGCATACAATTGGACTAATGCACGCTATGATTGGCCAATATGGACCCTCCGATATCGAAGTGGTGGCCGCTTTCGACATTGACGCGAGAAAAGTTGGCAAAGACGTTTCAGTTGCGGTCTTTTGCGATCCAAACTGTTGTGTGCATATCGTAAAAGAAACCCCCAAAAGTGGTGTAATTGTTAGAATGGGGTCAATTCTTGATGGCTTCTCATCCCACATGAACGAATATCCTGCGCCACAGACCTTCAAACTGTCTAACGAAGAGGAAATGTGTCAGGAGGATATTGTCTCGATCCTCAAGGAATCAGAAACAGAAATAATGCTTAATTATCTTCCTGTCGGCTCACAATTAGCCACCGCTTTTTACGCTGAGTGCGCCTTGAAAGCTGGTCTTGGGTTCGTGAACAATATCCCCGTTTTCATAGCAAGTGACAAAATATGGGCAGACCGGTTCAAGAAACTGGGACTGCCAATTATTGGTGACGATATTAAATCTCAAATTGGGGCAACCATTGTTCATCGAGTTTTATCGGACCTTTTTGAGAAGAGGGGAGCAAAGATAGATCGAACTTATCAGCTCAATGTTGGAGGAAATACTGATTTTCTTAACATGATAAATCGGGAGCGGCTTAAATCAAAGAAAATTTCAAAAACCGAGGCTGTTCAATCAGTATTCTTTAATCAGTTGGATGACGATAAGATTCATGTTGGTCCAAGTGATTATGTCCCGTGGCTCAAAGACAACAAAATATGCTTTATTAGAATCGATGGAAGGATATTTGGAAATGTCCCGATAAATTTGGAGTTGCGCCTTTCCGTAGAAGATTCCCCCAATTCCGCAGGAGTTGGGATAGACGCTATCAGATGTTGTAAGCTTGCTCTAGACAAGGGGATAGGGGGTGTTCTGGAGGGCCCTTCGGCGTATTTCATGAAGAGACCTCCTGTACAGTTCACAGATGACAAGGCATACGAATTGACTGAGGCGTTCATATCGGAACATGGGGAAAATGATCAACCTCTTCAATGAATGTTAATACGAAGCGCTTTAGGATAGATTTTCAATGCATAGTATCCCCTCAGTGAAGGGGGCCAGCCGTGACGAAGGCAGATGAATATTGGATCTTCAAGACGTTCTTAGATTTTATTCGAAATTTAGGTCCGTTTACAAAACGGTCAGGCGATCGATCAATTCACCCAGGTTACGGTTGTTTCTATCGGAGTTTGTCAAACCAGGGGACCTTGTTTTTGACGTAGGCGCTAATGTTGGCAATTACGTTATGGTGTGCCTAAAACTGGGGGCGCGGGTTGTGGCTATAGAGCCTCAGGGGGATTGTGTGAAATTACTAGTCTCCAGGTTTGGCAGGGATCATCGAGTATCAATAGAACCTGTCGCGATAGGGGAAAAGGAAGGCAAAGGGTTATTGTATCTGAGTGATGTCAGGACGCCAATCTCTTCGATGTCGCGAGACTGGATTGAAGCCGTAAAAACAAGCGGTAGATTCAGACACTTTGAGTGGCGAAGATCTCAAGCTGTAGCTGTAACGTGTGTGGACAATCTCATTGAGAAATATGGTAAGCCATCGTTTTGTAAGATAGATGCGGAAGGTTACGAGCATGAAGTTTTGATGGGGCTCAATTTTCCACTCGAAAAACTATCCTTCGAATACCACATAGAATGCCTTTCAAAATTGGAATTTTGTTTAAGCAGGCTTGCAGAATTTGGGACATACTCATTTAACTATACTGTCGGTGAACAGCCGTGTTTCAGATCGTCAGTATGGCTGAATTCGACAGATCTCCTCCAAATATTCCGAAGCCTTTCTACTAGAACTCTCCAGGGTGACATTTATGCGATTCTTGACAAGCCTCATTTAGAGCGTGAAAAATTTCTATGACCACAATTACAAAAGCGTTGGATCAACGACTGGTTGCTGTGGATTGCATACGCAGCCTTGATCTTACATCCCATTTTCGAATCAGTTCGGCCACACTAAGAGGAACGAGGTGGTCCCAAGGCTCGCCTGATGCGATTCGTCGTCGGACTTCAGATCCGGTCACGCCTTTTTCATTTGGGGATTTTTCCCAAATCACTTGTGTCCTGAGGCCACGACTCTTAAGCAGTTCAAGTTTCTTCTTGCCCCAGCTATCATATATGGTTAAGTAAAAAACCGCTTCTGAAGGAACATAATGACAGTAAAGCTCTGGAAAATTAACAGGAAAGGGAACGATGGAAAAATTGCAGTATGGCACACTGTATTCGCTCAATACTGCTTTAAGGATGGTGTAACGTTCAAAATATGTAAGTGGATTTGAAGAACCGAGATGCCGGTGAGGATCAGAGGAATCGTTTTTCGAGTGTGTGGGATCAGGATTGGTAATTCCTATTATGAGGTGCTCGCAAAGGGACTTTCCGGCCAGAAGATATTTAAGGTGATCATTGTGAAAAATCTGAAATCGTCCAACCACTACTCCCAGTTTATCCAAAATAGCTTCTCCAAAAAATTAACGTACTGATCAGGGGCGCTAAAAATTGATGGCTACCTATGCCCATGCCCCCAATACGTCTTGAGTAATTCTATAACATTCTCTGGCAATCATGAGTTCTTCATTGGCTCTTATTACTAGAATCCTGATTGGAGAATTTTCAGAAGATATCTCTTGCACAGGGTTTGTCATGGTTAAGGGGATCAGATTGCGATTTTTTACAGGGTCTAATCGAAAGCCGAGGGCATTCGCTCCCTCAAGGGATTTCTCCCGAACAATAGCGCTGTTTATTCCTATCCCCCCTGTAAAAACGAGAACGTCGCAACCGCCTAGCGCCATCAACATTGATCCTATAGAACGTTTGACTTTGTAACAAAAGGCATTCAGAGCTAAAGTTGCCCGTTTGTGACCATCAGCAGCCGCAGCTTCGACTTCTCTCATATCACGACTTAGTCCGCTAATTCCAAGCAAACCAGAAGAACGGCTCAGCATATCTGTCAACTGATCCGGAGATAAGCCCTCCTCGTCCATTATTATAGGTATCAATCCTGGATCAACATCTCCGGATCTGGTTCCCATAATTAGGCCCTCAATTGCGCTAATTCCAAGACTGGTATCGATAGACTTTCCATATTTTATCGCACAGGTACTAGCCCCGTTTCCCAAATGACATGTTACAATTTTTAACTTTTCTAGAGGAGTGTTCAAGAATTTTGCCGATTCATCGGCGGAGAATGCATGTGAATTGCCATGATATCCTGTCCGCTTGTAGCCCTTTTCCGAAAAATATCGATAAGGGAGCCCATAAATGGCAGCCTCATCCGGAATGTCTCTGTGAAATGAATTGTCAAAGACAGCCACATGTACGGCGTGCGGCATTTTCTCCATACATTCCTGAATTTCCAATATCATTGCAGGGTGATGAAGCGGGAAAAAGCGGTTCATGGACCGAATCTGGTCCAATACTTCCGGTGTGATGACAACGGATTCCCTAAATTTGCCACCATGGGCAACCCTGTGAGCAATCGCCGGGATGTCCGGTAGAGCCGAAATTGGTCCTACTGTCAGGACTTGAAACAACGTATCCAGCGCTGCTCCATGGTCGGGGATATTGCCTAAAATGAATTCGGGTTGTTTGTTACATTCCTGGAAACTAACCATAGATTGGGAAATACCAATCCTATCGATTGTTCCTGAAATCAGGACCTGTTCACCGCTCATTTTGAAGAGAATGAATTTTAGAGAAGAACTGCCACTATTGAGCACCAAAATCTTCATATTCAACCCTGAACGAACCTGAAAATTTCTACATGTTGAAAAGCTTTCGCCAAGTGGAAACCCCTTTGAAACCAATACTCTCCGGTTCCCAGTGATTGGTCTCCGTAACGAATCTCGGACGCCAGTCTCCCACAAGTATGAAAGATCCCCAGTAATAGGGATGCGAAGTGCCCTGGCTGTTTAAAAGAGCTAGCTTGGCCTTTCTAAGGGCTTCAGCCTTGGAACCGTCTTTTAGGTTCTTATACATCTCTAGAAGCAGTCTTTGGGAGTGTTCCTGGTTGACCTGCCAGGAACTCATGACCATGGAATCGGCTCCGGCAAAAAGGAATGCCCGCGCCAGATCCAACGGACCATTGGACCCGAAGCTGAAAATCTTCCCTGGAGTCATGATTGAAGACAGTACTAATAGGTCCGCATTGAGTTTAAGGCCAAAAACCTCTCCCAGTTCCAGAAATCCGTCACTTTCTTTGTCACCATAAAGTGAGAAAACTATTGCCGGTTGTTGCTGCGATCGTCCCAATCCGGCTGTGAAAATCCCATAAGTTCCCAGATGGATGTATACATACCGGCTCAAATCCGCCTTCTTGAAAAGGGTTTCAGTCGCTTGCGGACCAAGATAAGTTTGAGTGGGACCCCCAAGTATTTTGGTGATCTCCAAGATCTCTTTTCTGGTTTCATGTAAAGGTCTTAGCAAGTCATTTCCTTGGAGTGGCATATTGGGTTGGCTTTCAATTGCGGACAGGATTTTCTGAGCGCCGGGGTTTTCTTCCAGTGTCTTATCAGGGTCACCAAAAACAGGATCACCAAAAGCTACAAGATTCCACCCTGGCTTCTTTTCTACCCGTCTGTTTCTGTACAAACATAGCGAGTAGGTAGATTCCGCATAGGAAAACGCGTATTTTTCCAACAAATACGAAGGACTATCATTTGCTGACCAAAATCGTTTTGTTTCATGGGATTTTGAATCTACAAGAATCTCGAAGGGGACCCAGCATAATGGACCGTTGGGGATCACCACCACTGTCTTTTTACCTGACATCGTATATTCAACAGGTTTCACTATTTTTGAATAGAGTTTATAGGCCACGGATGGATCCCAACTTGCCAGGGTCTCATGTTTGCGGAGTGGACGTACCAATAGTTCAACGTCTTTCTCTATCTCGGATAACGGATAATCGACCGAAAAAGTGTGAAAGCGATATTTATCTATCGCAAAGATGTATGTTCGCCCGCGGGTCACCATATATTCCAGTAAGACTTCTTCAGGGTCCAAACTCTTTTGGATCTGGTGGATAGATATTGGCTTAGGTTTTGTTAAATTGACGTAGGCGGGGTATTCTCTGGAGAGTTGATCCCGTAAATTGGCGAAACTTGTCTCTTTGGCTCGCCTCTCCTCGAGTAACTTTTTCATGAGTTCAGGATTTGAGCGAATTTTTGCTCTCTGTTCCATTAATTTTGCATTGAATCTGCTGAGACTGAACCTTAAACTTTTTTCCTTAATTAGTAGATCATTTGGGATGTTTGAAAAACTCGGAACATTGATCCTCAACAGCGTCTTCTCAAACGAGGCGGCTTTGAGCCTCTCCACGAGTCTCAATGCCTGATTGTCGTATGCCCCATCAGGGTCTTTCCTGGCCAGCTTCATAAGCACTCGGAGTGTCGTTTCAAACAGGGCCGATGTACCGCCAAAAATGAAATCATCTTCCTCTGAATCCTCAGAATAGTCCACATCCATGGTGTCAACTATACTAAGCGCCTTTCTGTAGGCTTCCAGCGCTTCGCCGAAATTTTTCCTTTCCTCCAGGGTGCGGCCCATTATGAAATAGGCTTTCCAAAGCATTCCACGATCTTCAGAAGCTTGTGCAATATCGAGCGCCCGTTTTAAATTTGTGACCGACTGGTCGAAATCTCCGAGGGTAGCGTTCACAAGAGCAATTTGAAGGAGGTTTTCGCTTATTCCTCTTTTATCTCCCATCCCGGTTCTTATATCCGTAGCCTCCGTGTAATTTTCGATGGCTGTTTTAGGACGCCCTTGAACTTGGTTCAATGTCCCCATCCGGGTCAGGACTCTAGCCTCATTTACAGGGTCCTTAGTTTCCCTGGTCAAAGACAGGGCCTTTTGGAGGTATTTTAGGCCGTTCTCTGGGTCTTTGAGTTTGCTCAGCACATCAGCTAACTTTATGAGTTGGGCTTTTTGCGTTTTTACGTCGCCAGATTCTGTGCTTATTCGAAGAGCGTCCTCCATGAAGTCGCGTGCTTTGGGGTATTCTTCCATACCAAAGTAAATTGTACCGATTCGATCATAAATTTTACCGACAAGTCTATCGCCTCCAGGTGTCTGGGAGCAGGATAATGCTCTATGGTAACAGTCGAGCGCTCTGTCATACACTTTGAATCCTTGATAAATCTCAGCAAGATAGAAGTCTATCTGTTGCGATTGTGGTGATGTTATGTTGTGTTCGGCACGGATCTGATTTGCTTCATTGAGATTCTTTAAGGCGTTTTCATAATCTTCCATCTTGGCTTGAATAATGCCGGTCTCACCGAGGGCCCAAGCAAGCCCTTTGGTATCATGGCTTTGAGTAAGCTGATCACGTGTTTGATTGAGAATTCCAAGAGCCTTTGGAAAATCTCCCATTTCCCCATATACAGACGCCATCTTCAAATTGATGGATGATATTGCTTTGGGATCTTCGATTTTCTTTGCCAACTCCATCGCCTTATTTAAATTGGCTAGCGCCTCAGGGAAATTTCTCCGAGCCTTCGCCACCGTGGCCATCTCCGAAAGGATTGCGAGACTGCCAACCGGGTTGTATATCCGCTTGTTGTAAGTTTCAGCTTCTTTTAGAGCAGCAGCTCCATTATCTATTTCACCTCTGACTAAATGAAGGGAGGCGATGCTTATTAGATCCGTCGCAATTCCCCTTATATCAGAGGTTTCCCGATGCAACTGGAGCGCTGTCTGAAATTTGTCCATAGCCACCTGATAAGAACCTTCGATGGCGTCCAGGTTGCCGAGGTTGGTTAGCGCGTCTGCTTCGCCCTTTTTGTCAGAGACCTGCTTATATATGGACAAAGCCTTTTGAAGGTTTTGAGAAGCCTGAGCATTTTGGGACTTGCGTCGGTAAATATTGGCCAAATTGGCAAGATTTGCAGCATATCCCCTTAAATCGCCTAGAGATTTCCTCAAGTTTAAGGCCTTTGTGAAAGTCTCTTCAGCCTTATCAATCTCCCCGGCATTTTTGTAAATTACCCCCAGAGCAGTAAGGTCTTTGCCCTGTGAAAAAAGATCTCTCTGTTTCTCGTGGAAACTTAATGCCTGTTCCAACATCTCCCGGCCTTTGTTGATGTTGCCACCGAGTTCGTAGGCTAAGCCTAGGACGAAATTGGCTTCAGCTATGCCTCGACGATCCTGTATAGCCTGAAAATCCTTTTTGGCTTCCAATGCCGATTCCAGCGCCTTCTCGGGGTTCTCCCGGGTGACACGAAACTTGGCTACAGCCAATCTCAAACAATTCGTAGTCTTGCGATCTATCCCCGTTTTTGAGTCTTCGAGAGCGTCCTTCAGTTGTTTCAGTGTTACTGTTGGGTCTCCAAAAACCTCACTAATTTCAGCAATTAGGATTCTACATTCGACCATTCTAGCCCTGTTTTTGAGTTTCTTAAAAATCTCAAGGGCCTTTTGAGCGTGATCCATTGCGTCTTTTAGAGAACTTTGCCGAAAAAGTATTTGTGCTATGGTAAGTTCTGCGTCAGCTTCTCCTGCAACGGTCGAAGAACCTGTGAATCCTTTAAGGGCTGAGGAAGCTAAATCCTGAGCTGATTTCCAATTTGCCATTTCCATGTCAACCTTGGCCAGTGTCAATTGGACTTGGCTTTTTAGAAGAATGCGCTGAGTCTGTTCAATCTCGGAAAGCGCTTCATTAAGCTGCTTTGATGCCCCATCAAGTTCACCTTTTTGGTACGATTCCATTCCCTTGAGCGTTGCCTGAAGTGTATGAGCCCATTTCACATCGGCCCCGGATGTTTGTTTTATTGCTTCATCCAATGTGTCTTTGGCGCCAGGTAAGTCTCCTGAGATGAGTTCCAGGTAAGACAAGCGAAATAGTGTTTGGCCTAACTCCTTGGATTGGTTAAGTTCCCGGAATGTCTTTTCAGCCTTTTTAAGTTCTGTTCCGGCGCTTTTATAATCACCCTTGGATAAGAGGATGTCACTCACATTGATCCGAATGCGAGCCAACTGTTCGGTATTATTGTTCTTTGAATAAAAGGCCCCCAATCGGTTCAATACGGAAAGAGCCTCCTGGAATCGCTGCGATTTTATGTAGGCTTTTGCGAGATCTTGCAATAAGCCGGGGAGTGCGGCAGATTCCGACAAAGGTAAAATTTTTTGGGATTCCTCAAGCTGACTCACTGCTTTTGGATAGTTTCCCTGAGCGATAGAAATCTGTCCAGCCAATATGAGATCAAGTGAGCGTCCTTTGGCGTTTTTCATAGACCGATTAGTTTCTATGGCCTTTTCAACAAATCCCATAGCCTCGTCAAGTCGTCCCATTTGGAAATTGGCCCTCGACGCTCCTCTCAATGCCAAGGCTTCAAGCTTTGGTTGGTTTATTGACCTTGACTGATCCAAAGCTGATTGATATGAATTGAGGGCCCCCTCCGAATCTCCCTTTCTTTCCTGTTCTTCAGCCGATTTCAGGAGATTTGAAGCCGATTCAGATATGGCCTTCGGGCTTGCCGCCTCCTCGTTAGATTTATTGGACCCCCTTGTTTCAGAGGCTGGAGTCAACGTTTTTGAATCGCCCTTGGAAGGGGATGATGAAATGTTGGGTTTTGGGTTCGTAACAGGCTCGTTGGCTGAGTTTTCTGTTTGCTGTTCTGCTCCGGGCTTAGCGCTCTTTTCATGTTTATGATTCTTGTCTGAGGAGGCTTTTGCAACAAGATCCCAGCCGCGATGAAAATCCGAATGTTGTGGGTTGGGTCTAGTTTCCGAACTGGGATCTCCACTGGCCCCAATAACAACAGAATGAAACGGCGCGCCGTATTGAGCTTGACTGACCTGCCCTGGGTAAAATGATATACCTAAGCATATTAGAGATAGACCATAGAAAAAACGCGAATTAATTTTCATGAGCGCACCATTTAAATATGTGTTGCTTGCATTTCTAAACTTATTAATTATCGGACAGATCAGTCGCCAATTCAATCTACGTCGAATTAGCCTGGTCAAACGACCTGTCGGTTAACCTGAGATATACAAAAAGTCCAGCGCCAGAGCTGATCATGGCCAGACAAAGAATTTGCCCCATAGTCAGGCCCTCGAATATGAAGCCCAATTGAGGATCGGGTTCCCTAAAGAATTCCGCAAGAAATCTAAACAAACCATAGATCATCAAGAAAATTGCCAGAATATTACCAGGCCGTTTAATCCTGGTCCTGAGGACCCATAGAATAGAAAAAAGGACAGGGCCTTCCAGCAGCGCTTCGTAGATCTGAGATGGGTGTCGAGGAATATTCCCTCCACCTGGGAAAATCATTCCCCACGGTAGGCTTGTAGGCCTACCGAAAAGCTCTCCATTGATGAAATTGCCGATTCGGCCCAACATGAGGCCCATCGGGGCGGCCAAAGCGCCAACATCAGCAAGTTCAAAAAAAGGAACTCTATATTTCGTTGAGAAAATGAACCCAAAAACAATCATGCCAATAAGCCCGCCGTGAAAACTCATGCCACCGTGCCAAATTGCAAAGACTTCCCATGGTCGTTGAATATAAACTGGCAAGTTGTAAAAAATGACGTATCCTATTCTAGCTCCGACCAACAAGCCGAGTATCAAATAGAAAAGAAAATCCCCTGCGGCTTCCGGCGGTAGGGTGCCTTTTTTCCTGGTCAATTCACTTTTTATTATGAGGTAGGCTATCCCAAATCCGATCAAATACATCAAACCGTACCAACGAAACTCCAATGGTCCAAGCCTGAAGATTACCGGATCAAAGAGCATGTGGCTCGACATGTTCATTCTTCTCTAGCCTCATTATGCCGGTTAAGTCCAGCCATTCGCATGGCGTTATCGACCTTGCGAAACATGCCCCGAATTATCCTTACATCCCGTTCATCGATTGTTGCGCTATTTAGAATGCGCCGCACGTCCCGCATCATCCTTAATGGGTTCTTGCGGGGTAAGAAACCGACTCGCGACAGAGACTGCTCAATATGCTTAAACATAAGTTCACGAGATTCTATTGGAGCAGGGTGGAAGGAAAGCGCCTGAAACCCAACTGGTTGAGAAGCCATTTTAAAAAGTTCGTAACAAATTACCGCCACGGCTTGAGCCAAATTCATAGAAGCGAAATCCGCATCTGTGGGTATGATCACATGATGATCACAAAATTTGATTTCTTCGTTGGTTAGTCCCCTCGATTCTCGACCGAAAACTATTGAAACTTCTGCTGACTTTGCTGTCGACATAATTTCCGGCGCTATTTCCGATGGAGTTTTCGCAGTTGTTCTTTTCCCACCCAGCCTGGCGGAAGTGGCTACCGCCATTACTGAATTGGCGAGAGCCTCGGTCAGGTGATCAAAAACCCCTGCGTTTGCGACTATATCATATGCGCCGGAAGCCATAGGGAAGGCGTCTGTCTCGGTACCACAACCGGTTGAAGAAACAAGTTCAAGTTTTTTCAATCCCATGTTTTTCATGACACGCGCGACGGCGCCTATGTTCCCGGGATGAGTCGTTCCCACCAAGACAATTTGAATATTCCCAAGGGAAGTGGCCCAATCTGGATGGACCCTGAACCCTCTCTGCACTCTTCTTGAAGGATTCATGCGCACCTGTCTTAAATTCCCGAACCGCGTCACACGTCTCAAATAAAACGGAACGACGCGGGTTGAAGATATTATTACTAGGCAATATTGTCAATTAATAACAATATAAAAGCGAGTATAATTAAAGTTATGAATTATGTCAGTGTCGAGATATTTGCTTTGAGGTTCGCTTGCATGAATTCATAAAAAAGCTATTCTATGTGAGTGGGATTTGTTCAGAATTGCTTTAGAAAATTGGGGGTAGTGCAAATATGCCAGAATCACTAATTCTTGCAGGCGCGATCATCCTAGCCGTTTTGGGAATCGTCAATACTCTGTTAATCGTCGAAATATTGGGGCGCAGAGGCGGCCCGCAAATTTTTAAAACAGCGCATCGATGGCTTGGACGTCTGTTTATGATCCTATTTAGCGCCTTTTTTGTATACATGGTCCCGCGGATCGCGTTCTTCGAAAATACTCCAGTAAATTTTCTGATTCACGGTTTCCTGGGAATGGCTGTTTTTGTCTTCCTAATCATCAAATTGTGTGTCGTACTACGTTACAAGGGATATATGACTGCTCTTCCATTAATGGGCTTGTATATAATGTTGGGGACGATATTGATAGTTATGAGTTCGGCGGGCTTGGAACTTTTCAAGCATTTGTCCCACTGAACTTGTGACAGGAGGTTCAATATTGGAAACAGCGTTAGATGTTCGGGCTATAGATTTAATGAGCGTAGGTTTTCAAAAGGCGCGCATAATCCTTACGGCGGCCGAACTGGATATATTTTCGAAGTTACTTTCAGGGCCTAAATCGGCTGACGATCTATGTGAAGCTTATGGATGGGACCTTAGAGGGCTTGAAATCCTGCTAGATGCGCTCGCCTCCCTTAAATTGTTGAATAAGTCCTCGGAATCCTATTCTATTAAGCCACAACTTTACATGGCTTTGGATCCCAATTCCGAAGAATCGATATTGCCCATGATTTTGCACCGAGCCCGCATGTGGAAAAGTTGGTCGAATTTGACATCCATAGTTAAGGGCGACTTCGACAAGGGGTCTTTCATAAAAACAGATAAATCTAGAAATGATATTGAAGCTTTCATAGGAGCAATGGAAGTAGTCGGTCGGAAAAGGGCCATGCGGATAGCCAAGGACATAAATCTGGATGGCAGAAAAAATCTCCTGGATATTGGGGGTGGGTCAGGAGTTTATTCCAGAGCATTATTGGAACTTAATCCCAATCTGTCCGCAACGTTGTTCGATCTTTCATTGGTGATTGAAATAACTCGTGAAAGAATTACCGGGACCAAGTTTGCCAGTCGGATAAGTTATGTTGAAGGTGATTTCAATAAGGATGCGTTACCGACAGGACACGATACGGTGTTGTTGTCCGCTATTATTCACATAAACGGACGGGAGAGAAATCGGTCACTATTCTCAAAGGCCTATCAGGCGCTGGAACCAAATGGTCTGCTCATAATTAGAGACCACATCATGGATGAGTCTAGAATTTCACCCAGTGATGGAGCAATTTTTGCGGTGAACATGCTTGTCGCTACAAGGGAAGGGAACACATATACGTTTAGAGAAATTTCTGAAGACCTTATTATTGCAGGTTTTAATGATGTCCAACTGGTCCGTGGTGGGAATCAGATGGATCAGATAATAACCGCTCTTAAATAAGGTATTAATCTTAATCGGTAATTAGAATTCTATTCGTTTTTCCAAGTCGGCTTTCTTTTTTCGAGAAACGCCTGGATTCCCTCATTAGCGTCAAGGGTTTCCATCAAAAGTTTTAGATAAAGCCCTTCCATGCGTGGTAAATCTTCTCGAATCGCACGAAAGAAATTGGTCCTGACCGCTAGATTTGCAATCCGCAAACTTGATGCGCTCTTTGGAACAATATATTTTTCAATCCACTTGGAAGCCAATTCCCATGCGTCCTGACCTTCCTCGCAAAGCACGTTGACAAGGCCGATTCTATCGGCTTCATTCGCGTCCAAGGACCGTCCGGTAATAGCGATTTCATCGGCAAATGTCTGGCCGACCTTTAGAGGCAGCATTACTGACGCAGGGGGAGGAAACACGCCCAGAACAATCTCCGGTTGGCCAAAAAAGGCGGTTGGATCAGCCACGATGAAATTACAGAATAGGGCCAATTCCATGCCACCGCCCAAACACTGGCCTCTGACTATAGCCATGGTCAAGACGCCCATGTTGGAAAGTTGATAAAACAGCTCATGGAAAGACTTCAACATCATGGCCGCATTATCTTTGGTGTGCTCCGGAACGCTGGCGCCGAAAGAAAAATGCTTACCTGCGCCTTCAAACACGAGGAGTTTAAGGTTGTTGTCGATGCTAAGAT
Source organism: Syntrophaceae bacterium (assembly GCA_031292235.1). GTDB lineage: Bacteria > Desulfobacterota > Desulfomonilia > Desulfomonilales > Desulfomonilaceae > CAJBEZ01. The sequence goes on along the minus strand of JARLHM010000109.1, from coordinate 4,657 downwards.
CTTGGATTACCTCCAAGATTTCACCCAGCATCGCGGCTTCCAGAACATTTGCTTTCGGCGAGTTCAGCACAATTTTGATCACAGATTCGTCGAAATATTTCTCAACCTTAATCAATCGGTATTCCATTTTACCGTAACCTCGGATCAAATTGTTTAGCCGCCGGTCCACTAAATTAGAATCGAGTGGACCGACGACATTTATAATTCAGGAATCAAATGATTATTCCTTGGGTTTTCCTAAAACCTTGGCAAAGTTTTCGTCTGTGGCGGGAGCGCCCTCCGCAATCAATTGTCTCCATTTAATAAAGTCGATTACGTCGGTCCCCGTGATTTTCTTGGAATTAAAAGCATTAAACCCCAAATAGGCTTCGTAGCTCATATTGGCCATGAGCCAATGTCTGTTCGGGAGCTTCGACTGGTCCCAGAAGAATTTCTTTTTGGCTCTAATCCCGTCGACCGCCTTGATTAAACATCCTGGAAACAGGTTGGCGAAAGTCCAAATGACCTTGTTTACTTCCTTGTCGAGCAGGGTGAAATCTGTTGGTAATTCTTTAATTAACGATTTCGCCACCTTGGCTTCATCGCCAGTCTTGAATTCCCCAAAAACGATTTCGCCGTCTTTTACATAAGTATCCGTTACGATCAAAGGATTTCTTATAAACTTGTCGCCTTGCTTCAGTACCGGGACGGCCTTGGAGATCAAGTTCTTGGCTTTCATCTTGTAAGCGCTCCACATCTCACAGCTTACACAGTTCCACATTGCGTCTTCCATGGAAAGGAACCACGGCAGGAAGTCCGTAGACCCACCATCAGGGCTCGAACCATGCCGTGCTCCCGCCTGCCCGAATATGGCAACGTCACTGGAAATGGCAAGATCGCACGCCATACCGATTTCCTGACCACCTGCGACCCTCATACCGTTTACACGGCAAATGACTGGTTTCTTGCAATCAAGGATGGAATCAACCATTCCATTAAACAAATCCATGTATTCGCCGTATTCGTGGGGCCTTTTGCTGTAATATTCGGCGTATTCTTTTGTATTGCCGCCAGTACAGAACGCTTTGTCGCCTGTGCCGGTGAACACGACCGCAACAACTGAACGATCTTGACTGGCCGCTGTAAATCCGGCGATAACGCCTTTGACCATCTCCGTAGTGTACGAATTATACTGGTTCGGGTTGTTAAGTCTGATCCATGCCACATAAAGACCAGGGATTTCTTCTCCCTTGGGATTTGTTAAAAGTTTCTTTTCATAAACTGTGCAGGGAGCTTCCGTGCCCCAATGCTCCGAGCCTATAAGTATGTGGTTCTTTGATCCATTATCCCGAGGCAACCATTCCAGAGTCATTTGATCCTCCTGATTATTTGTTTTGACACAAGCGCCACTTGATCCAATTGATTAACTGTTTGGGTCTCTTGCTGACCGCTATAATTCGATATAGGGTCCACCTACTTGACAGGTTCAAAGGCATAGAAAACCCTTGGAATATTAATTACTTCTCTTCCAAATTCCTGCGGGACCGGATCGACATCGAAGACAGCTAACTTAACCTTGTCGCCGGATTTAAGTTCGCCTGTCTTACAATTGATTATTCGGACAAAAAAAGTCTTTTTGCCGTCAAGGTCGACCAACGCGTGGACCAGAGGAGGTTTGCCGAAACCAAGGGGAACGCCGACCGCTTCTTCGGTAACATCAATCACTGTGCCTATGGTTGGCCAATCTATCCACTCAACATTAGTGCTATAGCAGTCAGGACACATGACCCTTGGCGGGAAGGGTTCCGATCCGCAATCTTTGCATTTTGTGGTCGTAAAGCGGCCCTCTTTGAGATATTCGTAAAACTTATAAATCTGGTTAAATTCTTTGGACTGCTGAGGGAACAGGTCCATGGTGACCATGTATTTTCCATCCAGTATGGAAATTCCGGGTGTGCTCATGCGACTTCCCTCCCGTAGATCAAAACAGTATGAGCGGCGATAAAACCGCTGAGATTATGGGTGAGGCCGATGGTTGCGTTAGGTACCTGTTGAATGGCGTCACCACGCAACTGACGGGTCACCTCGATACCCTGTCTTATTCCAGTGCCGCCGAACGGGTGACCACATCCAAGCAATCCACCATCGGTATTGGTCGGGACTTGACCTCCGAAATCGTTTTGGCCATCGGCGACGAAGAATCCACCCTCGCCCTTTTTGCAGAACCCAAGATCTTCCATTTCGATTATTTCGGATATAGTGAAACAATCGTGCGTCATGGCGACATTGACCTCTTTGGGGTCTACCTTGGATTTTGAATAAGCCTGTTGAGCCGCAATCTTTAGGGCTTCCCAAGTGGTCCAGTTCGGCATGTTCGCGGACATATTGTTTACTGAGGCCTGTGCTGTGCCACGAATGTAGACCAACGGCTTATCGGTCATGTCTTTGGCCATTTCTTCAGCCGCCAGAACAATACAGGCGGCACCATCAGTAATGGGGCAGCAATCATATAGCGTTAGTGGCGGGACGATCATACGGCCACTCATGACTTCTTCCATCGTTACAGGCGTTTGAAACTGGGCCTTGGGATTCTTGGCGGAATTTCTGCGGTTCTTTACTGAAACAACTCCGAGATGCTCTTTCTTGGTGCCATACTTGAGCATGTGCTGCTTGGCCACCATAGCGAACACAGGGGGTGGCAGTCCCAGTCCCTGACCGCCATCCCAATCATGATCGACAGATGCCAGTTCGCTGTAAAAAATTTCCCATTTCTGGGGTGTGTAAAGCTTTTCTCCACCGGCCACCATGACTATGTCGGCTTGGCCCGATTTTATCATGGCAAAAGCCAGAATAATCGCGGAACTACCGCTCGCGCACAGCAATTCGACTCTGGCGCAGATATTCTTGGGTTGAATCCCTACATACTCAGCCACAAGCGGAGCAAGATGTGTCTGGTACGAAGTCCTCTCAGTGTATGCCGAGGCGACGAGCAAGCCATCAATTTCTTTAGGGTTTAATTGAGGATTGTCGTCGTAGCAGGCCTTGGCGGCTTCCTGAAAGAAATCTCGCTGACTGCCATCCCTTACTCCCCACTTGGACATACCTCCGGCGATAACGCAAACGTTACGATCCATAAATAGATACCTCCGGATTATAGATCTGGTGCGAAAAAGTGGTGATAGAAATAATCCTGAGCGAACAGCCCTAACGAATTTTCAACAACCACTCCCTGGAGTCTGATGTATATGAAACTTTCGTTTGCTGTTTGGGCTCTTTCCTGTTTGGGTTCCAAAGAACTGTAGAACAAGGTAATCTTGTGTCCAAATTTAAGTTTAACCCTTTACATGTTCATGCGCAATAGAAATTTGTAGTCTATACTGAATTCTTGAACATACCTTATTAATACCTACAAAAGTGGTGAACATCTCTAACTAATTAATCCTAAGATAAATTAACGGCCTAATTGATCATATATTGTGTCAACTCAATTTTTCAGTCAAGTGAAAACTCGTTTTTACATAACATGTCAACCTCAGCAAGAGATGGTTCTCTTTACAGATACAGATAAAATATGCATATTGCATCGTACAGAAAACAGATATCAGCGCAAGGGCTCGACAAATGAGAGCAACACTAAACATAGATGATGAACTAATTCAAAAAGCTTCTAAGCTGACCGGAATTGTTGAAAAGACAGCGCTTGTTAGGCTTGGATTAGTCATTGATTGCGTTGGAAAGTGGCAAGATGCTTGCTAAACTCGTAGGGACCGAAAGAATCGAGATTCAAATGAAAACCAACACGGATGAACTAGAAAAGCAGAACGACAATCCATTGATTTGCTACTGTTTTGGCTACACTAGGAATAATCTGGAGCAAGATTTCATAACTAATGGCAAATCATTGATCATGGAAAAAATCATGTTCGAAAAGAAGATCGGGGGATGTCATTGCGCCACCAATAACCCATCGGGAAAATGATGTCTAGCCGATGTCCACCGTGTTGTGGATGAGCTAAAAAAACGGACCCGTTAACGAATCGGTAATCTATAAAGATAACAGTCTATTCCTTATATCAAACGCTCGGCGTAAGAGGCTACGGGTTGTAGGAATTTACGCAGACCTCTACCTCACCCCGATTCTGCTTCGAGCGTTTCGAGTTCAGTGTGAAGCGTCTCCCATTTCACCTCTAGAGCGGAGATTTCCTTAGAGATGGCTGGTCCTTCGGTCAACAGCGACATCAATGCTTCTTTGTCCTCGTAAATTTTGGGGTCGGCAATCAAGTCCTGAATCTCTTTCCGACGAGATTCTTTTTCCCCCAAATCGATTTCTATACGCGTGATCTGTTCTTTGACTGGGGCCATTTTTTTCGATAATACCTGACGTGCTTGAGCGTCTTTTCTCTTTTTATCTTTTCGCTGATCCTTATTGCCAAAATTAATTGTGCTTGCCTGGGCAACGGGACGGACTAGTTGAACCTCAGTAAAATTACTTTGGATCTCTTTGCTCATCAGGTCCTTTTTGAACTGGTAATCATCGTAGTTTCCAGGATAAAAGTCCCCCGTGCTGTCATGAATTTCCAGAATGCCTGTGCAAATCCCATTCATGAGTCTTCTGTCATGAGTGATCAACACTATGGTCCCGGTAAACTTTTTCAAACCCTCCTCAAGGACCTCGCAT
>JARLHM010000108.1 GCA_031292235.1 Syntrophaceae bacterium | reverse complement strand
GGACAGATTAGAGGAAGGCATTAATGCGGTACACTTTTATACCGCCGCAACCGAAAAATTCGGCCGCTTTAGAGGGACACTATTGCACCGGCGTTTATACCGCTAATTACACCACAATGGAACTAGAGGCGCTAGGCGACAAGTTTATGATCCACGCTGTTCAAGGGAAACTGGCGAACTTCTCAAGTGAGGTTGAGGCCAGTAAGGTCAGGAATGATGCGCTATTCAAGAAATTAGTGGATGGTTCAGAATTAACCGTAGACAAGAAATATGTCGCAAGCCCGATTTCCTTCAGACCTTTTGCAAAACTATGGGTAGCGGCTAACCATCTGTTCGACACCAAAGACACCAGTTATGGAATCATGCGACGTCTTCTATTCCTTCACTTCGAGAAGAAAATGGACGACACGAATAGAGACCTCAATAGGGCAAAGAGAATAATTGATACGGAGATGTCAGGTGTCCTGAATTGGGCTGTTGAGGGATTAGAGCTTTTAAACAAGGAAGGGTTTGAGCCACTTCCCGCATGTCATAACCAGTTATACAAAGAAACCGTCTCAGCCATAGATCCCAGATGTGATTTTGTTGAAAACCACCTAGAGGCTGCCCCAGGCAGCGGGGAATATCTCAAGGACATCTTCCGGGCATGGAAAGACTACGCAGAGGGTTATGGTCGCATAGTGGGGAGCGATAAGGCGCTAAAACGGGCCATTCAGCAATATAGACCCAGTGTGGAATTCGTGAATTATAGCCACAAGGTCTATATCAAAGGCCTAAAGCTAGTTAACAATGACCGTGATGATGTTCCGTTCTAATTCATGTGAGTCTATGTGAGGGTCATGTGAGTCAAATTTGGCGGTTTCCATTTGACTCACATACATTGCAGCCTTTGTTTAAACCACAAAAAGCCTGTTATGTGAGGGATGTGAGCCAAATGAGGGTAAAAAGTATCGCGGGGAAACTGTTTTTAAAAATGTTTTTTGCAATTACAAAAAAGAATAATGGAATAAAATAATGAGGCTACAAATAGAATTAGGCTCACATGACTCACACGACATGGATATTGGGGCTTCAATAGATGTTCTCATCCATGTGAGCCTAGCTTTTTAGAACTCATTTGACTCACATAAAAACAGATAAACCCTGTCACATAGAATGGCGAGTTACACTAAATAAAAGAGAATGCGGCATGACCCCATATCAACGCACAGCGACACTTGCCCAACAGTAGGAGGGGTATTGTGGGTAAATTTATAGACATAACAGGACAGAAATTTGGAAGATTGACGGTAAAAGAAAGACTGGGCAAAGATAAATGGGGTTATTATCTTTGGTTATGTGACTGCGACTGCGGGAAGCAAACAACTTTAACAGCAAACAGTTTAAAGAAAGGGAATACTAAGTCTTGCGGATGTCTAGGCCAGGAACTTGGTTTTAAGGATATGACGGGCAAAAAAGTTGGGCGATTGACTGTTGTTGGCAATATAGGAAAGGACAAACGGGGAGAATATCGGTGGCGTTGTCGTTGTGATTGTGGTGAATATGTTGAGGTGTATGGTGGTTCCCTAAGAAGTGGTGGTTCTCAGTCGTGTGGTTGTAGCGCTTGTATAGATATAACCGGACAAACGTTTGGATTATTAACAGTTGTTAAAATGGCGGGGAAGAACAAGCGTGGTCGATACCAATGGTTGTGTCAATGCTCTTGTGGCAAACAGAAGAAAACGACGAGGAAACAATTAATAGACGGAGGGACAAGGTCGTGCGGTTGTTTATGGAAAAAGCATGGTCTAACAGGGAGTAGGTTGCACAAGATATGGTTAGGAATGAGGCATAGATGCAACGAATCAAGCATTAAAGCAGACGATTACTGTGAACGCGGTATTGTTGTTTGCCCTGAATGGGACGATTTCCAAAGGTTTTATGATTGGTCTATTTATAATGTTTCAGTTCCAGTTGGACAGAATTTGAGAGAAAAAGTTGTTAGTTGCCCGAAGGGGGTTTTATTATGGACCCCGGAACCTGGAGGAGGAGTATGCATGAGCGTCCAACTAACAACGGTGGAAGGCAAGCAGCGCAAGAAGTTCACAGCCAATCAGAGGCTGGAGATCCTGAGGGAATGGGATTCCTCAGGAAATGGAGTGGAGGTCTCGCGACGCCATGGGATTCATCCCTTGACCCTGTATCGTTGGAAGAAACGATTGGAACAGGGGGCGGCGGAGTTTCTCAAAGGGAGCCGATCCAAACCGAACCCGCGGGTAAAGGAACTGGAAAGAGAGAATCAGAGGCTCAAAGACACCGTGATTTTGCTGTCTCAAGACCTGATGCTGTTAAAAAAAAGGATGAACTTGGTTTGACTGGTAGAAAAGCCGGGCAAGCATACACTCAGGAGCAGCGCCAAAGGATTCTGGACACAGTGGAAAGGCTCAAGACAAAAGGGATTTCCGCTGTTACTGCCCTGCGAGAATTGTCGGTTCCCCGGTCTACCTTTTATTTCTGGAAAAGCGACAGCGCTAACAAAACTAGTCCAACCTCGTCCAACGCTCTGTTGGAAAATGAGACGAAAAGCGTTATTTCCATGAAAGAAGAACAACCTCATTTGAGTCATCGCCAAATCAGTGGATTATTAAGACATAAAGATGTCTGGGTAAGCTCATCAAGCTGTTACAGGACACTGAAATGTCAGGAATTGGTCTGGGAATGGGCTTTAAGAGAAGCTCCATGGAAAACAGCTCATTATGAGCCTTTTAGACCGAATCAGATCTGGGGTGAAGACTGGACCGGTATTGTTATTGACGGACTGCGTCATTACGTGTTGACCATACTGGATCTGTTTTCCCGGTATTTGGTAGCTTGGGGGATATTTAAGACAATCACTCAAAGAGAAGTAAAGAACTTGGTAGCCCTTGCCATTATGAGTGAGGCAATTGGTGAGCATGATCCAAAACCGATACTGCGCACTGATCCTGGATCTCCCAATATGGCTGCGGATGTGAGGATTTTCCTTCGAGAAATAGGTGTTGTCTTTTCTCCGGGGCGGGTCGCCAGACCAACCGACAATGCCCGCCAGGAACGATTTTATCGAACGCTGAAACAAGAAGAGGTATACTGTCACGAAGGGTATGTCTCGTTAGACAGCGCAAAAGCAAGCATAGGTCATTGGATTAGCTACTACAATGAGGTTAGACCGCATCAGGCCTTGTTCGGATATCCGCCGGCGATTGTTCACCGCTGCGGGAACAAGACCAGACTTCTGGAAGATTATCGGCGCAACGTCGAGAAGGCCAAGGAGAAAAGAAGACAGAAGTGGCTACTTAATAATCAGAAACTAACAACTTTTTCCTGTTGAAATGTCTGAAACAGTACAGTAACTTCTCTACAAATGACTTGTATAACTTCCTAAACTTCTGCTCAAGATATAGATAGTATGTGTCCAAAAACAGGAACAAGATTGTAGGAATAAGGGCTATTAGAGCATATTGAGGTTGTTTGCCCTTTTCAACTACAATTGACTAGGATTGCTGAAACCAGTGTAATGCACCATGTCTTGCATGATGCGCTGTTGCTCGCCATTCGTTGAATAATTGATTGCATAATGTTGAGGTATGTCAGTACAGCCTGAGAATTCGCTGTAAAGTCGTTATTCTCCGGCCTATGACAGGTCCTATTCTCCGAACACATGTCAATTCCTCGCTTCGATGGCATCTTCTATCCATTTTTCGATATTGTCCTTAATGTGATTATAAGTGTCGGCACTGTTTGGGTCGTAGCATTTCACAACGCTCGACAGCTCAGATCCATCTTTCAACGTGAATTCGTCAAAGGGATTTAGTCCTTGACTGCACTTTTTCCCGTATTTGTCTTTCAAGTTATGAATATAGATTCCCAATAAGCCCTTCTCGTCGTTCCAGGCTTTTTTTATTTCGTGTCGGACCCATTTCCGTTTTGCCGTTTCTTCCCCCACAAGCACTATGACGCAAGACCTATATGACATGTTGTCGTCAATGTATCTCTTTATAGCAGAGTCACCGTTCCTCTTAATCTCTTCCCATTCGTTATTAGATACAGGCTTGTTATCTTCTATTGCGCCAATATTTCTAATCTGATGAACTCTCCAGACGTCGTTTTTGTAGTGGAAACTGTAAAAAACCTGTCTTTTAGGCATTACGAGTTCTCCTTATTGGGCTTGAGTAAGAACCACGGTAGTTACAATACGGTAATGGTTACTCTATGACAAAGTTCTCGTCAAGACTGGAAGACTTCTCCCTTAGATCCATCCCGATTTATTTCGACTTTGAAAACCACGTCCTCTGGACGTGGTCAGAGTTGTAAGGCTTTGCCGTAAGACAGCCCACCTGCTAATCCCAGATTCGAGTTGTTCCCGCAACTTCGAGAGAAGGAGAAGCAAATGAGCGTTCCTGATAGGCTATCAAGTAATATGAGGCGCTGCAAATGCAACATTGAGGAAATGCGGAAATAGAGTGCCGTGTATTGGCTCCAAAACAAAGCGAATATTTGATCGAGCAATCCCGTTTCGCTCAAGGGCAGCCCCCTATGGGGGCTCAAACAAAGCCACGTGCTCTGCACGTGGATATTTACTTCTCATTGTCCCATCTGGGTTGAGTTGTGAAAACAATTGTCTTCCGTCACAAGAGCCTTAGAGGCTCTCTCTTCTCTGAGCGTCAATAGTACCTCGAAGCATGTATGCCATCTCAGAGACCTGGTTTTGGGATTTTTGCCATTAATGCCATTTACCGCTGGGCTAGAAGTGCCATATTTCTAACAGATTATACTATAGCATTTTCTGAGCCTAGATCCCCCTAAATCTTTTATAAGCCGTGAGTGGGTCTGATTTTGAAGAATAACCCTTGAAAAGTCGCCGGGTAGGCTATGGTAAATCGACAAAGTAAGAAATCCGTCTTCAACGCTTTGATTGATGATGGCTTATTCTGCAAGTTTAAACCAAGTTGCTTGGACTTTTTGGTCCCATTATTTGATATGATATAAGTAAATATAAGATGACATAAATTGACAACTAGCTGGTAAGATTAGCTAAAACTACTGTGAGTAACTTGCTTTAATGCTCTGAAAATCCTTGTGTCGATGGTTCGATTCCGTCCCTCGGCACCATGAAAAGACCAAGGATTCCAATAATTTTATAACCTAAAAACTTTACGTAAAAACCACAGAAACACTCGCTTCTTCAATTTGGTCACATTTGAGTATTTTCAGCATCTATTTTTCCGCCTTAGACGCTACTAGAATTTGGGTTAACCCATTGTCGTAAGTGAATTTGTCAATGGCGTTGACGAGTTCGTCATCACTGATTACGCCAACTGCGGTTTCGAAGATGCCGGTAATAACTCATTAACCCCTCTATGTCTCAAATATTTTGATGCGTGTGATTATAGGGTAGGTGGCTGAGAATCGAGGTATCTCAGCCATCATTTGCCATGGAGAGGATTGCGTTTTATTGATGGCTTCATAGCTAATTCTTCAGGTGTAGGAATCGTTGCCCTCTTATCCTCCTAAAAAACCGGGTTGTTTTGCGACGCTACTCCCAAAACTTATCAGAATCTATATTGAACCTTCTTAAAACAGCCAGGATGGTTCGACCATAAATTTCGGTTTGTGGGCCATGGTCTTTAATAGTAAAAATCTCGCCTCTATCAGGATCGTCAGAATTAGGTAGAAATAAAATTCTCTCCGAGCCTTTCCCCCTACCTTCTTTTGTTATAATTCCAAATTTTTTTAATCTCTTTAATAGTTCACTTAATTTTAGCGGTCTAGGCATAACAAGCAGTCTGATTTGAAAAACAGTTGCTTGTGACGAAGGAAACGGGAATAGGTCTCTTGCTGGCTATAAACTCTCGAATAAGGGGTTTTTCTTTAACCTTGCAGGTTTTAAATTCATCCCATATTTCTTTAGGGGCGCTCCTGAACAAATTCTCCATATTATTATTCGCAATACAGTAAGAAACCTGCCTTTTAATGATAGCTACAATGTCTCTCTCAACCTCTTCTAGACATAAAGATTCAGTAACAAGATCCAACTCAAGGCAATGCGCCACCCATAGGTCTTCCTGTTTCTTGATCAAGATCCTAAAGTTGAACTTCCATTCCTTTTTCACTTTTCTTCTCCTGTATATCCCATAACTGTATTTTATTGTGGCGGAAATTGTAAGTCAAGTTCCCTTTTTTTCGATAGGAAGTCATCGGCCTAGAGGACCACGTGTAAGATCAATCTGAATGTATTTTCCTGTTACCCCTAGGAAGGTATAAATCGTGAGTGAAGACTTGGACTTTCACCAGTCAGTCTATGGTAAATCACAAAAGTAAGAAATCCGTTTTTAAGTCGTTCATTTTTAAAAACGGCTTACTTTAGTTTTTAGTCTAACTCGGTTGGTAAATTTGGTCACATTTTCTGATAGGATATTAACAAATATATTATGATATAAATTGGCAACTAGCTGGGAAGATTGGCGAAACTGAATGTGGGTAACTTACTTTAATGCTCTGAAAATCCTTGTGTCGATGGTTCGATTCCGTCCCTCGGCGCCATGAATTAAGAAGCCATTCCGATACGTTAGCCATTAACGACTCGGAGTGGTTTTTTTTAATAATGCCATCGTGGGACTTTTGTACGCTCCCAGGGTTTGAATTCTTGTCGCTGGTGATATTAAAATGGAACTCAAGCTTGACGTATAAAATCTATTTCGGCTTGCGAAAAAGGACTATTCTATTGGTATTAGTGCCGGATCTCATGTTTCGAATTCCCCAAATATTAGCGGTCTTGGTAAACTCCTGAGAGTTGACTAAAATGCCGTGACATTCGAAACCTGCGCTATGCCCCAAAGGCACGACATGTTCATCTAATTTGACTGTTCGATTCTTTATTTCGCCGACTTCAAAGGCGACCCATCCATTGGGTTTGGTTACTCGATATAATTCATGAAAAACTGAGTTCATGACCGTCGACCATTGTTCAACCGTTTTTGCCATGGTGATACGGTTAGATATTTCATCGCCATCCAAAGAATTAAACCAGCACCTTAACCAGTTGTCTTTGGAATACTGCACAATATTCAGGAAAGGCGGAGATGTAACCGTTAGCTGAACTGAGTCTGATCCTATTTCCGGGGTATATGCGGCACTCCGATTGATAAATAATCCGGACCGCCCGGCGACTTTGAGATTAGCTTTTTGACTCGAAGTCAGGTTACGCAGGAGGCTATTTGTTTTTCGCAGGATTATTTCTTTTGTGTCCCGGTACTGGGGGGTTTGACCTCGAACTTCATTAATCTTTTTCTGGCTTTCAAGTGAAACAGCCTGATTAGGTGGCAGCGTGTAGACTGAAAAGAATCCTGATGAATGGCCTGTCAGCCTGTTGGTCGCCACCATTGCAATCCAACGGTCTATATCATCTTCATCACCGCTCTCTTTCCTGCCACAAAGGTATTTCCTGATTGAAAGTATCTCCGATAAGGTCCTCTCATGGAAAAACATAGAAAGGTCCATTTCAGGAACGAGCCCCTGGTCTATGCTTATAAGGGATAATCTTTCGGCGACATCACCAATGAGAGGTGGAACAAAACGAGGACGAGTTAATATCTCGCTCAACGGGTTCACGTCGTTGGAAACGACTTTGCGACCCAGTAGTCCCGCTTCAATCGACGTGGTGCCGCGACCGCTAAATGGATCATAAATTATGTCCCTGATCTCAGACAGCAATTCGATAAAAAATCGTGGCAACTGCGGTTTGAAACATGCCCTGTAAGATATCTCGTGGATTGAGGAAGCCTGTCTTTGCTTCGATGTCCAAAATTCATTGACATATTTTTTAATCTGAATCCCGTTTATAAAAACAGTTTCTATGTTTGTACTGTTTTCTGAGGACCCAAAGAGCGAACAATTGCCCGCTTCTTCTTCATAAGTGAAACCCTGAAGATAGGACATTACTTCATTGCCAAATTCCATGTAAGTTCCTCAAGGTTGTTTCTGCGCTCAAGCATTTGGTTGGACCTGATTAGTCAGACTATCGATATATCTGTCAGGCCGACTCAACCGTGACTTTTGATTCACGCATGACCTTCTTGAAATCAGCCGGATTACCAAGAATTTTGCCAATGATATTAACGGCGGACGCTGGCATAATTTTACCGGGGCTGCTCATTGGAGTCATTCCGAAAAAGATGCAAAATGCGGAGCCCGGCGGCCAATATCCCAAGTCTCCTATTGCTACGACCTCCTTGGCCGTTTCATCCAGTGGGGAATCGATAGGAATGGAGAAATAAATTTCATCGCCCCAAGTGCTAAATGTCGTAGAGAAGGGAAGAGCGTCCAATATCTTTTGGGCCGTCGCGCTATCATTGAGTTCAGCGGCCATAGACATCTTTCCAATGTTGATCTTAATTTTCATAATCATGCCTTTCTTGAAGTGTGAGCTTAAAAGTTACGGAGGGCAACCCGCTTTTGGCTTTCAAATACGAGCAGGCTATGCCATACCCTAAAAGTTCATTCCAAAAATTCTTAAACCGTGTCCAACTTTATTGTTCAGACGATGGTTTTTACATTTTCCTATTGATGTTTGATAAATATAATTTGAATATCTATCTTGATAATTTCTTGACCGTTTCCTATACCCGGGAATCTATAAATGCAGGACCAGGACAAAACAAAAGCTCAGCTCATTGATGAGTTAAATCACATGCGCCATGTGGTCTCTGAATTGCAGGTCGCCCAAGCTGAAATCGACGACGGCGGCGAACCAAAACATAATCATAACAATCTGCTGAAGATTTTAGAAAGCTACAGGCAACTCGTAGATTACACCAACAGTATTATCATGCGGTTGGATAAAGACGGCAATATAATTTTCTTAAATAAATTTGGTCAGGTCTTTTTTGGCTACAGCGAAAATGAGATCTTTGGCCGCAACATCGTTGGGACTATTGTCCCAGAAACTGACAAAGATGGTCGACCCCTAGGGCAAATGATACGAGACATCATGAGACGTCCCGACAATTATTTGCTGAACCAAAACGAAAACATGCGGCGAAACGGGGAGCGTGTCTGGGTTTCCTGGACAAACAGACCCATATTTGATGAAAATGGCAATCTCAAGGAACTACTGTCTGTTGGTATTGACCATACGGCACTGAGGCGGGTAGAAGAAGAACTACGCAAGTCAAAAGAGGAGCTTGAAACAAAGATAGCGGAGCGCACCTCCAAATTGCGTGAATCGGAGGAACGATTCAGAGTCCTGGTAGAACATGCCCCTGATGCGATATTGGTCTACAACGTTGATCTTAATCGTTTTGTGGATGCCAATAAAAAGGCGGAAGAACTATTTGGGTGTAGCCATGAAGAGTTGATACAGGACGGATTGGAGAAATTTTACCCGCAAAATCAGCCTGACGGCCGTTCGATCGCAGAAAGTATGCCTGAACATATTCAGCGTGCCTTGACTAGTGAGAACGTCATGTTTGAACGACTCATTCGCAACGCTAGAGGCCAAGATCGATACTGTGAAGTAAGGCTAGTCAAGATCCCCACGGCAGAAAACAACCTGATTCGTAACAGTTTTATCGACATCACTGAACGTAAAAAGGCCGAACTCGCTCTTGGAGAAAGCGAGACGCGTTTTAAAACACTGTTCGAATCTGCTCAAGATACCGTCTTCATAAAAGACACAGAGCTTAGACACGTCGATATTAACCCTGCTGGTTTAGAGTTGTTACAAATTGAGCGCGAGAACCTAATTGGTAAAACATCCAGAGAGATCTTAGGAGAGAGTTACCCGCATGAATTGGAGGATGTTGAACGCAGGGTCCTCCAGGGACAAACTGTGGAAACACAACAAAATTTCCTGGTTAACTCCCAACCGATTTCATTAAATGTCATCCGATTCCCTCTGCGAGATTCATCCGGCCAAACAGCAGGCATTTGTGGCATAGCTCGGGAACTGCTTAACCCGGTCCGGAATTCGTTTGACCAATCCTTACAAATGACGGAATACCCGTCTAAATCCATGCGCGCCACTCTGACAAGGGCTAATTTAGCGACTGAGAACCGCAGCATAGTTCTTCTGACCGGTGAGACGGGTTCCGGGAAAGACTACCTTGCCCGCTATATACATAGCCATTCGTCAAGATCTGGTGGCCCTTTTTATTGCATCAACTGCGCTGCTATCCCGTCAGAATTGGCAGAATCGGAGCTTTTTGGCCATGAACCCGGCGCTTATACAAACGCAGTTCGCAGAAAAAGGGGTATGCTTGAACTGGCAGAAGGAGGATCACTTCTTCTCAACGAGATTGGGGAACTGTCATCCCTGATGCAGGCCAAGCTGCTAACCTTCCTGGATACTTTCTCTTTCACCAGGCTAGGCGGAGAAAAAAGTATCAGTGTCAACACAAGGCTAATCGCCGCCACAAATAGAGATCTCTGGGCAGAGGTTAAAGATGGTCGTTTTCGGAAAGATCTATACTATCGTCTGAACGTGATAGCTATAAGAGTACCGCCTCTACGGGAACGCCAGGAAGACATTCCGCTCATTTCTAGCAAGATCGTAGCTG
The DNA here is from genome assembly GCA_031292235.1 of Syntrophaceae bacterium. Lineage (GTDB taxonomy): Bacteria > Desulfobacterota > Desulfomonilia > Desulfomonilales > Desulfomonilaceae > CAJBEZ01. The sequence goes on along the minus strand of JARLHM010000108.1, from coordinate 16,618 downwards.
ACCTTTGTAGAGAAATGCAGTTCATGACCGTCCCAAAGATACACTCAGAAGCCATGAAAGCTCTTTGCAGGTACACTTGGCCTGGAAATGTGAGAGAATTAAGAAACGTTTTGGAACGGTCATTGATCATGTCCAAAGGGAATAATGTTCGTCTTAGTCATCTGCGTATAGGTGGATTAGAAGGACGTTCAGAAAATCTCAAAATTGTTCCAGGGCGCTCTATCTATGAAGTCATTGAAGAAATTGAGCGGCGCATGATTGATGATACTCTTAGCCGGGCCAACGGCAAGAAACAGGAAGCCGCCGCTTTGCTTGGGATGTCCCGTTTTGCGCTGGCGCGCCGCATGACCAAACTGGGAATAAGCTAAAGATTGAATCGCCACAATGGAGTTCACAAAATGATCATAGGAATCCCCAAAGAAATCAAAGAAGATGAATACAGAGTAGGAATAACCCCCTCAGGAGTTCGAACTCTTAAGGATCATGGTCATTCAATCATTGTAGAAAGGGGCGCCGGCGAAGGCTGTAGGCTATCCGACGGAGAATACGCTGAAGCAGGGGCCACAATCGTCGATAGCCCCGTTGATGTTTATTCGGGTTCGCACATGATCATGAAAGTAAAGGAACCTCAACCTGGCGAATATCCTTTATTTCATGAGGGCCAGATACTCTACGCGTACCTGCATCTCGCTCCTGCGCCGCAACTTACAGAAGCGCTCCTCAATGCGCGTATTATAGCTGTGGCTTACGAGACCATTCAGGCTCACGATGGTTTTTTGCCTCTTCTTGTGCCTATGAGCGAAGTAGCCGGCAAAATGTCTGTACAAGTGGGGGCGCATTTTCTTGAGAAAACACAGGGAGGTCGCGGGGTGTTACTTGGCGGCGTCCCAGGTGTGAGAAGAGGCCGTGTAACGATCCTGGGAGCCGGCACAGTTGGCATGGCTGCCGCGACAATCGCTGTAGGCCTGGGAGCGGACGTTTATGTCCTGGATGTTGATCAGAGACGTTTGATTTACCTTGAGGAAATATTTGGAAACAAGGTTACTACGATGATTTCGAACCCTGATAACGTCCTGTACTCGGTTCTGAACTCACATTTAGTTATCGGGTCGGTATTAATTCCAGGCGCTAGAGCGCCCAGAATCGTAACTAGGGACATGGTCAGCCTTATGAAAGCCGGGGCCGTCATAGTAGATGTCGCCATAGATCAGGGGGGCTGCATAGAGACATCAACACCAACTACTCACAAACATCCCACATTCGTAGTTGATGAGGTTATCCATTACTGTGTGCCCAACATGCCGGGAGTAGTCGCCAGGACATCTACTTTCGCTCTAACAAATGTGACTATGCCTTTTGCGCTGGAGATTGCCGACAATGGCCTTACAAAGGCGGCGCTAATGGATGACCGGCTGGCCAAGGGAGTGAACCTTTACGATGGATTGATTACACATGAAAAAGTCGCTCAGGCCCTTGGATATACTTACAGCCCTTTAAACAACGTAATAGAAAAATGGGTAATAAATTGAACTGCTCGAGGACTCTATCCGACGTGTCGTCGTCGCTCCTTGCGGATTTATGGAGACCACTAAAAAGATCAAAAAGCCAATTAAACTAATGGAGGCTGTTTTGTCATCATGCCTTTTGCCGAGATAAACGGAATTAAACTGTATTTTGAGATTCATGGTCACGGAACACCACTTTTGCTGCTGCATCATGGTTTTGGATGCGTCAAAATGTGGGGGAAAATTGTCCCGAAATTGGTAGAAAACGGATACAAACCGATCTGCTATGACAGGAAAGGCTACGGACAATCAGATGAAGGTCCGGATTTCATGGATTTCTATGTAAGCGATAAATTCCGGTCTGAAAGTGTGATGGAATTGGAATCGTTCCGTGACTGGCTGGGGGTGGATTCGTTTAATGTGGTAGGTCAATGCGAAGGAGGGGTGGTTGCCGCTGATTACGCGGCAAAATATCCCGATCGTGTCAGGAGCATAGTCATATCAAGCACTCTCTGCTACAGCTCAGTTACTATGCACGAATTCAATTTGTCAAAATTTTCCCGGACCTTTGATGAACTGGACCCGGAGCTGAGAAACAAGTTGATAGACTGGCACGGTGAAAGGACAAAACCTTTTCATGATCAATTCCGGCAATTTGGTGGCGCTTACGGTAAAGGCCTTTTTGACCTGAGGCCGACCCTGAGACAGATCAATAGTCCAACGCTAGTGCTCTATCCAGACAGGAGTTTTCTTTTTGAAGTGGAGCAGGGGGTCGCATTTTATAGAAATCTGCCCCAAGGGGAACTTGCTGTGCTTCCCAATTGCGGGCACAACACCTATGAACAACAACCGGAGGAATACGTTTCTCATATAGTAAACTTTTTCGATCGACGCCGCCTTGATGGAGTAACCGGAATCAGTGGCAAATCAACACGCCCTGTGACTTGCGTGGGTTAAGTGTTTTACCTTGTAAAAGAGCTGAATCAATGTCGGTAACTTCATTGCGCTGGCATAAAGACACATAAACACACGCAAATTTGACGATCTAACTCTTTTCTTATAAAATACGTGGCTTATTGGAAAAACTCACTGAGTCAAACCACACTCAGAAATTAAGAGGACCAGATTTTTTGTGAAAAATTCCGGCGACAAACTTGATCTTTCCAGACCCAATCCTCTCGACATAATAATTGATTACCGAAGATTTTTTGTGGCCATAATTGCCGTCATATCGGTGATCCTCGGATATTATGCCCTGCAAATGAAAACGGACCCATCGCTGAAGACAGGCATAGACCCCACTTCCAAGGCGTATCATCGATATCAACGATTCATAAAAACATTTGGTAATGAAGAATTTACCCTGGTGGTTATCAAGACTGAGGACGGCATATTTAATACCAAGACCTTGGACATGGTTGATACCCTGACAAGGGCACTGGAGCAGGTTGACGGTGTTTCCGAAGTGATCAGCCTCACAAATCTCCGCATCTTTCAGGAGCGAAATGGGTCCTTCGGCAACCTTCCCCTGTTCGAACGTGTTCAAGGGAAGATTTTGCCGGGGGACAAAAAGTCATTGGAAGATATCAGGCGCTCCCTGCCGATGACTAACCTCCTAGTGTCGGCCGATCTCAAGACCATTGGAATAGCGATAAAAGTAAAAGAAAAAATTAAATACGAAAGTACTGTTTACGAAAATATTGTCAGTGTAGTCAATCAGGAACTCAAAGGAAACCGGTTGGTAGAGGACTTTAGAATAGTAGGTCCAGCTTTCATTCGAAAAGCGATTGTAAAATACAGTATCCAGACGGGAGTAGTTTTTGGGGCCCTATGTATGCTGATCGGGACCATTGTTTCTGTTTACGTTTTCAAGAGCTTTCTGGTCACGCTGGTCACCAATTTTATTCTTGCACTATGTGTATTGTGGGTCCTGGGTCTGATGGCGGCTATGGGTATTCCATTGAATTCCACTACCGCCCTGGCCTTCGGATTTGTGCCCATAACGACCATTGAAATAGTGATTCATATGGTGGTCAGATACCACCAGTTCCATCAGGTGACTCGAAACAAGATTGACGCTTTAAAGAAATCCGTGCGCTGGCTTGCTAGCCCGTGCTTCATGTGTGTGGCCACGGCTGCGGTCGGTTTTGGCACGCTCATGATAAGTTCCACACCAATGGTACGGCAACTTGGATTTATCATGGCTGCTGGGGTCCTGCTAGCCTACGCTCTGGCCATGGTCCTGACCCCAGCCTTTTTCACCGTAATGAAGACCCTGGATAAAACGGAATCTACTGATGTTGTTGTCGACTGGCTGGAAAAGGCCCTTAAAAAGATCGAAGCTTTCATATCAGAACGAGCTCGAATTGTTGTCATATTTGCTGTAACACTCTCAGTATTTCTTCTTGCAGGCTCACCAAGGATCAAGAGTGACGCGCAGGTTTTTAGAATGTTGAGTGGGTCCACTAAAACCGTTCAGGATGTCAGGTTTGTTGAAAAGAACCTTGCCCCTGCACAGACCCTCGAACTTTTTCTCGAAGCTGGGCCAAATGACTTTAAAAAACCAGAAATGTGGAAGAAGATCAACGAACTGGAGAAACGCATAAGGCTCGTGCCAGATGTGATATCCACAGATTCTTACGCAAGTGTCCTCGTTTACTTAAGCAGGATAATCCAAGGTGAATCAGGCAAGTCTGGAGACATTTATTCCGACCCTAATCTAATCTCTCAACTTCTTTTTATGACTTCGTTGAGTGAAGGAGGGAAAAAGGTAACTCAGAGATATATCAACGACAATTTTGACAAGGCGCGGATTTCCATTCTGATAAACAATGCGTCCAACAAACCGATTGACGAAACTATTTTGCAGATTCAAACCATAGCAAACGAGGTAATGGCAGGGAGCGCAAAAGCGACAGTGACAGGCGAACTTGTGCTGGTCGCGTCCCAGACAGAGACGTTAATACGGGATCAGGTAGAATCAATGTTTCTTGCCGCCATTCTGATCACTGTTCTTATGATGATTCAACTGCGTTCGTTCGTTTTAGGTCTGATCTGTCTTATACCCAATATACCGCCGGTGGCGGCCGTATTTGGTCTCATGGGGTGGTTCGGGATATCCTTGGACATGGTCACCGTATTTGCCGCCACGGTTGCAATTGGTCTGGCTGTTGATAACACAATTCATTATCTGACTCAGTTGAAACGAGATATAACATTCAACCCGAATGTTTCAGTCGAAGCAAATGTCTTTCGGGCATACCGTTTTACCGCCCGTCAGATAGCGTCATGGTCTGTAGTAACATTGTTCGGATTTCTTGCATTGGCGGCATCGCCGTTTAGGCCTGTAGTTTTCTTTGGTATACTTGGATGTTCAGCTATTACTCTCGGGCTTTTCGGGGACCTTATTTTCCTGCCGGCCCTGATCCTTACGTCCAAATGGGTCCGAAAAACCATTACCGATATTTGCGCAAGGGAACAAAAAAGCCACATTTGACAAATGTGGCTGCTTGAATTCAGTTGAGAATTTTGCCAGGCCGACAGGCGCTAAATCTACATGGAATATTCCGGGTGTTACTTATCTGCGTCAATTCCCCCAGTTGAATTTTGTAGAATGGGGAAACTCAACGGTGGGTCGAGGCTTCTCTGTTAGCGTTTCAGATACAGGTATGGACTTGTCTTTTCTCAACGCTGTTCCAGCCGGCACCCCCCAAATATACTTCTTATGGGAATCTACCTGAGTTGTTTCCGACAGTTTCTGGGGTGTAGAGCGATGTTCAACCCTCAAAACCGGTACGACAGGAAGGTCAGCAACTATGAAATTAGCTTTAATCAAAACCCTGCTTGCCTGAAGTTCACCTGGAAACGCGGGGAATGGGGCTGCTGCGCGTATAGCGCTAAGCAGGGACCGATCCATATCAGAATTGCCGGAGCCCCTTAGGAGTTGTATGGACAACAATGAGCCGTCACGCGCCACTTCATACGTGACGGCGACTTTGCCCTTTAAAGCGTCGGATGTCGTAAGGTTTACTGGAGTAGTCCAAACTTTCTGAATGGAATCTCTGGTGGACATAACGTAATTGTTGAGAATTACGTTTCTAGTGGTTTTGTCTACAACGATTTTATCAATTAACCGGGATGTTTGATCCATTGCAAAACCGAATGAGCTAAAGCCAAGAACTAGCGCTAAAATCAGAACAACAATCCTTTTCATCTTTCGCCCTCTCTACAGCCTTCTAGTGATCTGCGGCGCGAAGGCCGCGACGAACGGAGCGACAATCAAACAAAAATAAAAAACAACGAAAAATACTTGATCCCAAATAGGAATCTAATAAGTGAGCTTTTGCTAGCAAGACCTTGAAATAAGGTCAAGAGAAAAGTGATTGGTTCGAGGACATGAGTTGACAAAAAAATAGGCCCGGAACAATTTATTGAGACTCCGAGCCTCCTTTAGAAGCTGAATTTTTCAGAGCGTAACAAATTAACGCCCATCCTTAGCGTAATGGAAATGATCGGCTAAGCCGCCAGCTTCTCCCTACGCAGAATTTGACCCTGGCCGCTAATTACAACCTTTTCCAGAGGTATTTGTTTACCGGCTTTTCCCATGCCCATTTTTACAATTTGAGGCAAGCCGGAACAGCACGGAACATCCATGACAGCTATAGTGACGCTCTTGATGGACGCTGCGCTGAAAATCTCAGCGAATTTCTCAACATAAGAGAGCGCGTCATCAAATTTGGGGCAACCTATTAAGAGAATTTTTCCTTTAAGTAATTCGCGGTGCAGGTCGGGATACGCAAAACCCGTGCAGTCCGCAGCTACCAGCAGGTCGGCGTTTTTCAGAAACGGGGCCGTCGGCGGTACAAGTCTTATCTGTACAGGCCAATGGGTAAGTTCCGACCCCTGACTATGGCCGACCACAGGCTCATTGGCCTCATCACAGGAACAGCTTCTAGGCGCAAATGTCTGAATATTGGACGAAGGGCAACCACAGACCATTTTAGCGGGTTCCTGTTTTTGAGGAGGTTTTACCGTTTTCAAACGGTCTTCAACCGCTTCTTCGTCAAAGTCTTCGGCCTCCCTTTGAATTATTTTCAGAGCGCCGGTCGGACATTCTCCAATACATGCGCCCAAACCGTCACAATAAACCTCGGATACAAGTTTGGCTTTCCCGTCGATTATCTCAAGCGCTCCCTCCGCGCAACCAGTCACACATTGACCACATCCGTTACAAAGCTCATCGTCTATCTGTATAATATTTCTTCTAATTTTCATTTTCATTTCCTTTTTATGTTGCTTCACGTTTTACTAATTCGTAACCGCCCGTAACTGAGGCGTGGTTTTCGGGAACAATTCATAGGCTAAGCTTCGTCCCGAGTCTGTCAGGAAGTCCCGCTCAAGAGCTTCTGAAAGATAATCTTCATTTAATTCGCCTTTCTTGATTTTTTCCTGCAGAGACGCCAGTAAATGAGCGTCATGAACCAATTCCAGATCCCCGGATTCATGGTCTTTGGGATTGTCCAAATTCTTTATGATTGAACAAACTTCTTCGATGAGTTCTTGTGGAGCGTCCAGCTTCTCAAGTATATCGCGAGCCACCGCCTTGTCTCCTTGGTCGACATTGTCGCCATTAGCGCCTTGAACAGCAGGCTCAACATCGTGCAGGTATGCGGCTGCAAATAGAACAGCCGGTTTAGCCTTGTCTACGCCGATCAGACGTTCCACCATGGAGGCTACTCTGGATGCGTGGCCAATTCGTTTGAAGTCGTTCTTGAGCCGCATTTTCATTTCAACAGCTACTCGGTCCTTGAAAAGGTCTTCTTTCTGCTTGATAAGCTCAGGCGGAAGGTCTCCGAAACACTGTTTGGCGAATTTGCAGTGCGCAGCGCATCCGAAATCCATCTTGGGGTTAAGCACGTATTCTCCGCAGTTCTTGCACTTGCGACGAGTTTCATCTTTAAAAAACTCTATCTTAGAGCCACAACTTGGGCATTCAGCGTCAAAGATCGCGTCAAATTTCCAATAGCGAGGGTCCTGTCCAGGGCATTTCATGTTTCGTCTCCCTTTCTTTTAAGGAGTCGGCAATTGTAATCGCGGCGCGTTAACTGTATCATTTAGACGCGCCGCTTAACTGTGTACTCAATTTGTTGTCGCTTCCGACACTTAAATGAGATGAATATTAATTCTGTTGGATTCCTCAATTTGATGAGTCAAATATCCTCGACAATCAGCCCAATATAGCCTTCAGATCTTCATCCGGAGTAGATATGGGTTTAATATCAAAGGTCTTTACCAGGGTATCCAGGACATTAGGGGTGATAAAAGCCGGTAGGCTCGGGCCTAAGCGAATTCCCTTTATACCGAGGTGGAATAACGTCAGGAGGATTGCTACTGCTTTCTGCTCATACCAAGACAGAATCATGGACAACGGCAATTCATTGACACTGCAATTGAAAGCCTTAGCCAGAGCTACCGCGATCTGAATAGCGGAGTATGCGTCGTTACACTGCCCGACATCCAGAAGACGGGGGATTCCTCCGATGTCGCCCAGATCCTTATCGAAGAAACGGAATTTCCCGCAGGCTAATGTCAATACAATTGTGTCCTTAGGGGTCTTTTCTACGAACTCAGTATAATAGTTACGGCCCGGTTTTGCGCCATCACATCCGGCTACAAGGAAGAAATGTTTGATAGCCCCACTCTTAACAGCGTCAATAACCTTGTCCGCCACAGACATGACAGCGTTTCTGGCAAAACCGCACATGACTTCTTTGCCGTTCAAATCCGAGGTAAAGCCTGGCAGTTCGAGCGCCTTGTCAATCACAGGACCGAAATTCTTGTCTGCGATGTATTTCACTCCGGGATAACCGACTAGTCCGGTACTGAAAATGTTGTTGTAATAAGATTCAGCAGGTTTTTGAATACAGTTTGTAGTCATTAGGATCGCGCCAGGAAACTCTGCGAACTCCTTTTTCTGGTTTTGCCATGCTGTTCCATAATGACCATAAAAATGAGGATACTTTTTAAGACCAGGATAGCCGTGTGTAGGCAACATTTCTCCGTGCGTGTATACAAAAATTCCTTTGCCCTCGGTTTGTTTTAGGATTTCCTCCAAATCCTTCAGATCATGGCCGGACACAAGGATGGCTTTTCCGGCCTTGTGCCCAAGAGGTACTTTTGTTGGCACAGGATGCCCGTATGTCTCGGTGTTAGCAGCGTCAAGAAGCTCCATCGTTTTAAGGTTTATTTCGCCACATTTCAAGACCAGACCAATCCAGTCATTGAGTGTCAAACTGGGGTTTAATGTGGCAGCCAGGCCTTCCGCCACGAACTTGTATATCTCATCATTTTCTTTGCCCAGAATATGAGCGTGGTCCGCATAGGCGGCCACACCTCGAAGACCAAAAAGTAACGTGTGCTTCAATGAAACTATGTCCTGATCATCGGAGTCGGCCTTGAAACCTCTCGTAACACCCTGAGCGATCATTCCTGCTTTGTCCGGCGCAGGCTTAAACGTCGCGGCGTCATCACTGAAATCTACTTTTCCTCCTGCCGCCTTGACTCGGTCCCGGAGCTTGTCACGGTACTCAACAGCCTTGTTGATCAGGGGTGGAAACCTGTCCTCGTCAAAATTAACGTTTGTCAAGGTCGCGAACAGTGACTCATTCGTAAATACCGCAGCTTCATGATCTACGATACCCACTTTTCGGCCTTCAACAGCATACAGCGCGATGCCTTTCAGAGTGTGCATCAATAAATCATGGAGCGCCGCTGTCTCTGGGGATTTCCCGCATACTCCGGCGCGGGTGCAGCCGATACCGCCCGCCGTTTGTTCACACTGATAACAAAACATCTTGTCAGCCATTTTATCCTCCTGTTTTTTTAAGTTCCCACTAAACTGGGTAACCTGAAGTACGTTTACTAGCGTTTTCTATAACTAATATGGAGGTTGGAAGACACGATCGCCTTGACTTAAGTCAAGACCGCAAAAGAAATTCGACTTTTTCGAATAATCAGTAGCAGGATCGTGAATTTGTTAGTGGAGTGAGACAACATTATTTTGCGAATTGATCAAGCTCTTGAACGCCTACACGCTCTAGAATTTCTCCGAACCTTTCTCCTTTCGTGTTATTTTTGATATAGAAATCGAGAAGTTGGTCAATCAATTTGAAAGTTTCGTTCTTCGAAAAGACCCCTGGAATCTCGGATGCCAATCTGGGGCGTCTCCCCAGCTTGCCGCCGACCACTATTCGGTAACCTTCTTCGCCACGGACAAGCGTTTCCGTCGGACATGCCCTTACACAATGTCCACAGAAAAGACATTTTTCCAGATTGATCTCGGGCCGGGGCATTTCTTCCGTCATATTGATAGCATTTTCTATACAGGTTTCCGCGCAAACCCCGCATTGGCTGCAATCGGCTTCACTTAGATTGGGCTGGACTGCCGCAATTACCCCGAGGTCCGTGACCTGCGGCCTGGAGCACGCGTTGGGGCAGTCGGAAACAGAGACCCTAAACTCGTGATGGAACTTCAACGGACCGTCTACTTTTGATTTCAGCATGGTCTTCAGGTTTCTGGACCGCAACATTTCTTCTAAAGTCCTAACAAAATTGTCTTCAGTCGGGATTCGGTTTGGGCAACCACTTGTTCCGAAACAACTTTCCAACTGGTAGCCTTTGATTTCATCTTCCATGTTTTTTAGGAAATTCTGTTGAACTGTCCGCACGTGTTCTAACGTGACCTCGGACACATTTCGACCCTCCGCTTCCATCTCAACTTTCTTTCTAACTCGTCGTCTTATAAAAAAAGGAACTTTAGCTATCGCTTCTTCAGCGGTCCTGTTCCAACGCATATCCCATTCTCCTCGATCGGCGCCTATATTCGCCGGAAAGCATTTAGTTCAGCGATACTTAAAAAGATTGTCCACGTTTGTATTACTAAGTCTGTAGCCTGATTCAGGAAAATGTTCCACTAAAGCCTTAGTTACTACTAATTTTACGTGATATACTAGGTTTAAACTCAACAAAGGCGCCTTGCGCCATTCCCATCGGTAATTGTGCTTTGAGGAGGAAGATTTTGAATCTCGTCCAGTCGCTTGAGCAAATCCCACTTTTCGAGGGGCTTCCACAGAATCAATTGTCGGATTTGGCTTCAATTGCTTTAGAAAAATCATATAAAAAGGGAACAACGATATTTTCTGAAGGAGACCCCGGCGACGGCTTTTATGTCGTCAAAGAAGGGCGGATCAAAATCTTTAAGATCTCAAGTGAAGGGAAGGAGCAGATCCTGCATGTGTTCGGATCAGGCGAACCATTCGGAGAGGCGCCAGTCTTTGAAGGAAGGCGATTTCCGGCTCACGCTGAAACATTGATGGACACGGTTTGTATTTTTTTCCCCAGGAAGTCCTTCACGGATCTCATAAGTAAAAACCCCTCACTTGCGATGAATATGCTCGGAGTGCTTTCTCGACGTCTACGACGTTTTGCGGCGCTTGTTGAAGATCTTTCCCTGAAAGAAGTTCCGGGAAGGCTAGCAGCTTATTTGCTGTATTTAAGCGAGACAGAATCAAATCGATCCGAATTGTCTCTTGATATGGCTAAGGGACAGCTTGCTGGCATGCTCGGCACTATTCCGGAAACTTTATCCAGGATACTGAGAAAGATGGTTAAACAGGGCCATATTCAAGTAGTAGGGCCAAAAATCAAACTAATTGATCTAAAAGGTTTACAGGAACTAGCAGATGGATCTAAACGCCTTTGAACTTGAGTAGAAGGTCCTTGCCTGTTCTGTTGTCGGTTCCTATACTAAAAGCTCGGGATTAAAATAAATCGTCTGGGAGGACTGAAAACTGGCGCCCGCTAAGGCATACCAAAACAACCTATGCGATCTCTACAACTCTTATAACAGGAGAGAGTTTGTCCATCCTGATCCCCTCGAATTCCTCTATAATTATGATGATCCTGAAGACAGGGAGATAGTTGGCCTCATAGCATCCAGTTTCGCTTATGGAAGCGTGTGGCAAATACTCAAAACTATAAAAAGCATCCTGGAACGGATCGATTCTCCAAAACGCTTTCTGATTAATGTTTCTCACGAAACCCTACTGAGAATTTTTCAAGATTTCAAGTATCGTTTCACAACTGGGGAAGAACTCGCCACCATGCTGTTTGGGATAAAGCGGGTACTTGAGGAATATGGATCGATTCAAGAGTGTTTTCTTAAAGGGTTCAATCCTAGACACGAAAATGTTCTTGGTGGCGCGACTGTCCTGGTTAGCGAACTGTCCTCAGTTTTTCAAGCTCGTCCCCGGAGCTTATTGCCGAGCCCCGTAGGCGGGAGCGCCTGCAAGCGTCTCAACCTTTTTCTGCGTTGGATGGTCCGAAATGATGATGTCGATCCAGGCGGTTGGGATAAAGTCGCTCCTTCAAAATTAATTATTCCTATGGATGTTCACATGGGGAGGATATGCAGAAGTCTGAAGCTTACTTTTCGCAAGCAGTCAGACATGAAAGCCGCTCTTGAAGTGACAGAGGCATTCAAGAAGATTGAACCTGACGATCCGGTTCGTTACGATTTTTGTTTAACCCGGTTGGGAATTAGAGATGATCTCACACCCGACAGTTTTCTTCGTGGTTGTGGTGTCCAATGACCTCAAACAAAAGGCTCAATTGCCCAATTTGACTTTTTGTCCTTCTTTGATCCCATATTTCTTGCAAAAACCCGGAGCAATTTCGAGACAATACCGGACCTCAAACAAAGAAGGATAAACTATCCCGGAATTTGGTTGAATTTGGCTGTATATGAGTTTTATGACACCGTTTGAATCTATCCATAGAGCGTCGATAGGAAACTTCATTCCTTGCATGTGGATCGCGAAAACTCCAGGTCGAATGAAATCAAGCAACATCCCCTGATCTTCTCCAATTTCCGTCCAGCCTAGTAAGCCTTCGATCCTGGTAGCGTCCGTATTCGCCAAAGTAGCTGTTATAATCCGTGATCCCAAGGTGATAGGGACCGTAGGATGGGATAACGCCTTAACAGTATGGCCATCGATGTTGCTACTGGATTGCGCTGATGAGTTGACCGCGGCAAAGAGAAGGGCCACGACTGATACTAGACAAAGTGAATGCGGTAGAGGCAAGTTTTTAAGCATTTTACGCCTCAAAATGTTTGACCTGTCCATAACAAAAATATTCGCGAATCTTGCGATTCTTCCCTGCTCGTTATATAGAAGAATTCATTCTGTGACAACTTGATCCAAGATGTTGAAGTTGAACAAGCGTCTCAGCCCGTCAATATTGAGCGGTGCCCAGAAATCTAGACTCAGTTTGTAGAAAAGGCAAGGTGACATATGGCTGTAAATCCAAAGCTTCTAGAAATATTAGTTTGTCCTAAGTGCAAAGGTGACCTGGTTCTCACTGAGAATTCAGATGGCCTTATCTGCGATGTTTGTCGCCTAAAATATGAGATCAAGGACGATATTCCTATTATGCTTATTGATGAGGCCATCCCGCTGGATCCCAAGGAATAGAAATAGTTTAATTTTATAGTGATGTTGAATCAGGGATCGATTCCTGGGGTGAAGGTAGTTTAATGACAGATAGGAAAATCGGACATGCGGGCAGCTAGGTATGAGGGATCCACGCCCTCCAGAATAGTTGTCCGTGGGGTCAACTGGGTGGGTGATACAATCATGTGCCTCCCTGCGGCTAGATCCCTAAGGCGATTGTTTCCCGCAGCTCACATAGTCTTCTGGGTCCCGGCCAACTTGGAACCACTCCTGAGGCTTACGAAAGTCCCTGATGAAATAATGACCTTCAAGGAGAGTGAGGGTGGCCCTTTCAGGAGAACATTCCTGATGAAAGACCGGTTACAAAAAGGTCATTTTGACATGGCTGTCCTGTTTCAGAACGCGTTCGAGTGCGCATTTACAGCCTGGATGGCCGGTATAAAGCTCCGCGTCGGATATCCTACGGATTTGAGGGGGGCGCTCCTGAATATTAAAGCGCCGTTGATCCCATCAATACTTTCAGGACATCAAGTTTTTTATTATCTGGAGATCGTGAAATATCTTGATAGTTATTTTAGGCTTGGACGTTTTCAGTACTTTGGTAAACCGGATTGCTCCATAAAACTTAGGGCTAAGGAAGTCGATCTCGCCCGTAAGATTATATTAGAGTCAGGGGCGGACCCCAAAACGCCCTTCGTGTGTCTATGTCCAGGCTCTGTGAATTCCGACGCAAAACGATGGCCTCGTGAACATTATGCTGTTTTAGCTGATATTCTCATTGAGCAAGGCGATTTACAGATTATTTTTCTCGGAGCTACCCAAGAGGCGGATTTGATTGATTCTATAATTGGTGAAATGAAGAAGGGCACAGCCTTCAACCTAGCGGCAAAATCCAACATCGTGTCATCTCTGGGCATAATGAGTCTGAGTTCGCTGGTTATTTCGAATGACACAGGCAGCGCTCACCTTGCGGTTGCCGCGGGCGTAAAATGTTTAACCATTTTTGGACCTACCACTGCGGGAGCAACGGCGCCTTTTGGAAATCGGACGTTTATTATTCAGGGGAAGGCCGAGTGCGCTCCATGTAACGATCATAGTTGTCGTCTCCAGGGACATCCTTGCATGAGGGGTCTTTCTCCAGAACTTGTGGCTAGAAAAGCGCTTGAAATTGTAGCGCTGCATCCCAGTGTCTGATGAAGCCGTTTGTCAGCGTAATAATTCCCACATATAACCGTCTTGAGTTGCTCAAAAAGACCGTAGTCTCAGTTAGAAGCCAGAGCTTTCGGGATTTTGAGATAATCGTGATCAATGACGGGTCGAGTGATGGGACCGCTGAATGGCTTGCCGAACAGCATGATGTTATTGGAGTTAATCAACCAAATTCAGGCATTGCCTCCTCCAGGAACAAAGGAATATCTGCAAGCAAGGGCGAGTGGCTCGCGTTTCTTGACCATGATGACATCTGGGCGCCGGACAAGCTTCAGACACAGGTGGATTTTGTTCGAGCTAATCCTCAAGTCGGTATGGTGGCTGTCAAACATGTCAGACTAGGGACAAGGATCAGCCGGACAGGTCCCTGGAAATGGATAAAGGGTGATCTTTTTGTTAAGGTTTTTTCAGAAAGCTTTATCCACACATCCTCAGTGATGATTGGAAGGGACGTTCTCGAGAAAGTAGGGGGGTTCCCAACCAGGTATCGGTTTGCCGATGAGTTTGACGTATGGTTGAAAATCTCCAAAAAATACGAAATTGCCTTCTTTGACAGGCCGCTGGTTTTCATAAGGTTTTATGATTCCAATACCAGTCACAATCGAATAGGGGTCAGGTCGGACACCTACGAGATCTTGATGAGCAATTACGATACGGATCGTATCCCGAGAAAAATTTACCTTAAGACCTTATCAGATCATGATATCTCATTTGGTAGGGCATACGTGAATCTGGGCGATTTCAAAAATGCGATGAAATGGTTTAAAAGCGCAGTACGCAGGACACCCCTGCGAACAAGGGCCTGGCGTTATTATATCAGGTACAAAATCCTTTCAATTTTCAAACGTTCCCGACCGGGTTCTCAAAATGCTTAGATGCGACTCCATCCCCAAACATCGTTCTTGCCAGTTAGCCGAAAACATCCGCATCGAGATTAGCCCCTGTTCACAATCGATAATCAATTTGACTTCAGATTTTGAACCTATTGCTATGATGGCGATTGATGAACATAATCGACAAATTCAGAGTGGGTCGGAGAACGTTAAGAAGAACTCCCCGGAGACATCGATCTCAATAGTTTCAATAGAGAATTGTCCTGTTTTGTGCGTGAAGCATTTCAAATACCGGGGAGCCGGTCATGCGGCTAAAGGTCTTTTCCGGCCTACACACGGACTGCGAGCTTTTCACAGCGGAGCTTATCTCTTCGAGCATGGGTTCACGGCAGCGGCGCCGCTTGCCTTGATCCGTAAAAGCCGATTTATGGTTACCATCGAAGAATGGTTGATCATGCTGGCGGTACCGGCCTCAAAAGAGCTGGATCGTTTTATGGTAGACCGCATCAGGAAAGGATGGCCAAAAGAAGAAAAGCGGAAATTTCTGGACAACTTTGCGAGATTTCTGGCCGGTCTACATGAATATGGTGTTTTTCATACTGATCTGAAGACGTGTAACGTCCTGGTTTATGATCGGCCACACAAACCGGTGAAGTTCTCGTTGCTTGACTATGATGATGTGCGAGTATTCAGAAGCGGTGTGAGCCTCAAAAGGAGGGCCAAAAATCTGGCGCAACTTTTTCTGTCTACGCCATCCGACATAGATATGGATGATCGCATGAAGTTCCTG
Organism: Syntrophaceae bacterium; assembly: GCA_031292235.1. Taxonomy (GTDB): domain Bacteria; phylum Desulfobacterota; class Desulfomonilia; order Desulfomonilales; family Desulfomonilaceae; genus CAJBEZ01. The sequence continues at coordinate 771 of JARLHM010000108.1, read as the reverse complement.
GACCGATACCTGTTGGCCTGTAGTAAAACCAATATTGACAAGCGGCGGCTACTGAAAATGGTTTGCAATAGAATTAAAGGAAAATCATTGCTTTACGTTGGACCGGAAGGTGACATATCAGAGAGTTGGCCACCGGCTGATGAACTCGAGTAATGCTGTGGTCGAAGACAATAAAAACATTTGCAAGCCCAAAAAGTTGGTCATAAACGACCGGATAAAGAATAAATCGGTATCGACCTCACATAGGGTTAACCTTGGACCGGTCCCCAAAAAGAACGGCGACAGTATCTGAGAGTTTAATAGCGTCACACAATGATGAGCAAGGCCGAGTAAATCCCCGCTCCGAGAGCGAAAGCCCAGAAGCTGCTTTCTCGTCCCTCTGGTAGTTCTTCTTTTATTGTGTTCACGATTGCCGAACCAGCCAGGAAGGCGAACAAGACAGCTACGACCGCCTGATGTACCTGAATGAACAGACCTGCCGCCCAGCCGAGAACTACGGCCCCAGCAAGGACCCATCTGCCAATAGAATCGTAAGCCTCTTTATGATGTTCACGAAGCCCGTGATCATTGACCAGAAAATGAAAACCCATTGCTACAAAATAGAACAATCTGTTGATAGTTCCGGGTTCCTCCTGATGAAGCAAAAGGTATCCAATTAGCGCATTATACGCTGCGAATGAAGTGATGTGCATCCAGAATATCGATAGAGGAGCTTGGCTGACCTGTTCCAAAACGTCGCCCGACTTTTTCGAGAAAGTGATAGTTCTTTCG
>JARLHM010000107.1 GCA_031292235.1 Syntrophaceae bacterium | reverse complement strand
AATCATTCACATTTGAGGTTTTGGTCGCAAGAAACATTGCGGTTTCGAGTTGTCCCTTGGAGATTGCGTTCGCCAAAGCTGTCGAACCTCTTGTGTCTGAATTGTCAATATTTGCGTTTTTGTCAACCAGCAGCTTGACGATTTCCAAGTGGCCGTTTTCGGCCGCATATATAAGCGGAGATTTGCCAGCCTTGTCCGTAGCGTTAACATTTGCGCCTTTGGCCATAAGCGTCTTCACAACTTCAAACTGGCCACTAGCAGCGGAAGATATCAGCGGTGTCTCTCCCATCTTGTCCGCAGTGTTAACGTTTGCGCCTTTGGCCATAAGCATGTGGGTGATTTCCAGGTGACCACCTTTGGCCGCATACATCAGAGGTGTCCACCCCATTTTTTCAGTTCCATCTACCTTGGCGCCATGTTCTAAAAGAAGTTTAGATAATTCAACGTGTCCATTACCGGCGGCCTGACATAAAGCTGTGCGCCCGCCACTATCCCGAGCGTTGACATCGACTCCGCTCTTCAAGATTTCCTGAGTCTCCTTGCAAAGGCCACCCTCTGACGAAGCGACCAGCATGTCCACATCTCCCGCTGTCTTTGCAAACCCAGTCTGCAAGATAGAAAAAACCAGCAAGATCGAAATGATTGCGCCTGTGCTAATCTTTGCAAATTTAGAAGTGTCTTGTGACATGATTAGGCTCCTTAGAAATTTCCTTTTTATTTTTTGTTGCGGTTGCGGAAATCACTTGTACTCGCGCTGTCCAATGTATAAGCCGGGGGTTGATCAATATTTACGGCGGCTGGACATTCGCTTCCTGATCAATGTAGCAGTGTCTCTATGCCCTCTGGAAAGCGCCACCAAGAATGGGTTTCTTCCGTTGAGGCCCTCTATGTTGGGGTCCGCTCCATGATCAAGTAAGAATATTACCGCCGCATTGTTCCCTCTGCAAGCCGCGGCATGCAGCGCAGTATATCCATCTCTACCCTGAGCGTTTACATCGGCGCCTTTTTCGATCAAGAGTTTGGCAAGTTCAAGGTATGCCGCGTTCTGATGTCTCATGATAGCAATAAGGGGGGTAGCTCCGTCTTTCTTGTCTGCGGCGTTTACATTAGCTCCTTTTGACATCAACATACGCATCATTTGGATATTGCCATGAAGAGCGGCCTCAAGAAGGGGGTTCCGCCACTCTTTATCCGCAGTGTTTACATTAGCCCCATTGTCGAGCAGTAATCGCGCGATTTCAAGATGGTCGCCATCGGCTGTTTTGAGCAGCGCAGTGGCGCCTTCTTGATTTCTGAGGTTTACATTAGCCCCCTTGGACACTAACAACCGCGCGATTTCAAGATGCCCATCTTCAGCCGCGGCGATAAGGGGCGTACGCCCCTTTCTGTCAGACAAATTTATATTTGCGCCACCTGCCAGGAGCAATTCAGCGACTTGCAAATTGCCATTTTCGGCCGCTGCCATAAGTGGAGTACGACCGCCACTGGCTGTAGCGTCTGGAATCGCTCCATGTTCCAACAGGACCTTGACCACATCGGCGTGGCCATACTCGCTGGCCTGGTCCAGCGCCGTGTTTCCTGAATAATCCCGAGCGTTCACATCGACGCCCCTTTTCAACGTGGCCTGCACCTTGTCCATGAGGCCGCCTTGCGCTGCGGCAACCAACTCATGGACCAGAATCGGAAAGTCAAGCGTTTGGAGCGCATCCTCGCCGGCCTGACACAACACAGTGTTTCCTGAATAATCCTGGGCCTTCACATCGACGCCGCTTTCCAACGTGGCCTGCACCTTGTCCATGAGACCCCCTTCCGCTGCGGCAACCAGCGCACGAACACCTTGGTTGGCCAAGACAAGCGTTGGATTGAGAGCCAGCAACGACAGAGAAATGTAAACAAGGGCCACTTTAGCGGCATCCATCAGTTTATTACCATGTGCCATAATGGTTCCACTCCGAAAAGCTAAAGCAAATGGAATTGCATATGATTGTTGATTATTTCATCTCGCAATATGTTGTGAACCGTTCTTCGACTTTGTTCCAGTCAATTATTTTGGCGAAATTTTCAACATAGTCCGCCCGCCGGTTTTGATACTTGAGATAATAAGCGTGCTCCCAGACATCACATACCATCAACGGCATGACCCCCCAACTGGTCAAATTCTGGTGTTTTTCAGCTTGAAGAACGGATAATGTTTTGCTGAAAGGGTTCCATGCGAGAATTCCCCAACCGGAAGCCTCCACATTCTTGGACGCTGCGGAGAACTGTTTCCAGAAGGTTTCGAAAGAGCCGAAATCACGCTTGATGAGTTCTCCCACTTTCCCCGTCGGGACCCCACCAGCGTTTGGGCCAATACCGCTGAAATAAATCCAATGGAGTATGACACCCGAAGCATTGAAAGCCAGGTCTCTGCTCATTGCCTTAATGTGTTCAAAATCCCCGGTATTACGGGCCTTTTCAATATCCTTGAGGGTCTTGTTAAGCCCCGCTACATAAGCGGCAAAATGTTTGTCATGGTGAATCTTTACCGTCTCCTTATCAATTACTGGTTCCAGGGCGTCTTCAGGATACGGAAGCGCTGGTAATTCCAGCAGGTTTACCGAACCATGGGACGGCAAGGAAGAAGCCACGGCTTCCGTAGGCAATGCGCCGGACAAAACGCCCAAAGCTCCTAAAGCCCCAATCCCGCCAATAATCTCCCGTCTACTGATCTCATCTCGCATTGTTTGATCCTTTCTCCACAAAGCTTGAAGTGGACGTCTGAACATAGGCCGGTTGAAAAGAGTGTTCGGTGTTAAGTGATTTTTTGTTTATCGACAGTGTCTGGCCAGTTAAAAGATGAAAGCGCCAGGCCGGCTGCGGATTGGGCGGCTTCTTTCTTGTTTTGTCCTTCGCCTTCAGCGGCAAGTGAGTCCCCAATGTATACTCCCATTCGGAATATCCTGTCATGTTCCGCGCCGGTCTCATCGAGCAAAACATATACAGGCGTTATTCCAATCAATGCCTGTGATCTTTCCTGAAGCATGCTCTTTGGATCTTCAAAAACTCGAGAAGTCTCCAAGTCATCCAACATGAATCTGAAATGGGAGCTGATGAATTTTTCCGCGCAATAATACCCACCATCCAGAAAAACGGCAGCGATTACAGCCTCAACTGTGTCAGCTAGAATTGAACTCCGTTCACGGCAACCGGAGCGTTCATCTCCTTTGCCCATCCTTATGAACCTGGCTAGACCCAGGCGCCGCATTATCCTTGCCAAAGCATTTTGCTTTACAAGGCTGGCCCTCTTTTTCTGGAGTTCGCCTTCTTCAGCGTCGGGAAACCACAGGTACAGTATATGAGCAATGATCAAGTTTAGGACCGAGTCTCCCAGGAACTCCATGCGTTCATTGTTTTCACTGCATGTTGTACGGTTTTCATGCCAGAAACTTCTCCTTGTAAGAGCGTTTAGAAGAAGATCCGAGTCCTTGAATTGGTACCCGAGTGCCGTTTCGATCTCGTGAAGTTCTTCCGGGGGGAACGGAGAAGCTATTTCTTTGTTAGTGACCATGCTAAATCTTCTGTATGCTTGTGAGCGGTAAGATCGTAAAACAGTGGAGTTACAGACACATACCCATTACGCAAGGCGGAAATATCGACATCATCTTCGTCTTCGTCGGGCGCCGATTCACCGGAAAGCCAGTAGTAGAAGTCACCCCTTGGGTCCTCCCTCCGCTCAAATGTTTCATGGAACCGAGAGAGTGACTGCCGGGTAACTTTAATTCCCTTGATCTGATCCAGAGGCGTTGCGGGTACGTTAACATTGAGAGCGACACCTTCCGGAAGATTGTTCTTTAGGACCCAGAGAGCAATTTTCTTGAGGAAGGGAAAGGTCCTCTCAAATGGCGGATTTTTCTTGGCAGCAATTGAAACCGCTATCGCTGGTGTTCCTAATATCGCCGCTTCCGTAGCGGCGGAAACGGTCCCTGAATACAAAACGTTGATTCCAAGATTGGCCCCGTTGTTTATGCCGGAAATCACAAGATCGGGTCTTCGGGGCAACAGATAGTGAATCGCCAGTTTTACTGAATCAGCGGGAGTACCGCCTATCGCGTATCCATAAAAGACCCCGTTATCGTATACTTCATGCGCTTTGATGGGATCATAAAGAGTGATTGAATGGCCAACAGCGCTCTGTTCCGTATTGGGCGCGGCGACTATAACTTCACCAAGAGTCTGAGCGAAAGCTCTCAGACTGCGCAAACCCTCGGCGTGGATCCCGTCGTCATTGGTTAGTAAAATTAGAGGCTGTTCTTTAACCATCTCAAAGCTCAGAGCAAGCCAGTTTGATTCTTCTCATTCCCTCGGAGATGATCTCTTCCTTTGTGGCGAAAGAAAGACGAACATGATCATCAGAGCCAAAGGGCGCTCCAGGGACGCATGCGACGTGGTGTTTCTCCAACAGATACCTGGCAAAATCGACGGAACTGGAGACGCCGGATTTGCCGATAAACTTGGAAACATTAACAAAAGCGTAAAACGCCCCCTGCGGTTTTACCACCGAGAGTGCCGGTATTTGATTCACAAGATCAACAATGAGGTCCCTTCTACGTTCAAAAATCCGGCGCATTTCAGAAACTTCCGATTGCGGGCCGGAAAGGGCCTCCACTGCGGCGGCTTGAGCCGTGTTGCTGGGATTTGAAGTGGACTGGCTCTGAATGTTGGTCGTGGCCTTCACGATTTCCAGGTTGTCTGTAGCCAAATAGCCTATTCGAAGGCCAGTCATCGCATAGGTCTTTGAAACACCATTGACCGTGATTGTTCTGGGTTTCATTCCAGGAAAGGTCGCAAACGGAGTGTACGTTTTACCGTCAAAAAGAAGTTTATCGTAGATCTCGTCGGAGATAACCAATAAGTCCTTGTCTGAGACCAAGCCGGCAAGCCGTCCAAGAAATTCTTCAGAATACATTGTGCCGGATGGGTTGGAGGGGTAGTTGAGAATAATCGCCTTGGTCGAAGGAGTTATCTTGGATGCGATGGTTTCGACATCAGGTTCGAACAGGTTTTTCTCGGAGGTTTCGACAATTACCGGCTTTGCTCCGGCAAGGGCCACCATCTCGGGATATGAAACCCAGTACGGGGCCACACAAATAACTTCATCCCCCGGGCCGGCAATCGCCTGAAAGATGTTATATAAACTGTGCTTAGCTCCGCAGGAGACAACGATATTCTCAGGCCGGTATTCCAGCCCATAATCTTCGAGGAACCTGTGCGCTACAGCCTTTCTAAGTTCTAATGTTCCGCCTACCGGTGTATAGAATGTTTCTCCACGGTCAAGAGACCTTTTGCCTGCTTCACGAATTCTGGGAGGTGTAGGAAAATCAGGCTCGCCAGCGCCAAATCCGATTACATCTATTCCCTGACTTTTAAGTTCCTTCTCTTTGGCTGATATCGCCAGAGTAGCCGATGGTTTTAGTTGCGCGGCCCTCTCAGACAAAACTGTTTTCATATCAACTCCTACATTTTCTTGTCGTCCCGTGGGGAGTTTTGATCATCGGAAATTTGTTCCGGAGGACATTGAGCACATAATCGGGCACCAAACCCTCCGGGGACCCCCCGGCATAGACAGTAGCCTTTATTATTCTCGAACTTACATAAAGATATCTGTGAGCGGTCATGAGAAAGTAAGTTTCAATCTTACGGCTCAGTTTGCGGTTCATCAGCGCCAACTGGAATTCGTACTCAAAATCGGAAACAGCCCTCAAGCCTCTAATTATTGCGCATGCTTTCTTTTTTTCCGCATATCTGACCAGAAGCCCCTCAAAACAATCGCTCTGGATTCGCTGATCACCGTTTACACTGTTCTTGATCATGTCCATGCGTTCTTCAAGTGAGAACAGAGTTTCCTTTTCGGGATTCAAACCCAAAGCGACGACGATTTGATCAAACGCTCCCAAAGCACGACGAATTATTTCCAGATGCCCATTGTGAATGGGATCAAAGGTCCCTGGATAAATTGCGATCCTTTTGCCCATAGCTTTAATAAGACCCCAAATTTAACTCAACTCCGAGTTAACGGATGTAAATATCTCCAGCATGGTGGCTCCGTATTTTCTAGAGAAAGTAGTTTCTAATCCTTGACCTTCAAAATCTTGAATGTCTTTTGACAAACCGGTTCTCTCTACAACTATAAGCCCCCCGGGAGATAACAGACCCAGAAATGACGCGTCCAGCGCCAATCTCGATATCCAGTCGCTATCATAGGGTGGGTCCAGGAAAATCAGACCGAATTTGACACGCCGAGACGATAGGTAATCTACGGACTTGCCTGCGTCCATGTTCAACACTTTTACACTGTCGAACATTTTGAGACCAGCGCATAGCCCAGTGAGATTCCTAGCCAATATTAAATCCTTTTCGACCATAGTCACTGATCCGGCCCCTCGGCTTAAAGCCTCAAGCCCCAAAGAACCGGTCCCTGCGAAGAGATCAAGCGCGTCCACTCCACACACCGCTGATCCCAAAGCGCTAAAAAGGGCCTCTCTGACTCGTTCTGCGGTAGGTCTAATTTTTGCCTTTGCAGGGAGAGCTAGTCGCAGGCCCTTTAGTCTGCCGGCAATGATCCTCATAAAGCCAACTCTATTTTATATACGTCTTGTAAAAACTATTCAAGTTCTACAAAATTTCATCATTAGTGTCTTCAGTGGCAAGTTTAGAACGTCAAGTCCCTGAACATCGAAACAGTCGCGCCGGGAGTGAAACCTCTCTCCTGGGCCAATACATCCAGATAAATCAACCCGATAGGCGCTGTGGATGGATGCGGAGGACTTATTAAATTTCTGGTGTCCAGCCCAACTATATATTTCTTGCAAGAGTGACATAGTTCCGCATACTCAAATTTCCTGTCCTCAGAAAAAATGATTTCCTGCTTCGTAGTATCGCTATTCTCGCAAAAAGGGCATTGAGTCCGCATATAGTTCCATTCATGACCACACACGGAGCAATTCAAAAATCTACGACCCTCGTTACCTTTCAAAACACTCACAGTTGGCCAGGCGCCACAAACAGGACAGTACCCCTTGAGCCAGTTCAGGCCTTCAATCATCGGCGCTATTGCTTCCTCGACTTTCTCTGCGAACGGCTTTGCCAGTTCGGAACAAACGAATTGCAGAATTTCCGGGGATATACCCAGCTTGACAGCCATGTCACCTAGAATTGTAGCGGAACCCGATTCAAGGGCAGGTTGCAATTGTTCCATTGCCGTTTCGTCAGTTGCGACAAAAGACTCCAGGCGGTTGAGATCGACATCTATCTTTGGGAACCCCTTTTTTATCGCCGGGATGAGTAGAAGCGCTACCGTCCGAAATGAATCCCTGTCCACTTCGATTTTCCTATCGTCCAAAACTGGGACACCTTGGGAGAACCTGACCAAGTCTATTTCAACATTTGAGAAACCCGGAGTTGAGATTTGGGATTTAGCAATAGATTTCGCCACCAGGAGTTCCGCGAAAGCTTCCACAACACCGGTCAACTGCGGGATTCCTTTCTTAATCCAATCCAATGAATCTTTAATCGATTTTGCTGTTTTGTTGTGAGTCTCATCTGAGACCATTTTGTCCCTCCTAATTTGAGTTGGGCGTTCCAGGGTCTTTTTGAATCTTAGGATAATATCCCGGAAACTCCGAAAAAAAAAGCCCCGGTGGTCTAAATGACGTTCGGGGCTTCAAATTCCTTTCTAGGAATAACCAATGATTCTATGCAGGTTATTTACCTGCCGCCAGCTTCCAGTATTTCTGAGGATCGTCGTTAACAATATAAATGACTCTTACATCTTCAGGATTTATTGCTTTAGCTTTGGGAAATTTCCTGGACAACTCTTCAACTCTAGCCTTGGCCATCTCAAGGACCTTTGGCCTTTCTCCAAATACCATTGCGCCTGTGGGACAGGATTTCACACATGCCGGAATCATGTTGTTCGTGATTCTGTCAAAGCACATTGTACACTTGAAGAGTTGTTTGGTTTTTGGGTCCTGACGGGGAATATCATAGGGACAGCCATCGCGGGTGGCCTTATAATTGAGATCTTTTGTTTTTGGGGTGTAGATCACTGCGCCCGTATTTTCATCCTGTATGATCTCACCGTTTTCGGCTTCAGCCATGCATCCGGGGGACAAGCAGTGCCTACACTGTTCCGAAAAAAAATGCCAGAAGGGATTGCCGTCCTTGGAAGGCCCCTCAGAGAACCTGACGATTTTCCATGTGTCAGCGGAGAGGTCCAAAGGATTTTCGTGTGTTCCTTCGTTCTTGGTATGCGTACCGGGAAGGCCGTTCCACTGTTTACAGGAAATTTGGCATCCTCTGCATGCGGTGCATTTGGAGGTGTCCACAAGAATAGAATATCCTTCAGACATTTTACTTACCTCCTTCTATTCTAGTTACATTGACCATAAATGCCTTTGATTCAGGAATCGTTGTGTTTGGATCTCCGACGTTAGGAGTAAGCAGGTTTGCGCTTTCGCCGCCATCCTTGGGAACCATCCATCCAAAACACCACGGCATACCGACCTGATGGACAGTTAAATCGCCTATCTTGAACGGCTTGAACCGTGTGGTCACAATCGCGACAGCTCCAACTTCGCCCCGAACCGAAGACACTTTTACCTTTTCTCCATTTTTGATTCCCCGAAGTTTTGCAAGCTCATTGCTCATTTCCACGAACATCTGGGGCTCGGCCTCAACCAGCCATGGTTGCCAGCGGGTCATAATACCTGTTTGCCAATGTTCCGTGACACGATATGTGGTTCCCACAAACGGAAATCGAGGATCACAAGTAAGGTGTTTGTCCATAGATCCAGAGAATATCGTTATTGTCGGGTTAACAAACTGGGAAGACAGAGTATTCTTAGGAACGGGGCATTCCAAAGGTTCATAATGCTCAGGGAATGGTCCATCAGCCAACCCTGGACCGAAAATAGCGCCAAGTCCATCCGGTTTCATGATGAATGGATACTTGCCACCAGCCTCACTCATTGGGGGCCACGGCCCGTCAGGAATATCGCCAACCCACTTTCCAGGCTGTTTCTTTCCATCAACTTCCTGGCCTTGTACCCATTTAATGACCGGTTTCTTTGGGTTCCATGGCTGGCCATTGAGGTCTACGGCAGCGCGGTTGTATATAATACGGCGGTTTACGGGCCATGCCCAAGACCACTGAGGATATAGCCCTAAATTAGTCGGGTCGTCCTTCTTGCGTAGCGCCATGTTGTTGCCTTGGGCATTGTAACTCTGGCAATAGATCCAGTCTCCGGAAGATGTAGTCCCGTCGGCCTGAAGAAATCCGAAAGCGGGAACCAGGTCTCCTTTCTTAAAGCTGACGTCTTTGCCAGTAGGATCTTTTAGCGTAATATCCTTCAGAAAATAGCCGTTGACTTCTTTGGCGACCTTATGGGAGTCGAACTGGCCATTTTGATTCACATAATCCCATTTTAGGTTGAGAATAGGTTCGGGGAATTTTCCGCCTTTTTTGTAAAGCCCCCTGATTTTATCGAACAGCTCAACCATAATGTCGCCATCAGGCTTGGCCATTCCGGGCGGATCTACCGCTTTGTAACGCCATTGGGCCCAACGACCACTGTTGGTGATACTCCCTTCCTTTTCGACTGACGCCGCCACTGGCAACATGAAGACTTCTGTTTTTATGTTCTTGGGATCCATTCCTGGCCCCTTCCAGAAAGATCCTGTCTCATTGTCAAAAATGTTGAGGTTTACCATCCAGTCAAGTTTGGTTAAACCTTGTCGAACCTTGTTCGCGTTTGCTCCGGAGCAGGCCGGGTTCTGGCCCCATGCGAAAAATCCCTTAATCTTTCCATCGTACATGGCGTTGAAGAGATTTAACCAGGAGCAGTTTTGGCCAACATCCAATTTTGGAAGCCATTCGTAACCAAACTGATTTTCCTTTGTCGCCTTGTCACCCCAGAAAGACTTCATGAGACTCACGAAATATTTCGGCAGATTTTGCGGCCAGTTGGCCGACATGGGGTCTTTGGTGGTTGGAGTTATAGCCTTAAGGTATGTTTCAAGGTTAGCCAGATTTGCCCTCGGATAAGCCAGATAACCGGGTAAAATGTGGAAGAGCAGTCCCGCGTCCGTAGATCCCTGAACATTGGATTCCCCTCGTAAAGCGTTCACTCCACCACCGGGAATTCCCATGTTCCCCAAAAGAAGCTGAATTATACACATTGAACGGATGTTCTGGACCCCAACCGTGTGTTGGGTCCAACCCATCGCATACATGACGGCGCCGGCTTTCTCTCTGGACCCGGTAGACGCATAAGCTTCGTAAACCTTTAGCAGATCCTCGACAGGAGTTCCTGAAATTGAGGATACAGTTTCAGGCGTGTACCGCGAATAGTGTTCTTTTAACAACTGGAAAACGCATCTAGGGTCCTGGAGGGTATTATCGCGCTTTACCTTGCCGTCCGGGTCCTTTTCAAAGGCCCAGAAACTTTTGTCATATGTCCGGGTTTTGGGATCATAACCCGAAAATAGCCCATCTTTGAAATCATACTTGGGGCCAACAATGAAAGAGGCGTTTGTATAATCCACTATGTATTCTTTGAAATACTTAGTGTTATCCAGTATGTATTTGATCATTCCCCCTAGAAAAGGTATGTCAGTCCCAGATCGTAAAGGAGCATATATATCCGCTTTTGCTGATGTTTGGGTAAACCTCGGGTCGACCGATATCAGGGTCGCTCCTTTGTCCTTGGCTTTCTGGACCCATTTCATGGAGATAGGATGGTTTGCGGCAGCGTTGCTGCCCATAACAAGAATACAATCACTGTTTTTCAGGTCAATCCAATGATTCGTCATTGCGCCGCGCCCAAAAGACTCTGCCAGAGCCTGTACTGTGGCGCTGTGTCATATGCGGGCCTGATGTTCAATGTAAACCAGGCCCAAAGCTCTCATCATCGCCTGGAGGGGCCAAAGCTCTTCATTGTCCAGAGCTGCGCTTCCAATATGAGCTATAGCTTCGACCCTGTTTACAGGTTCCCCTTTAGAGTTCTTTTCGATAAAATTCTTGTCCCTTGTTGATTTTACACGTTTGGCTATCTCTGTGATGGCCCATTCCCACGACTTTTCCTGCCACTTATCGCTATGGGGCGCCCTATAAAGGACCTTTTGCAGTCTGTTAGGATTGTTCGCGGTTGTCTGGAAAAGGCCGGCGCCCTTTGCGCATAACGAGCCTTCATTAATCGGATGATCAGGATCACCCTCGATATTTAATATCTTCCCTGCCTTGAGGTCGGCGCTACAGATCAGACCACAACCTACAGCGCAATATGGGCAAATTGTAGTTGTCCGCATGGCTGATTTAACCTTGTCGACTTTCTTCAACTCGTCGGCATAGGCCTTCACCGGACCTGTGTCGATTCCGAGTTTTGAAAGGGCCAGCCCTGCGCCAACTGCGCCTGAGATTAAGAGAAATTCCCGGCGTGAGATTGTCATGACGCTCTCTCCTTTGGAAAACAGTTCAGCTTGGAAAAAAAACAAAATGGAACGGAGGATAAATGAGGCGTGATAAGCCTCTATCAGAGTAAATCAGGAGGGATAAACAGAGTCAAGACAGGTTTTTTAGCTAGGATAATATCCTGTTGAATTAATTAATGAATAAAACGATTTGAAGCGTACTGACTAATGTCTGAAATGACATAACTTTGACGTCCAGATTCGTGTAAAAACGCATTCTCAGGTAGAGTCCCGCTTTGACAATTCTCTCAAGCTTTGCGCCAACAGGTACACAAATGCGATCATGACAATGAGCCTAGCAACAAGGACCATGTCCCACGGGCCATTCAAGAAAATTGCCTCATATAGGGGCGTGTGTACAAAATAGCCCAGGATCAGGAAACCGGCCAAACATATGACTATTTTAGATATAGGGTTCAGAAATTTCTTTCCAGCCATTTGCAGGACCTCACTCGCTTGCGAATTATAGTTTACCACTAATTCCATCCGGCGTTTTTTGCAATACTGTTTCTCTTTAGTGGTTTTAAAAGCTAAATTGATATGACATTATTCTAACACACCATCAATAACGAGCAGGAGCTAAAATGAAGATCCTAGTGTTAAACGCCTCTCCGAGAATGCAGTCAGGAAACACTCAGGTTGTTCTCACACCTTTTCTTGTTGGGGCCAAAGAAGCTGGAGCCACAATAGACATTGTCCACTTGGCCAAAAAGAAAATTAACCCATGCATAGGTTGCTTTTCATGTTACGCAAAAACACCGGGGAAATGTATTTATGATGACGACATGGATCAGTTGACAGAGAAAATCAAGGCCTCTGACATGTTGGCGCTGGCCACTCCACTGTACATTGACGGAATGCCCGGTCTGGCAAAAAAAGTTATCGACCGGATGGTAACATTCATGGACCCTCATTTTGAAAACGAAGCAGGCCAAATCAGACACCCCATGCGCTGGAATTTCCCCAAAAAAATGTTTCTCATAGCTGTTTGTGGTTATCCGGGGCTTAGAAATTTTGATCCTCTAGTCTTACACTTCGAGAGAATTTGTGAGAATTTTCATTCAGAATGTTGTGGAATTTTGTTGAGACCCGCAATATTCTCTGTCCTCTTAACCAAGAAATACCCTGAAAGAGTCAAGGGAGTCCTGGATGCTATAAGGGCGGCGGGACATCAATTGGCGTCAGAGGCTAGGGTCGCGATCGACACGTTGGAGGCGGTCGCGCGGGACATCTGTTCAACGGAAGAACTGGTTGCTACGGCGAACGCTTATTGGGACAGGGAATTGGGCGTAACACCCGAATAGATAACAAAAATGACGACCATTAATAAATGCCTCATGTCTTTAGTTCGATCGGCGCTCAGGCTTTGTCCTAGAGGAACATGTTTAGCTATGGTGTTCCTGGCGCCGACAATTCTCGGCCTGTTTCAGAATTATTGTTTTGCAGGAGGAATGTTGCAAGTCTTCCCGCCTGAAGTAGACGGGAAACTTTGTCCTGTAGCCAGACCAACCTGTCTGATTTCCAAAACAGTCCTGACCGTCTCGGACTCATTTATTGAAGTTAAAACCGAACAAGTTTTCAGGAACGACAATGATTACTCTCTCGACGCGGTGTATGTTTTTCCTTTAGCTTTTCAAGGACCCTACAATGTAGTGGAAGCCCTGATAAACGGAGAGAATGGGACTTTCGATATTCTGAAGCCTGATGAAGTTTTTCCTCTTCTGAAAAAGATCACATGCCAGACTGAGGACCCGGCGCCACTTGCAATTTGTGGTTCATACGCAGTTGTGTGTCCGGGGATCAAGCTGGGCATTAGAGAGAGCAAATCTTTCCGAATCACGTATAGGGTCCCGTTT
>JARLHM010000106.1 GCA_031292235.1 Syntrophaceae bacterium | reverse complement strand
TGAGTTCCGAGCTGGTATCGGGTATTCTCAACGCGTTGGATGAGTTCGAGAAAACAGCGGTTCGCGTCGTGATACTGAGAGCCTACCCCAAAGCCAAAGTATGGTCTGCGGGTCACAATATGAAGGAAATCCCTCTTGACGGACAGGATCCGCTCACCTGGAGCATCCCGTTTGAGCGACTCCTGCATCGGGTCAGGAGGTTCCCAGTCCCGGTAATAGGGATGATCGAGGGCAGTGTCTGGGGTGGAGCATGCGATCTTGCAATGACTTGCGACCTGTTGGTTGGGACGACTTCGGCTTCATTTGCAATCACCCCCGCGAAGATTGGCTTAGCGTATGATGCCGCGGGTCTTACTCACTTTCTCGGCGTGCTGCCTCTCCATATTATCAAGGGGATGCTCTTCACAGCCGAACAACTCTCAGCCGAAGAAGCTTTTCGATTCGGGTTGCTCAACCGGCTCGTAGAACCCGAAGACTTGGAAAACACCACATTTCAGGTCGCTGAAACCATCGCCTCCCGAGCGCCGAAGGTCATTCGACTCCTTAAGGTTCAGTTGAAAAAGCTGACGGGCGGACCGGCGCTCAACCCCGACGACTTCGAGGAGATACAGCAGTTACGGCGAGAGGCCTATCGGAGCAAAGATTTCTCCGAAGGTGTTCATGCATTTTTTGAAAGGCGTACCCCGCAATTTCAGGATCAGTGAAAACATTTATTGTAGAGAAGGAATGGTCAGCCCACTGATGCCCAAAAACTTTTTTTGCACAGCAGCAAGTCCGCTGTCACTTCAACAGTATGAGGTTGGGGGTTTTGTCAAGGCCTCGATCCTCGATGATAGCGATGGTCATTTCAGTAATATCTGAAATGTCAACTGTTACAAGTTGTGTTAGGCTGGACAAATTCAGGTCTTTATACATCTTTTAACCAGTCAGCGATTGCCTTTCTTTTCTCCACTGAAAAATCTTTATGCACCTGTTCGTGCAACCAACGGAGCGACTTTATTTTTAACTGGTTCCGCATGAGATCTTCCGCTTCCTGTATAACCACCTTTATCAAGCAAGGACACTTGTCTGTGAATATACTGGGATCGTTGACGAAAATGTTTTTCTTACGAATTTCTATACAATGAAACAAACGGGAAGTCCCCTCAATTGCCTCAATAATGTCCCAAAAGGAAATATTTTCCGCCCCCTTTGCTAGCTCATACCCCCCATTAACACCAGCAATCGAACGGACTATTCCCGCTTTTCTCAGTTTTGAAAAAATCTTAGAAAGATACGTTTCTGTAATTCCATGCAATTTAGCTATATCCTTAATCCCAATGGTTTTATGTTCAGGTAGATCGACCATGTAAAAAAGTGAATGAAACGCATACTCTACCCCAATACTGAATTGCATCTTTTATCTCCTTCCACGATTTCGAATGGTTACAATGACTTGCGTTTGCCAAAACAAAGTTTGACTTTTCTCATATCGTCCTATATATAGATAACATGGATACTCATTATCCACAAGTGAAATCTGGACGGAGGAGATTGAGCATGTTCACAGACAAATTTTTGGAAGTAATCGGGAAGGAAGGTGTCGTTTCTATCGTTTCATGCGCTGATAATGAGGCCCATGTTGTAAACACTTGGAACACCTACCTTGTAAACCCAGATGATGGTAGACTCTTAATCCCTGCCTGGGCAATGAGAAAGACTGAGAAAAAAACGCTTAAGAATAACAAAGTATTACTCACTGTCGGGAGCAAAGAGGTAATTGGGCGCAGTGGCCGCCCCGGTGCTGGTTTTCTTATTGAAGGAACGGCAAAATTCATATCTTCAGGTCCAGAATATGATATGATGAAAGCTAAGTTCTCTTTTTTGACCCGTGTTCTCGAAGTTACAGTAACTTCGATTAAACAAACACTATAAAGTTAAAGATACCGCTCTTTTCGATTTTGGACAGGTTGTTGAATCTCAAATTAAAGGGGCTGATTTTTTCTGATTATTTGGGACAGCCATCCTTTTTTTCATGATGTTTGGACCGAGCCGGGCAATCCGGCTCGTTATTTGTTGATCAAAAGATTTCGGTGGAAGCCAGACGCACATGATCAGCGGTTACAGTCCTGGATTGATCTTTTGCTGCGGCTATTAGAGCCCCTCTTGCCAGATGGTTGGCCCTTCTGAGTATTCCTCCTGATCCTTGATGGACGGCGGTAATAGCCGTGTCCTCAAAAAGATTTGTTTTTATCCCGGTTATTGCCAGATGATGAAGGATATACTGTTCCATTTCTTGTCTGTTAATCGGTTCCATATGGCTTCTAGCCACTATTCTTGAGGCTAGTGGCATGGAAGTCTGATACATGAGCTTAGTGATTCAGAGTTGGTGAGTCAGACCGACAAACTGGAATTTGATCATGGTTCGAATGAAATCTTAGTATGTGCGAACGCCTAAAACTGTTTTTTCAAAAAGAGGAAATGTGACCTTTTTGGTACTTTTTCAGCAAAAAGGCGAGCACCAAGTGCCCGCCTCATTAGTAACACATTGTTTTTATTGGCAGTCCCAACCGGTTTCGAACCGGTGTCTCCGCCGTGAGAGGGCGGGGATGCACTAAATAAATAAACGATCTGCTTGAGAATCCCAATGATTTCAATCCCTATTAATCCCTATTGGTCTCAAAAAACGGGAACAAAATGAGAACAAATTTGGAATAATTACGGAGCCGTCTTTATTCGTTTTTTGTTGATTAATTTTCCCGTCAGAACACTTCGATCCAGAAATAGGACTTCATGCCGGATATGACTGAAGAGTCATTATAGCGACGTGCCCCGTCCTAGATAAACGACGATGATCAGTTTACAGCATTATAGTGATTTGATGTTGAAACATTGGCGCTTCCATTCACCTCCCCTCCCCCATAGATTCTAGCCATGATTATTTTGAATTGTGGACGGCGCCTGGATAACGAAGGTAAAAGCCCTCGACCTAGATTGAGGCTGACTTTTACTCAATCAATTAAGAATAGAGAGGTTACTCAATGGCTGATCTTATGCCGGCTATCTTCTTAGGACACGGTAATCCTATGAATGCGCTAACGAAGAATGTGTATAGTGACGCCTGGGCCTCTATCGGTAGATCGGTACCGCGTCCCAAGGCTGTGCTAGCCGTGTCCGCTCATTGGTACATACCGGGCTGTGCGGTCACAGCGAACCCTGATCCGCCCACTATTCACGATTTTGGTGGATTCCCGAGAGAGCTTTACCAGGTTGAATATAAAGCGCCTGGCAGTCCCGAACTGGCCCTGCGTGTCAAAGATCTGCTTGCGCCCATTTTTGTAGAACTCGACGAAGGTTGGGGACTCGATCATGGAACATGGTCGGTGCTTACTCACGTCTTTCCAATGGCTGACATCCCTATTGTTCAACTCAGCATCGATAAAACTCAGCCGCCTCTATTCCATTATGAAATGGGGAAACGGCTTTCATCTCTGCGGAAAGAAGGAGTTTTAGTAATCGGTAGCGGTAATATCGTTCATAATTTGTCTGCCTATGCATGGGGTAAATCTGGGGTACAGCCTTTTGATTGGGCTTTGCGATTTGAAACAAAAGTTCGGGAGTTGTTGATCGAAGGGGAGGATGCTCATGTCATTGATTACCAGGCTCTTGGTCCTGACGCGATGTTATCAGCCCCGACGCCTGAGCATTACTTACCACTACTTTATGTAATTGGTCTCCGTGGGAAAAATGAACCTATAAGTTTTCCAGTACAAGGAGTTGATGGAGGCTCAGTCTCTATGCTCGCCGTCCAAATAGGCCGAGGATCGATTGTCTAATTTTGGGGACGGCTCAAAGCGACTCTTAAGACCAAGCCTCTAGTTCACTTCTTGGTATACTGTTCTTTAGAAAACCCTACGAGTTAAATGGATCGTCAAGTTTCAAACCGATCGTTGTGTATTTCGCGTCTATAACGCGACCTGGTCGCGAAACAGATTTAAGTAATGGGAATTTTATTGACAGAAACATAACATCGCTTGGTGTCGATTGTGGACGGTAAATTTGCGATTGACTTAAGCAAGAAAAAAACCTATCGGGGGGGAATGCCAGGGCTAAGGGCGGCTTTCCGCTTGTCCATAACCCCAACGACTACCGCTGATTTCCCGTCCTTGTTCAAGAATTCCGTTCCTCTTGATAGTGGCTATCAGCAAGTTATCTCCCTGTCCATTGGTGGTTTCTGATCAAAAATTGACTGGGCCGACATATGTACTCGTGTTACCATATCCAAAACTTGATCATCTGTTCCGAATTGCCCAACATATTGTAAACTTGGATAGTCTGACTTACAGAGAAATCCTCGTAAGGCCAATATTACTTCTTCACTGCATTCTTTCATCTTGCCCTCCTGACCCCTTTAATGTTTTGATGGTTTCGATTGTGGATTGGTCGATTCAGAGTGTCAACGCCTCAATGAAAAACCAGCTAAAACTAAATGAAACCAACGTGATAGAAGGTCGAGATAATACGATGCACGCAGAAGTTGTTGGCTGAATTGAAAATTGGCCTCAT
>JARLHM010000105.1 GCA_031292235.1 Syntrophaceae bacterium | reverse complement strand
CACCTTCTTTTTCACGTTGGAGCATTAACTCCGAGTATCCCAATACCGCTTGGAGAAGGTTGTTGAAATCGTGAGCAATACCTCCTGCTAGGATTCCTACCGCCTCCATTTTTTGCGCCTGGAATAGTTGAGAAGACAGTTTCAGGTGCTCGGTTATGTCTCGTTTCAAGCCTACAAAACTGACTATCATTCCATTTGAGTCTCGAACCGGTGAAATCGTGGTGTCCTCATAATAGAGGCTACCGTCTTTCTTCTTGTTGGTGATACGTCCGGACCAGGTCTTCCCGGTTGTAATAGTATCCCATAATTGCTTGTAAAAGGATTCGTCGTGCTCGCCACTCTTGAATACTCGCGGGTTGTTTCCAATCAGCTCCAACCTGTCATACCCCGTGATGTTTTCCAGAGCTGGGTTGACGTACTGGATTACCCCAGCGGGGTCAGTGATGATGACACCCTCCGCAGCCTGTTCCACAGCCGTAGCGAGCCTCTTTTGGGCTTCCTCCGATCGTTTACGCCCGGTGATGTCCTGAACTACCGCTATATGAAAGTCCGGAGCTTCTCCTGGTTCCCACATTGGTGAGACGGTAAGATTGACCCAAACTATTGACCCGTCTTTGCGGTAATAACGCTTTTCCATGGAAAATTCCCTGATCGTGCCGGCGCATAACAGATCCTTATTATGCAGGTCAGTTTCGAGATCCTCTAATTCGGTTATAGTCTGAAAGGTTATGTTTTCCATTTCGGACTGGGTATAACCGACAATGTCACAATACCGCTGATTGATACGTACAAAACGTCCGGTAGGGGTCTCAATCTGGGCGACACCAACCGCTGCCTGCTCAAACAGCGCCCGGAACCTTTTCTCACTCTCCCGAAGCGTTTCCTCCGATCGTCTGCGCTCTGTGATGTCCTGTAAGACACAGTGCGTTTGCAAGAATTTTCCCTCGCCGTCGCGGCCTATCTTCCCGTCAAAAGATGTAATTATGAGAGCGCCCGACTTATGGAACATTTCGAACTCAACCCCCTGCACCTCCCCGAATTCCAAGAAACGTGGGAACCTGTGACTGAAAAGTTCTACATATTCCGGCGCCAGAAAATCGCCAAACCATCGACCAATGACCTCGGACCTTTCGTAACCCAGCGTATCCAGCCAGGCCTGGTTAACTTCTATGAACCGTCCATCCGCGTCGAGGGATTGATAACCCACGGGGCTTTTCTCATAAAAAAGACGAAACCTATTTTCGGTTTCCCGTAATGTTTCCGCCGCCTCAAATCTTTCCCGATAAAAAGTGGCGATTCGCCTTTTCCAGATCCAACCCAGGCTTGTTCCCGCGCCAACAATGAGGCTGCCTACGAGAAAGACAAGCAACCACAATTGTTCTCTCAACGGACCA
This sequence comes from Syntrophaceae bacterium, assembly GCA_031292235.1. Taxonomy (GTDB): domain Bacteria; phylum Desulfobacterota; class Desulfomonilia; order Desulfomonilales; family Desulfomonilaceae; genus CAJBEZ01. Next base: position 6,396 of record JARLHM010000105.1, on the reverse strand, counting down.
TAAACCTCGGACGCGTCCATTCGGGCCACCAGAAACCAAGGAGATCCTGGGATAGGAGCCACATCGGCAATTACCGGGAAACCTTGGTAGTCCTTGCCCTGAACTATGCCTTGCCGCCCCAGTATTGCCTTGACTGCCGGGTATTCTTGCTTTTCGAGTGAGACGCGGAATTCAAGGGCGCTGTTTTTCCTAAATCTGAGTTCACTCAGCGACACAGCGTCATTTCCTTCCCTGCCCACAATCAGTGTTTCAGCGGTCCGACTCGGCGTAGGCCATGATTGTATAAAGGGGTATAGATATTGATTCGGATCAATTCGCATCACGAGCGCGCCGATTGACACAGCCTTCTCTTGCAGGTTCAAAACCGGCACGATCACACTGATGTAAATGCGTTTATTAAGGTCATCCCGGTAGAAATTCGTAAATTCGACCTTTCCTGACCGCATGACTTCTAAAGAATGTTTTCTCTCAAATTCGCAGTTAGGCGTAGACGATTCAGGAATCGCCAGTCGCTCAACGCCGTGGCTATCCATTAAGAAGATCCGATCATACTTGTATCGAGCTTGCACGCTACCAAGCCACATTCTAAGCTGTTTTTGTCCAGCTACATCGTCCGGGTGTTCGAAAAAGCTCAGGACCAGACTGGAAAAGTTTGAGTTTTTAAAAAAGATTGCGGCGTCTTCCAAACGTTCTTTTCTCCATTGAACGATTTGGTCCACCTTGAGGTTCGCGATCGAGGATAGCTGGTTTTCAATACCAGTCCGGAATTTTCTTTCGTAATTACGATAAAACAGGTATCCGCCCGTGAAGATCCCAAAGGCCAGGATGAAGAAAATCAAGATCGTCGCATATAAAGATCGTCGTTCATACCCGCTGGGAGTCTTCATAACCGAAACCTTCTTGTGAACTAAGTTTAGGGACCTTTTAAAATTATATCCTAATCAGAACATTTGCACGACCGTCAGTAGGTGAAAAAGAAACGACCTATCTGGATCAATACCAACCCTGATTAAGGCAACCGGGGGATCGTTGTATGCTAATGCAATAATATGGACACCATCTCCGGCCTTAAATCCCTGCGCCTGGTCTCTTTGAAGGAGGCCGGCCCGGATTCGTGTAACAAATATAGTATAATCAATTCTAATATATTATGATAATTTGTATTTTCACTAGGCTTTTCGCAGAGTCGTCATGAAAAAGGTCATATTGGTCCTTACATTTTTGTGGGCGCTCTTTGGTACAAATCTTGTGGGCGGCGATTCTGCGCTCACCCACGTCACCTTTGTCCCTCAATGGGTCCCTCAAGCCCAGTTCGCCGGCTACATGATGGCGTTTGAGAAAGGTTTCTACAAAAACGTAGGTCTGGACGTGGAAATCTTGCGAGGAGGACCTGCCAACCCACCTCTGGAGTCCTTGAAATCCGGTCTGGCTACTTTTTGCACTGCCTGGATATCGACTGCGGTCCAACAACGAGCAGCGGGACTCAAATTGGTAAACCTCGCCCAAATTGTTCAACGCTCGGCCCTAATGCTTATAGCCAAAAAATCCAGCGGAATTAATACACTTAACAACCTTGACGGAAGGCGGATAGGCTTGTGGCAGGGAGACTTCAGGATACAGCCTCTCGCGTTATTCAAGATGCGCCATCTCGATGTGATTGAGATACCAATGTACAGCACTGTAAATTTATTCCTTAAAGGCGGTGTCGACGCTATTTCCGCTATGTGGTACAATGAATACCACACACTGCTGAACAGCGGATTTAACCAGGATGAACTAACTACGTTTTTCTTCAGTGATTATGGTCTGAATTTTCCGGAAGACGGGATCTATTGTCTCGAAAAAACGCTAAATGAAAACCCCAAAGTCTGTGAAAGTTTTGTGCAGGCGTCTCTGAAAGGTTGGATTTATGCGCTTGACCACCAGGACGAGACCCTCGATGTAGTCATGAGTTACGCTGACGCTGCGCACACTGGAACAAACAGGGCGCATCAGATGTGGATGCTGGCCCGTATGAAAGACCTGATCTACCCTAATGGAGAAAAATCGCTCCTCGGGAAACTTGATCAGAAACAGTATGAACTCGTAACAAAGACACTCCAGTCACTACAGCTTATCGACAAACAGCCTCTTTTTACAGATTTCTACCGGGGACGACAATGAGGAAAAGATTTCGAAGCAGCATCGCTTTTAAACTGGCGCTGTTCGTTCTTTGTGGCTCAGTCGCCGTTTTCTCAATAGTCCTCTTGTACAGTTACGTTTATTCAAGGCAGATTATTCTTGATGAGGCCAAAGGGAAAGCCCTGAATCTAGCCCTTGCCATGTCCAGAAAGATTGAACAGCAGTTCATAGCGGTTGGTAAACTCCCTAAAAGTCTTGCCGGCTTTCTGGAAAGCTCCGCTTTTGACCAAAAAACGCTCTTCAGTGTTATGAAGAGAATGGTATCTGATAACTCTGAAATATACGGGATGGCGGTAGCGTTCCAGCCATACGCCTTTGATTTGAAAACTCAGGCTTATGCGCCATATTTTTACAAGACAGGCCAAGGCCTTCAGTTCTGCGAGTTAGGTACACCTAAATATGATTATTTTCAGCAGGACTGGTTTCATATTCCTATAGAATTGAAGGCCCCAGTCCCGAGCGAGCCATATTTTGACGAAGGTGGCGGCAATATTTTAATGGTCACCTATTCATTCCCCTTTTTTTACAATTCAGATGACGGGAAACGGATGGAAGTGCGGGGAGTGGCGACTGCGGACGTTGACCTCGCTTGGCTGTCAAAGCTCATTGAGGACATGAATGAAAGTCAAAAAGGATTTTCTTTTGTAATTACAGACACGGGGGTCTTCGTAAGTTATCCGATCTTCGATTATGTGATGAAAGAATCTCTGTTCAGTTTGGCCGAGTCACACCACGATCCGAGATTGAGGGAGATCGGCAGGCAAATACTTCATTCAAATAATGGTTTTTTAGACGCTGGCACGAGCTTCTCGCCAGAAGATTCTTTTCTGGCGTATTCAAAAATTTTATCCACCGGTTGGACCTTCGCGTCAATTTTCCCAAAGGATGAACTTTTTGCTGAGGTTAGCAGACTTCATCGGGCAAATTTTTTGTTGAGTCTCGTCGGAATAGGATTGCTGGCCTTGCTGGCCGTCCTTGTAGCTAGATCCATAGCCAAACCGCTAACAGAGATGGCCATGGCGACAAAGAAAATAGCTGTAGGAGACCTCAACATTGAACTGGACGCTGTTCACCGCACTGACGAAGTAGGAATTCTAGCGCAATCGTTTACTCAGATGGCGGATGGTTTAAAAGAACGCGACTTCATAAGGGACGCTTTTGGCCGATATGTGACCCAGGAAGTTGTTAATCGACTCTTAAACTCCCATGATGGTCTGAAATTGGGGGGTGAGATCCGAGAAATATCCATGATGATGTCTGATATCAGAGGTTTTACAGCGCTCACCGCAAACATGAAACCTGAAGACATAATCACCCTTCTTAATCGCTACCTGGGGGAGATGGTAGACATACTCCTCGATTTTAGAGGGATTATAGATGAGATAATAGGAGACGGAATACTATCTTTTTTTGGGGCGCCTGAACCACTCGAAGATCACCCTGAACGTGCCGTGGCGTGCGCATTGAAGATGCAACAAGCCATGGCCGAAATAAATACAAGAAACATGGTAGATGGTTTGCCCATGCTTGAAATGGGGATTGCGGTCAACACCGGAAGCGTGGTTGTTGGAAACATCGGCTCCGACAAGCGTGTAAAATATGGAGCGGTGGGGCCGGATGTCAATTTCACGGGCAGGATGGAATCTTTCAGCGTTGGTGGTCAGGTCTTGGTATCTCAATCAACGTACGAGCGTTTATCCAGTATTCTGGTCGTCAAAAACATCCTGGAAGTCGAGATGAAGGGTTTTGAACACAAGGTCAAGCTGTACGATGTTAGCGGAATCAGGGGCAAATACCGCATTGCGCTAAGGGACCGGGATGAAATTTTCAAAGTCCTCGCCAATCCGTTAACAATAACTTATTTCCAGCTTAGCCAGAAAACAGTGTCATCCAAGGGGACTTTGGGAACTCTAAGAGAAGTTTCCCAAAGAGAAGCCTCAATAGTTTGCGCTGAACCTTTAGCCCTCTGGGGGAATATCAGGATAATACTACATGGGAAACACGAACAAATTTCGAAAGCTATAATTTATGCCAAGGTGATTTCGGTGGATGACGCCAATGACGTATACCATGTCAAGGTCCACTTCACGTCTGTCTCTTCACAAGCCATGGATATACTTGAGAAAGCCGTTTGTGACTGACAACTTCGGAAAGTGAAAGAAAGGAAACCACAATGAGAATTCTTGCGCTTAATTCAAGCCCAAGGGGTAATGGAATCAGCAAGACAGGGCTCTTGCTGGACGCTCTGGCAAAAGGGATGAGAGAAGCTGGGGCCGACGTCGAGATCGTCCAATTACGCAAAAAGTCGGTTAAGAATTGCATAGGATGTTACGCCTGTTGGACTAAAACTCCCGGCATTTGTGTCCACAACGATGACATGACCAAGGAACTGTTTCCCAAGTGGTTGGAATCAGATATTGTCGTTTATGCGACCCCACTCTACCATTACACCGTTAACGCGAGGATGAAAGTCTTTATTGAACGGACCCTCCCCGCATGGGAACCTTTCATGAATAGAGTGGATGGCCGCACGCATCACCCGATCCGACAAAAACCGCCCAAGGCCGTGGTTCTCTCCGTAGCCGGGTTCCCGGAGCCATCAGTGTTTTCCTATCTATCCTCTTATGTAAACATGCTTTTTGGTAAAGGTCTGTTAGCTGAAATTTATCGACCAGCGGCCGAAGTCATGACGCTTCCTTTGTTTCAGGAAAAGGCCCAAACAATTCTGGACGCCACGGCGCAAGCCGGCCGGGAATTGATTCAGTCGACGAAAATCTCTAAAGAGACGATCGACAAAATCACAGTACCGATAATAGAAGATTTCGACTCCTTCGCCACTATGGCAAATTCTTTCTGGAAAACTTGCATTCAAGAAGGCCTGACTCCATCTGAATTTCAAAAAAAATTTGGATAGAAATGGATTAAAGACTAGAATCGACGCTCAGTCACGGGCAAAGGATTGAGGCGGGAAAATGACCAAAAGTAAATTGCACTATGGATGGTTTGTTATCTTGGCAGGACTCCTGGTGACCATCGGCGCTCACGGGTTCGGCCGAATGTCCTACACGTTGATTCTTCCGGCAATGAAAGACGGGCTACATTTCAGCTACACGGAATTGGGGTTACTGGGGACAGGGAATTTCATCGGGTATCTTGTGATGGCCATCGTAGGAGGATTTCTGGCCGCACGTTTCGGGTCTCGTGTTGTTATCACACTGGCGTTGGCTCTGATGGGCGTCACCATGATTTTGACCGGTTTGGCTGAGAGTTTCTCGTTTGCCTTTGGTAGCAGGTTGCTCACGGGCCTGGGAAACGGCGCCGCTTATGTTCCGGCCATGGCCCTTGGTTCAGCATGGTTTTCGGTCCAGCGTCGGGGATTTGCCACTGGCATAGTATCGGCAGGGATTGGTGGCGGCACAATGATCGCCGGGCTCGTGGTCCCGATGATTCTCGGCGCCTATGGTATTGAGGGATGGCGTTTTGCCTGGTACTACCTGGGAGTGGCCGTGCTGGTGATTGCGTTTATCGCTGGGTTAGTCATAAGAAACCGCCCTGAAAATATTGGGTTACGCCAGATTGGAGCTAAGACCTTAGTGGGAGGCGATACTCCCAAGCCGACAGTTGGTCCCCTGGATTGGAGCAGGATATATAAAATGAGGCCGGTCTGGTATCTCGGAGCGGTTTATTTCCTCTATGGTTTTTCCTACATCATCTACATGACTTTTTTTGCGGCGTATCTGTGCCGGGAAATGGGCCTAACATCAGGGGAAGCCGGGAGACTGTGGGCGTTGGTTGGCGGTTTGAGCATATTTTGTGGAATCATCTGGGGTGGGCTGTCCGACAAACTGGGTCGAGCCAGAGGGGCGGCCCTTGCCTATGTGGCTCTGGCCCTATCGTACGCTATTTTCGCGTTGTTTCATATGAAGTTGGGATTCTATCTGTCCGCCATAGTGTTCGGCCTCACAGCCTGGAGCATTCCCACTATCATGGCAGCCACGGCGGGTGATTATGTGGGCTCGAGACTGGCCCCAGCAGGGCTCGGTTTTATTACTCTGTTTTTTGGAATCGGCCAGGCGCTTGGACCGTGGGTCGGCGGGTATCTTGCGGACGTGACGAAGTCTTTTACAGGTCCGTTTTTACTTGCGTGCGCAGTATCTGTGATCGGGGCCATCATGTCCCTGGGATTGAAACCGATACACACAGAGGAATCATAAT
>JARLHM010000008.1 GCA_031292235.1 Syntrophaceae bacterium | reverse complement strand
GTTGATCGCAAGCTTAACGGCCCTATTCCAGTTTTGACAATGAGGTGATAAAAGATTGTCATCATTCGATCAAGATGAGATTGATCTTAACGAGCATCATTTTAGCTTATGGAAAACTGCCCACCAAAACTGCTGATAGTTACCCCGGAATTTCCTCCCGAACAATGGGGAGGGTTGGCCCAAACAGTTTTTAAAGTGGCTGTTCATTCCTTAAATATGGGGTTTCAAACTCATGTGGCTCGCCTTACTGTGGAACCCGACAAGATTGTCCTTCTCGATGAAAACGTCAAGGTAAATGTTTTTAAAGGCATAAAGATTTTTGACATAATTGTGGGGAAAGAAAAATACAATGGAACGCGGCAGGATATCTGGGACTGCCCTCACAACCTATCACTCCAGATGATGTTCCAGTCATTGGAATTTCTTGAGAAAAAAGAGAAATACGATATTTACCAGTCATTTTTCCTTTATCCTATAGGGTATGTCACAGGTCTGTTGGCTGCAAAATGGCATAAACCAATGATTTCCTGCGTCGTCGGAAATGACGTAAACAAGTACTTCTTTAGTCCTGAGAAAGTGGCTGTCTGTAAGAGCGCTCTTGAAAATTCAGATTTTATTGTGGGTTTAAGTCAAGACCTGATCGAACTGGCTAATGCGTTATCGCCCATCAGAGGAAAATCCTGCTTGATTTACAATTCAGTAGAAGTTCCGGAACAGTCCTGGGCGCAAAAGTCGGAACTAACCGATAATGTTAAAATTGGATGCGCAGGGATTTTCAAGTATGCAAAGGGCTTGCCTTATATTTTAAAAGCGCTGGCCATTCTATCTAAAACGTGGAATGTTAATCTGGAACTGCGAGGATTATTGAGGGACTCAGAAAAAGAGGTATTTACTGAAATTCTCGCAAGAACTCAAAACGAACAGCGCGTAGCCCTGTTCGAACCGGTCCCGCATGAATCAATCTTTGAATGGCTGCGGACACTTGATTTGTTTGTTCTTCCATCTGTGACAGAAGGCTGCCCAAACATATTAATGGAGGCGCTGGCTGTCGGGGTCCCTACAGTGGCTACTGATGTCGGGGCCATTAGCGACCTAATTGAGGAAGGCGTTTCCGGGCTACTGGTACCACCGGGAAATTCAACCGCACTGGCCGAAGCAATAGAGCGACTTCTAAAAAATTCCAATTTGGCGCGTAGTCTGTCAGGATCGGCGAGAGAAAGAATGAGAGGATTCTCGGCGCAAAAAGAACAGGATGACTGGGAAAAAGTTTATCGGAGATTTGTCGATATAAAAGTTTTTGAAGCTACCTCACTATGAATAGTTTGATATAAATATCTAAAATTGAGTCACGAATCAATTTACGGAAAAAATGGCGGCGCAACCCAAAAGATACCCCGATGACCATTGGCTAAGGTCTTTCGATCCAGAAAAGGCCCTCAGCTCGTATCTGGATCAACAGTCCAAAGTTTACAGTAAGGTAAAAAACGAATTTATTCGGGAATTACTGGGGGACCTCAAGGGTAAAAGCGTAATTGATTACGGTTGTGGCGCTGGCCTGTTTTCCGTCCATGCTGCAAAATCGGGCGCTGGACAAGTAATTGGTGTGGACGCGGAAGAGTCTGTTCTAGCCACTGCCCGATATTTCGCAAGCATGGAAGGTGTCTCCAACTATTGCTCATTTGTACGGAGCGACACTTTCCCGATATTTGACGCTCGGCGTAGCTTTGATGTAATTCTTATGAAGGACGTCATAGAGCATGCTCCCGATGATGACAACCTGCTGGCTGCCGCGTCCAAAGCTCTAAACCCTGGTGGTATTCTGGTCATAAGCACTCAGAATTCACTATCACTCAATTATGCGATTCAGGGGACGTATCACCGCATTTTGCGTCACAACAAACAATGGTTCGGCTGGGATGAAACCCATTTGAGATTTTATACTCCGATCGGATTAGCTAGAAAGTTGAAAGCTGTGGGGCTTGAGTGCGAATCTTGGCGATCGGTTTATATAGTGCCCTACAAAATCCCCAAACCAGGTGGTAGTGGAAAAAAATTCTATAGGATTGACGCGTTGAGTTGGATAGATCGTGCCCTAGGGGGAGTGTTCCCCTACAACCGTTTGGGATGGAATATTATCGTAAGGGCGCGAGCGTCACGGCTTGTTAAGAGCAAGGTCCATTTTGAATCAGTGATTCACGCTCCTTTTCCCGCTGCCACGGTATCCATTAACAGGGAATCACTCAATCTCACGAAGGAGCCCACTCCCTGATCCTGTGGTCAGCCCCAGCCATTTTACAGTCCTGTCACTATGAATCAAATATACGGTGTCATGGGGAAAACGTATGAACAAAGCGTCTTCTTCGTTCAGTCCCAAGATCAATTTCATGAGCGCCCTATTGAGACCGGCGTGCGCCAAAACTATTTTGCATGAGTCGTTCAGACCGGAACCAAGTTCGTCGACAATGGGGCGCAATCTTTCCTCACCATCTTGATAACTTTCCCCTCCCGGCGGTCTCTCGAACCAGCCGGACCTTATAAGATTGCGATGCCCTACAACATCAGTTCGTCTGGATCCTTCCCATTCCCCGCAGGAAAGCTCCGCAAGATTTTCTCTAAAATGAACAGGTATGCCCAGCGCCTGAGAATAAATTGAGGAACTAAAAGCCGCTCTTCCCAAAGAACTGCAATAAATGGCCTGGGGTAGAAATTGCGAAACCAAATTGGGCATTTTTCGAGTTTCGGCAACCCCTGCAAGAGTCAGAGGCGAATCTGTTCTGCCCTGGATCACACCCGATCGGTTAAACCGCGTCTGTCCATGACGGGCTAAGATAATTTGTAAGGACAATTCTCAAACTTTCCCTCAATATTTTGAACTTGAAGCTGGTTGTATTATTGACCTATTGCAAAATTTATCAGTAGATGACGAGTAGAGTCAAATCTCCTGAGCTATTTGGAAGAATTCTCGGAATTGATGTGATCGTTTGGTCACGGTTGCAATTTTCCAACAAAAAATGATGCGTCACCGCCAAGTTTTACTTTGAAAAGCTTTAGAATTTATGTCTTACCCGGGCTATGCCTCACGTTGATATTTTCCCGCGACAATCTTGAATTGAATATTCAGTTCAATAAATGTCTCCAGGACAGCAGGGTCAAAATGGTTTGGCATGGTTCTGCCGTCGCCCTTTGTAATTATTTGGACGGCCGCTTCGTGTGACATTGAATTTTTGTAAACTCTTTTGCTAACTAACGCGTCATATACATCGGCAATCGCCATGAGCCTACCGGAAATTGGAATCCCTTGGCCTTTAAGCCCATAAGGGTAACCGCTGCCATCCCATTTTTCATGATGAGAAATGGTTATTTCTCGAGCGACACGAAGAAAAGAAGTTTCCGGATTGCCCCCCAGAGCCTCTTCCGCCTTTAGTATGGCGTCTCTTCCGTAGACCGTGTGCATCTTCATTTCCTCAAATTCTTCTACTGTAAGCTTTCCAGGCTTTAGGAGAATCCTGTCTGGGACCCCCACCTTGCCTATGTCATGTAACGGAGTGGATTTGAAAAGAAGCTCAACAGACTCGAAATCCAAATAATCCCGGAATCTTGGGTGGACCATCAATCGTTCTGCGAGAATACGAACGTAATTCTTGGTTCTCATGATATGATCACCGGTTTCATTGTCCCGTGTTTCCGCCAATACAGCCATGCTGTGAATGGTAACATCCCTTCCATGAACCAGATCTTCAGTCCGCTCTCTCACTTTTTCCTCTAGTGCTCGGTTCTGGTCATAAAGAGCCAGATGGGTTTTCACACGAGCGAGGACTACCGGAGGGCTAACCGGTTTGGTAATATAATCTACCGCTCCAATATCAAAGCCTTTTGTTTCGTCTTCCGTTTCAAGCAATGATGTTATGAAAATTACGGGTATTTTTTTTGTGAGAACGCTTGACTTCAATTGGCGGCAAACCTCGTAGCCATCCATTCCCGGCATCATGATGTCAAGCAGAATAATATCAGGAGCGTCATGAGAACTGGCTATCTTGAGCGCTGTTTCGCCGTTTGTGGCCACCTTGACCCGATAGAGGTCTTTCAAAAGAGAACTCATGACAGAAATATTGTCAGGGGTATCATCAACTATTAAGACAGTAGCTTGATTTACACTTTGCATGATGCCTGGACCTTTCCTAGAAATTGAATTTCTATTTTTCATAAAGCGATTTCAACAGGTGGAAAGCGTCTTCGAACTCATAATTGGAGATCATTTTTAACAACTGTTCCGTGGTTTCTTTTCCATACGCCTGCGCCAGTTCCATTTTGATTGATTCCGCGTAGTCTAGGGCCTCTGCCTCATATTTCTCTAGATAACCTGCCAGTTCCTTCGTTATCCTTACAAGTGTTTCCTCGACTAGACCTTGTTTCAACTCATATGGTGGCGGCTCTGGGGCCGTTTCTATTTCGGTATTCATTGCAATGACAAGAGATGTCAATGCTGAGTCGAAATGGTCCAAACTATCCTGCAAGTCTTTCCCAGTGGCATGGTTTGTTATCAGTACATCCAGAGCCGTAGCAGCTTCATAAATGTCACGGGCCCCGATATTGCCGGATACGCCACGGAAGGAGTGAATAAGACTTTTGGCAAGCGTATAATCCTGATTCTTAAGAGCGCTCCGAATTAGCGTCGCAGTGTTGGCCTGCCGTTCCCGAAACATGTTTAACAATTTCAAATAAAGGTCGGTGTTTCCTCTAACACGTCTCAGACCATCCTCAGTATCGACGCCGGGGACCTTCGGCACAGATGAAGTTGCGTTTCT
>JARLHM010000104.1 GCA_031292235.1 Syntrophaceae bacterium | reverse complement strand
TGATATATCAATTATCTCGAAAATAGTTTATAAATTGGTGGCATCAGCCAAGATATCATCCTTAAATTGGTGTTCATAGCGCGCTATTCCGCATGCGTGCCCCAACGATATTAACTCTATCTATTAAGTCTTTAATGTTACACGTCTTTTTAGGATGAAGAACATGGATTGCTGATCAGGCTGGCTACTTTCCGACGAGCGATAGGCAGACCAGTGACTTTAACTAGACACGCTACGGCCACGATTTATATAGACTTAGTTGTTAGAACAGGTGGGAACAAAAGATTGGCTACAGAACCACTGATCAGCCCAATCGTTATCGAGCTGAAACAAGCCGCCCTGCGCTATTTTGAAAGAAAGTTTTACCTAATTATTGAAACTAATCTATTCGACTTCCGAGTAATACCCACGTTGTGGCCTAGACGACGAACCGTCAAATATGCGGAAATTGCCAATCCCCAATTTCTGAAGTTTAAATCTTATCGCTGTCCATAAAACCCCGAACCCATATATTACGGATCTTCGGAAATTAATTGATGAGGCTTCATGAAAATATCTTGTAGGGCAGGAAATCTCTCCCACATTGAAATCAAAAAAGATGGCTTGCGCCAGCATTTCATTATCAAACATAAAATCATCTGAATTTTGGTGCATCGGCAGACTTTCAAGAACTCTCTTTGAGAATGCCCGGTATCCCGTATGGAACTCCGACAGCTTAGACCCCAACAATAAATTTTCCACGAATGTCAGCGCTCGATTAGAGATGTATTTATAAAGTGGCATACCCGATTTTCTTGCTTTTCCTCCAAGGATCCGGGACCCCATGACCACGTCATATTCTTCGGAAACGATCATGGCGGCCATCGCGGGCACAAGACGTGGCGAATATTGATAATCAGGGTGTAGCATCACAATGACATCAGCTCCTGACTTCAGGGCCTCGGCATAGCATGTTTTCTGATTACGGCCGTAACCATAGTTCCTGTCATGAAGAAATGAACGTATACCCATTGATCGGGCCAAATTAACAGTGCGGTCTCTACTGTAGTCGTCAACAAGCAGAATTTCGTCCACTACCTGCTTATCCAACTCGGAAACTGTTCGTTCCAGGGTCTTTTCCGCATTATAGGCGGGTAGGACTACTATGATCTTTTTTCCATTAAGCATATTTCTAAATTAAACCTGAATATTGAGGATTTTGATTCGTTCCTGGACCATTTCAGCCACAATCGAAACCGCTATTTCTTGTGGGGTTTCTCCTCCGATCGGCAAACCTATAGGGGCGTGAACTCTAGCTATGTCCGATTCAGTAAAACCTTCATCGATCAATGAATCGTAAATTAGTTTTATCTTGCGTTTCGACCCTATCATCCCGATGTAAGTGGCGTCTGTTTTTAGGGCCTGTGCAAGGGCGATCTTGTCATGAGCGTGACCACGAGTCACTATTACAATGAAGCTATTCCGGTCGACACAAAATTGTTCAAAAGCGTTTTCAAAAGGCGCCACCACTATTTCATCAGCATCAGGCAAATTCTGAACGTTGGCATATTCATAACGATCATCAATCCCCACGACCATGAAATCTACATAAGAGGCCAAATGGCAGACACAAGCTCCCACATGTCCCGCTCCCAAAACATAGACTATGCTTCTGGGATAAATCCATTCGAGCAACACCGGCGAACTCGGGTCCCAGGGGAAAATTATTTGAGCAGGCTTGAGAAGTCTTCTCGGAGGAATCGACTTTAAACAAACAGTGGAGTTTTCAAAATCACCCAACCTGGCGCCATTTTCATCAATACACATGTAATCTAGTTCCGCTTTGGTCGTTTGGCCCTGTTCAAGCTGAATCGGCTTTATCAGCAACGTGGAGACACGTTCATGTATGCTATTGGCCAACTTCCTATAAATCTGTTCTTTAGTTTTAGCGCCTGGGTGAACAAACTCTACCAACACTTCTACAGACCCGCCGCAGATCATCTGATCACTTCCAGCGTCTTGTCCATGAAAAGCGAAGCTCAGTCGACTCGATGTGCGACTTTCCATGGCGTTTAACGCGGAGTCACGGACATTGGCTTCAAATAGTCCGCCTCCTATCGTTCCCACAACGTCGCCATTATCCAGTATCAAAACTTTTGCGCCCACCTTGCGAGGAGACGATCCTTGAACGGACAAGATGGTCGCCAAAACAAAATTTCTATGTTGCTCAAATTGTCGAACAATGGCTTCCCATATTGAACTCATGGAGACTTGACCTCAATGTCGCATCATATGCGGCCCTATTTCACATTACATTTGTTGAAATTTAATCAATATCCGTTCATAGCGCTTTTTGTCAAGAATCTAGACCGATCCTCAACAAATGAGGCCCGACATCCGGCTTGCTCTGTCCTGATTTCATCAAAATTAGCATTCTAACGATAGTAGCAGATTCTGATAAGGTACGGATTAATAGGTCGTTACGTAAAAATCCATTTCTGGTATTCTTCTGGTTTTTTTATTGGTTAAATTGATTTCAAATACTTATTGTTTGATTTATGAATATTTCTGTATATAAGTTTTTAATTTGACGGTCAGATATAATGTCATAATATAAAAAGATATACTGTATGATGATTTATGACATTATGTTTTATTAAACTAAAACCTTGAAGTATGTAGGCGCCTTATAATTTTGGTTAATGTCTTATATCTAAAGTCTGGAACAAATTATATTGAAATCGCCTCTATATTTATATATAGCCTAACAGACCTCATGGTTGGCGTCTTCAGCGTCCCAAAAACCTCATGAGGAGGCCCAGATTGATAGAACCCAGTAAGAAATCACTGCCGTCCGACCCATTTCAGGATGTATTTAAACCTCACAAAAAGGAGAAAAAGAGATGGTCTCTTTTTGGGGGACTGGCCCGTTTCAGTATGTTGATAGTGATTGGGGCAGCTTCAGGAATGGCCGGTATGGCTGCGCAAGGATACATATACTTCACCCAGAGCGTTCCAAACGTCGAAAAGCTTAGTAAATACGATCCCCCGGTCGTAACAAGTGTTTATGCGGACAAAGGTGAGCTGATAGGAGAGTTTGCGTACCAGAGGCGTTTTCTTGTTCCAATGGAACAAATCCCAAAAGCCCTCCAGGATGCTTTCGTAGCGGCTGAAGATAAGAATTTCTGGCATCACTCAGGAGTAGACAAAGAGGCCATTCTGAGAGCTATCAAGAAAAATTTGATGGCGGGTTCTTTGAAAGAGGGAGCCAGCACCATAACTCAACAGGTGGCAAAGACTTTTTTACTGACCCCAGAGAGAAAATTTACCAGAAAGATCAAGGAAGCGATTCTCTCCACAAGGATAGAACAATCTTTATCCAAAGAACAAATCCTGTACCTTTATCTCAATCAGATTTATCTGGGCAGTTCCGCTTATGGAGTTGACGCAGCAGCCCAGACCTATTTTGACAAGCACGCCAAAGACCTGACTATTGCGGAATGCGCCATGCTTGCAGGTCTTGCAAAAGCGCCATCAACTAATTCACCTAAACGAAATCTAAAAAAGGCCCTCGAAAGACGGGGCTACGTTCTAAAGCGTATGTTTGAAGACGGTTTCATTACAGAAGCCCAGTATGAACAGGCCAATCAGGAAGATCCGAAGATTTATCATGGAAGCAATCCCAACACCAGAATAGCCGCTGATTTTGTAGAATATGTCCGGAGATACGTTGACAGGAAATACGGCTCCGATGCCTTATACAAGAAAGGCTTGCAGATCTACACCTCTGTTGATCTGGACCTTACAAAAGCTGCCCGAGACGCCATGGACGCAGGGCTCAGAGAGTTGGACAAAAGACAAGGCTATCGTGGTCCTATAAAAACCCTTAACGTTAAGGGCGTCCTGGAATTTCTCGATGAAAAATCCAAGGGTATGGAAGCGCCTCTAAAGTATGGGGACATCACAGAAGGCGTAGTAACCCATCTGGATCACGACAACATATATGTACGACTTGGAACATATCAAAGAAATGGTTTAAAGAAAGAATACCTCGGCCAGATTAAGGTGGAGAACGATCCCA
Source organism: Syntrophaceae bacterium (assembly GCA_031292235.1). Taxonomy (GTDB): domain Bacteria; phylum Desulfobacterota; class Desulfomonilia; order Desulfomonilales; family Desulfomonilaceae; genus CAJBEZ01. The sequence continues at coordinate 5,487 of JARLHM010000104.1, read as the reverse complement.
AGTGGTGGGTTCGACAACCGTTCATAAGAGCTGAGCAGAGAACAAGAAACTTTGCTCCTGGTGAATTGCCGTTTCAGATAGGAGACCTGATCCAGGTTCGAATTCTGGACCCAAACCCTAAACGCCGTGAACTGTACATGCGGAAATTCGGGAAAACAGACCAGGAGATGAAAAACTACAAAGAATATAGTGAGGAGATGTCCCCCTATTTTCTTCTCGCTCCCGAACAAGAGCCGGTGGTTCAGTCAGCATTGATGTTTAGGGAGAATCGAACAGGCTACGTTCGTGTCCTCCTGGGCGGCTATAGTTCTTCGGAATCCAAATATAATCGGGCGGTGCAATCTCGCCGTCAGGCCGGTTCTTCATTCAAACCTGTTATATACGCGGCGGCTCTGGACAGGGGATTCACCGCTTCGGACATCATAATGGATAGCCCTTTGGCCCTTACTGTTCCAGGAACCGGTGAAGTATGGCGACCCAAGAATTATCGTGGCGGGTACGCCGGACCGGTTACATTTAGGAACTGCCTGGAAAAATCCAGAAATATCCCCACAATAAAGATCCTCCAGCAGATAGGCATAGATTACGCCAAAAACTACGCCAAAAAACTTGGGTATACTTCGGCCCCAACAGAGAACCTAACAATGGCTTTGGGTTCGACCGGTGTATCTCTCGAAGAGCAACTTCTAGCCTATTCCGTGTTTCCGAACAGAGGCTATCTTGCCCCACACATTTATGTAACAAAAATATTGGATCATACTGGCAAGATATTGGAAGAAAACTTACCCCCGGTTTTCCTTGATGATCCAGTGCACGACGCCGACACGCCGGTTCAAAGAATATCACTTGAATCAGATCGACCGGAACGTAACTCCGGCCAGGCTCAGCGTCGAATTGATCCTGCCACCGCGTACATCATGACTTCATTGATGCAGGGAGTAATTCGGGAAGGCACAGCCACGAATTTAAAAAAAATCGTAAGCAGGCCTGATATCGCCGGAAAGACAGGAACAACGAATGAAAATGTTGACGCGTGGTTTATGGGTTTCTCTCCTGATTATACTTGCGGGGTTTGGGTCGGATTTGATGATGAAGTATCAATGGGTGAAGGTGAAACCGGCGGCAAAGCTGCGGCGCCTATCTGGGGATATTTTATGAGGCAGGCTTTGCAAAACGTTCCTGTCAAGGATTTTACTCCTCCTACAAATGTCGAATTCAGACATGTTGATTCGAGGACAGGGCAACTAACCGCTTCTGGCGACGGTTTTCAGGAAATATTCAAAGTTGGTAGTTGTGCGGCGCCGGCGCTTGCCAAACCCATCGGAGGCTCAACCTGGGACTATTCCAGTTCTGATTTAGACCAGTTTTAAGACCAAATAATTACAAAATCTTATTGCTGGGACATCCTCATAATATTGCGCCGCATCTCTCCTTTAGGCTTAACGCTTATTCGGCGCAATTTCCCACCACCGTTCTAAAATCATTCTATTGATTGAACCGGTTCCCGCTTGACAGCGGTCACTGCTAACTATAACTATATTGTGTGGGCTTTTTGGAACTAAAATGCCCCTATATTTACATTCTGAACGAGGATTTCCGATTTAAAGACCTTAAATAACCCTATATCAGTCGTTAAAAGGATTCAAAAAATGGCAGACGATATCGAAAAACGAGATGATTTTGAAGATGATACTCAACATAAGCCCCAACCGATAAATTTCGACGACATTCCAGATATAATTCCACTGCTTCCAGTTAGGGATGTAGTCATCTATTCATACATGATTTTGCCTCTAATGGTGGGGCGTGAAAAATCTATCAGGGCAGTCGAACAGGCTGTTTCCGGTAATAGACTAATATTCCTGGCCACTCAAAAGTCTTCCTCAGACGAAGACCCTTCTCCGGATGACATTTATTCCACTGGTACTGTGGCAATGGTCGTCAAGATGCTTAAATTGCCGGATGGACGAGTAAAGATACTGGTTCAGGGGGTAGCCAAAGGCCGGATCGTCTCGTACCTTTCCTCGGCCAATTACTTTATGGTTCAAATCGACAAGATTCAGGAACCGACGGTGGAAGGCATTACAATTGAAATTGAAGCCTTAATGAGGACCGTGAAGGAGAATTCTGAAAAGATCCTGCAACTCCGAGGCATTGTGTCTCCTGACGCCGTCGCTATCCTGGATTCAATAGAGGACCCGGGTAGATTGGCGGACCTCGTAGCTTCGAATCTGAAGCTTCGGGTCGAAGAATCCCAGCAGATTCTGGAAATTATCGATCCTGTGCCTCGACTTAAGAAGGTCAACGAACTGTTGTCCAAAGAACTCGAACTCTCGGCCATGCAAGCGAAGATTCAGACACAGGCCAAGGAGGAAATGGGCAAAACTCACCGTGAGTATTTTTTACGTGAACAGCTAAAAGCAATTCAGAGCGAACTCGGGGAGATTGATGAAAAGACCAAAGAGATTGAAGAATTTCGAACAAAAATAGTTAAAGCCAAAATCCCGTCGGAAGTACAGAAAGAAGCGGATAAACAGCTAAGCCGCCTGGGTCAAATGCATCCGGACGCAGCGGAAGCTTCAATAATCAGGACATATCTGGACTGGATTGTTGAGCTGCCTTGGTCGAAATCAACTCGGGACAAGCTTGATATAAAAAGGGCCAAACAAATCTTGGATGAAGACCATTATGACCTGGAGAAAATTAAAGATAGGATCCTGGAATATCTCGGGGTTCGTAAATTGAACAAACAAATGAAAGGTCCAATCCTATGTTTCGTGGGACCTCCAGGGGTTGGTAAAACGTCCCTCGGCAAGTCTATAGCACGGGCGCTTGGCAGGAAGTTCACGCGTATATCCCTCGGTGGACTACGGGATGAAGCTGAAATCAGGGGCCATCGGCGCACTTACATCGGGGCCCTTCCCGGAAGAATTATCCAGGGATTGAAGAATGCTGGGTCAAACAATCCCGTTTTTATGCTGGATGAGATAGACAAGGTCGGAGCAGACTTCCGGGGTGACCCGTCCGCGGCTTTGTTGGAAGTATTGGACCCGGAGCAGAACCACGCGTTCAGCGACCATTACCTTAATGTGCCATTCGATTTGTCAAAGGTTATGTTCATCGCTACCGCCAACCTTGCAGACCCGATAATACCTGCGTTGAAGGACAGGATGGAGACAATCGAATTGTCCGGTTATATTGACGAGGAAAAACTAAAAATAGCCAGACAATATCTCATTCCCAGGCAAATTAGGGAAAACGGCTTGAAGGCCAACGACCTGGATCTCACCGACGAGGCGATACTGAATATAATAAACTTTTACACCAGAGAAGCTGGGCTTAGAAATCTGGAACGTGAGATTGCGAATGTCTGTCGTAAAATCGCCAGAAAGATCGCGGAAGGAGAAAAGAAAGTTCCAAGGGTTACCGCTAAGAATTTGAATAAATTCCTTGGCGTCGCCCGTATCCTTCCCGACTATGACAACAGAAAAGATGAAGTTGGCGTCGCCACCGGCCTCGCCTGGACACCCTATGGCGGAGACGTCCTATACATTGAGGCCACTCCCATGGAAGGAAAGGGCAATCTTCTGTTGACCGGTCAACTTGGAGACGTGATGAAAGAATCCGGTCAGGCCGCAATGTCATATTTCCGATCTCGGGCCGCTAAATTCGGTCTTTCGGAGAATTTTTATTTCTCTAAGGACATACATGTTCATGTCCCGGCCGGCGCAATTCCAAAGGATGGGCCATCGGCTGGGGTAACCATGGCTTCCGCTTTGGTGAGCGCTCTAACAGGTATTCCGGTACGCGCTGATGTGGCAATGACTGGTGAAATCACGCTTAGGGGTCGCGTGTTGCCTATCGGCGGGTTAAGGGAAAAATCGCTCGCGGCGCTCAGGGCTAGGATCTATACCATAATAGCCCCGGAACAAAATCAGAAGGACCTTGACGAGATACCGAAGCATATTCGAAGGAGACTCGAGTTCAAATTCGTCAAACACATGGATGAGGTTTTAAGACTTGCTCTCAAGGAGTATCCCAACGCGGACAATGTCCCCCCTGGAGAGCCGGATAATCCCAAGAACAAGTCCAAAGCCAAAACCAAGAAAACTCCCGCGTCGGAAAAAGAAACCGGCGCCTAATGACAAAATGGATGATCCGGGTGGTATGTTTTAAAAAAGTAAGGGCCTCGAAACGAGACCCTTACAAATTTATTATCACTTGCTGGTCGATTTTTTAATATCATTTATGGCCCAACCGGATTTCCTTTACTTTTTCTTCCACCTGCTCCTGAACCCGTAACATTTCCTTTTCTATTTCCTGTCTGATATCCTCATATTCTTCGTTCCTCAGACTTGGAAGTACTTCTATAGGTTTACCGAACGCCATAACAATCGTACTAAAAGGTAGTGGTAGTATCATCGAATCCCAAGAATGAAATTGAATTTTTCGAGTCGCCCAGCTAACAAAAGGTACCACTGGTTGACCGGTTTCCTTTGCCACCACCACTATACCGATCTTTACTTGCCGGGAAGGGCCTCGAGGAGCATCAACAGCCAAGCCTGAACAATACTTGCGTTCCTTGATAACGTCTATCATCTCCCATAGGGCTTCTTTTCCGCCCTTGGAAGATGATCCTCGTGTAGTGTCGTACCCCATCCGACGAATAGACCGGTCTATCAATTCGCCGTCCCATGACCGGCTGACCATTACCACACCGGGATATCTCCGACAATAATAGACAGGAAACAGCATCGTCCCATGGAAGCAGGAACAAGCGAAGGGGCGCTTCTTGCAAACCTGGTCTTCATATTCACTGTTGAGGAATATTTTCTTGGAAGTCAGGTCCACAAGGCGAAAATATCCAGTAACCAGGCGGGGCACGAGGAAAAGCACTAGCCTGTACCAGAGCCGGTCGCCCTTTTCAACATTACGTTTTTCTCTGGCCAAAAAACCCCCTAAGCATCTAAGTCAGTCTTGTCTTTTCAAGGTGAGTTTCACTAGATACACTCATGAAAATTTTCCAACGCTTCAAGAGCGGCGTCTCTAACATCTGCGTTAGGGTCTTCAGCGACCTTTTTGAGCGCGGGGATAGCGGAGCGTGACCCAATACGCCCCAGCATGGACGCCGTGTCGCCTCTCAACCCGACATCTTCGGACTGGAGCAGTTCTATCAATCTATCTACGATTGGGTTAAGGACACTAGGATTCCGATCAAGGACCTCTTCCATGACCAAAAGTGCGCCCATCCGCTGAGAAAATTCAGGGGATTTATAAATAGGAAGAAGAGCGTCAGCCCTTTCCTTTTCACATACTAGACCAGCGGCGGCCTCGGCTCTCCCTGACAAGATCATGGATTTCAATATGACGGTAAGGGAAGCTCCGTCGTTCACCCCAATCAAATATTCGGCCAATTCGTCGGGTTTTATACCGCCAACAATAGTCATTCCATCATTTATAATGATGGCGGGTGTTGATTTGATCTTA
>JARLHM010000103.1 GCA_031292235.1 Syntrophaceae bacterium | reverse complement strand
CAGGAAGCCTAGGGAAGCGTCAAGCGCAATATCTATCTCGGATTTCACTATACGTAGAGACTCTATTAACCTGTCGAAGTCCTGTTCGCTTAGCGCCCCACCGCTGGTTACCGTGCAGAAGCGCCCAGCGCCAAAGGCTTTTGCCACCCTTGCGGCGTCGAGGATCTCTGCTGTCGATTTCAGGTCATAGATCTCGCTGGCGCCTCCATGTTTGGCGGATTGCGCGCAAAATGCGCAATCTTCAGAGCACATTCCCGATTTGGCGTTAATCAGGGCGCACGAGTCAAACCTGTTGCCAAGGAAGTTGATCCTTATCCGATCAGCGGCTGCCGCCAGCTTCATTAGCAAATTGTAAGGCAGGTTCCACAAGGCAGCGGCTTCTTTCCTCTCGATCTTTCCCCCGTCCAATATCCTGGATTCAATTTCTTCAATGAGTTCAATCAGCATGTTTTGATTTTTGTCCATAAGAACCTCCATCAACAAATTACTTTATCAAAGTTATAGGTTAATCGGTAATCCCTTTTGCTTTTGGGAGCCGTGTTTTTTGAATCCAAGTCCGCTGATTTGAATCTAAATATACTGAATGATGTGAGAGATTGCCCGGATTTGGAAGGAGTGAGTCCAATGTACTCTCTAAATAGATTTCATTCAGGAAAATTTAGAAATGAATTCAGGACTATGAAAAGGGAAATGGATGAACTATTTGGAAACTTATCTCAGTGTAGAAGCCCGTGGGCCTCTCCTCTGTGGCGCGAATCGAGCATTTTGCCGTTGATAAATGTTAGGGAGTCCTCACAGTGACTTTGTTGAAAGAGTCAAAGAAAGCGTCCCGTCGAATAAGGGTCAGTTACGAGTGATTTAAAAGATTATTATGTGGAATTTTACGCAACAATTATGTTAGCATATTTAGTTCTCGAAAGATAGCGAAGGAACTTTTTGCGCTAAGGGTTGACATAACTATAAAGAGTGAACATTTGATAATGTGTTTTATTGTTAAGAGCTTAAACATAGTCAACCACAAAAAGTTAACAAGTATCTATCCTGGGGAAAGAATCGGAGTGTAGGAATGAACTATGCTGTAGCGATCAACCAAATAGACCAGTTCTTGGCCCAAGTCCGTACTATAAAGCCTCTATCGGCTGAACAAGAATTTGCGCTTGCGGTGAAATTTAGAGAATCTGGAGACGTAGAAGCGGCCCACGAATTGGTGGTATCACATCTGCCATTTGTCGTTAAGATCGCGTTTCAGTACCGACATTACATGTTGCCAGTGCAGGATCTCATTCAGGAAGGTTCAATTGGTTTGATGAAAGCTGTGAAACGCTTTGATCCTTATAAGGGCTACCGGTTGGTGTCCTTTGCAATATGGTGGGTAAAAGCGTACATAAAAAACTTCATACTCAAGTCATGGAACCTGGTGAAACTGGGCACAACTCAAGCCCAACGAAAACTGTTTTTCAGAATCGGGGACATCGGTGAACATCAGGATGCGGAAACTCGATCAGAACGTATAGAAAAATTGGCGGAAGAACTGAATGTGCGGTCCGATGACGTAATTGAAGTTGAAGCCAGGGTCAAAGCAAGGGATTGGTCCCTTAACGAACCTCTTGGCGATGACAAGGGTTTCACAGCCATCGAAATGCTTGAAGACGAATCAGACAATCAGGAAGTCCAAATGATTGCTATGGAATCTGATAAAGAACTTCATGAAGCCGCCGGTAACGCCTTAAAGAAACTTGATGATCGAGAACGTTTTATAGTCGAAAAAAGATTTATGGGCGATTCTCCGTGGACTCTCCAGAAACTTGGAGAGCATTTTGGAACAAGCCGGGAGCGCATGAGACAGGTAGAAAAACGAGCGCTTGGGAAACTCAAGAAGGAACTGTCCGCCAACTTGACTGAAGCGCTAGCCTATTGAGACAATTGGGCGTCGCTTAAAAGAAAATTTCTAAATCGGCCGCCGCTTGATTCTGTGTCGGCGGCCTAATTTTTGATTCATGTTTGACGAGGCGCCCATAGCATCACGTATACTCCAACCAGGCAGATTGCCGACCCAATCCAATCATACATGTCTGGGGTTTTACGATCGATACCCCATCCCCAGAACACGGATAGCAAAATGAAGACCCCTCCGTAGGCAGCGTAAATTCTTCCGAAATCCGGAAAGCCTTGCAGGGTGGGGATGACACCGTAGACACAAAGGACCGCGCTCCCAATAATCCCATACCAAATAGACCGATGTTCTCGCAACCAGAGCCAGACCATATAACCTCCTCCGATTTCCGCCAATCCCGCGACAACGAATAGTATTCCTGCTCTAATCAATTTTTCGTTCCCTCTCATTAGAACACATGAAGAAATAGAAAAATCATTATTGGTTGACTGTAAAGTTCCTTATCATTGTTTTAACAATAACCTAAACGGGATCATTCCCGAAGGCGCGAATCCATGACGTTGATAGAAGCGGATCGCGGAATCATTTGTCCTATCGGTCAACAACGTGATGCGAAGGCAACCGGCGGACCCCGCAAATTCAATTGCTCTACGAATCATTAAGGAACCTAAACCACGGTTACGGCTTCCAGGTCGAACAACCATGTCCTCGACAATCGCGACACGGCCACCACATGCGGTACTTACCGTATAGAGCACATTAACCATTCCTAAAACGATGGGACCTTCCCTGAGCACAATTATGCTGCCCACCTCCGGACGCTCAATAATCCAGCTCAATCCTCGACACTGCTTTTCGACGTCGGGCTGGAAATCCGTTTCCTGTTGGAACAATAGTGTCAGAAGTTCACACAACTGCGGTATATCGTCCAAGACGGCGTTTTCGATGGTTGTCACGGCGATATCTCAGGATAGACGCAATCCGCGCATGCTTTTCTCATTGCTAAAGCGCCTTTCTCTCAGTCAAAAAGGGAATTTCTTTTTCGTAAAGTATCGAAAATTTGCTCCGCCCGTTCTTCATTAGTTTCAACCCAAATAAGCAGTTCTCCCTTTTCAAATGTGCAGCCAAATTCTTTTGCTAACAATTCCAGATACTTCTCGGTAAGATTTTTCGGGTTGATTCCCAATGCCGCTATCACAGTTCCGTGGCGTTCATTTCCCTCGTCTTTGTTCGAAAAAAACATTTGATTACCTCGAATGACCTGAGCCAGACCAGTTCTTTATGACTCTTTCAGTCAATGTCTACCTGAAGAACTTAATATCTTTTTCCCCAAATATATATCTCTTGCACTTTAGGCGCCAGAGGACCCAATTCCACGAGTTGGTCTGAGCAGTTTACGGCTTTGATCAAAACTCATGTTAAAGGCGCTTCAAATTGAACTCGTTTGAGTTAGTGATGCGACGCGAAGTTCCTAATACATACGGAAAGGAACATATTAGCCTACATAGTTGTATGTATCTCGTTATTAACCAACTAATTGGTATGTTTATCCATCAAGCCTGGATGAGTCAGTTTTCGGCTTGTTAGCTTCAGGGGCGCTTTCGGAATGTCTGGCGCACTAATTGCTAAGATGTCAACCGGTATTTTTTATTGCAGGTGTTTGAATGTGTCGTAAGCCATTTGTTAAGCCCTAAGGCAAAAAGGCTTTGGCCTGAGGCAGATACAACTTCAATGAGAGGAGAAGCAGAGTATGGTTAGAGGAAGAACATTACAGGTATTAATGTCCATTTCAATACTTATTGCCTGGATGCTGATGATGGGTCCGGTTCTTGCCGAGGAATCGAACCCTCAAGCTGGAGCGGCTCAATCGACGGCTACTCAGGCTCCGGAGCCAAAGCCCGATCCATCGGGTATTACGACCGGCAATGCTCTGAACGCAGTTGATGGGGGCGGGAATTCGTTTGTGGTTGTCGAGCCGACCGACAAATCAGATCCCGATTATGCGAAAAAGCGAAAGGAGTTTGAGGAATTCACTGCCCTGGCGGCCAAAGAACCACTCGCCGTCAAACTGGCCGACACCGTGGGGCACAACCGGATAGGGATAAACTTCTCATGGACTCTCCTTACTGGGTACCTGGTGCTTTTCATGCAAGCGGGTTTCGCCCTCCTTACTTGTGGATTGGTGCGCCGGAAGAACGCCGCCCATCTCATGATGCTAAACTTTGCGGCGTATGTTTTCGCCTTTTTGGCGTACTATGTCTGTGGGTTCGCTTTCCAGTTCGGAGGAGTAGCAGTGAATGCGGCGCCGGTTAATCTCGGCGGGACGCCAACGCTTAACCAGTTCCTCATAGGTGGCGGTCAATGGGGATTCTTGGGCGGCACTGGATTCTTTTTAGGCGGTCCTGCTTACGACGTCGGAAGTAATGCTCTCATTCTGTTTCAAGTCGTGTTCATGGAAACAGCCGGGTACATTATCGTGGGGGCCATATGTGAACGCATAACTTTCTGGGCGTTCATCCTATGCGAACTCTTCATGGGGGCTATCTTATACCCCACATTCGGTTGTTGGGCATGGGGCGGTGGATGGCTATCCCAGTTAGGTTCCACTATGGGTTTGGCGCATGGCTATGTTGATTTCGCCGGTTCCTCTGTTGTCCACGGTGTCGGTGGTTTTTGCGCTATGGCGCTTGCCTTGATCTTGGGCCCACGCCTCGGCAAGTACGGTCCTGACGGCAAGCCTCGACCATTTCCAGCTCACAACATTGTCTTTGTTGTAACCGGCACATTCATTCT
>JARLHM010000102.1 GCA_031292235.1 Syntrophaceae bacterium | reverse complement strand
TTTCCGCGCACCGATCTTCAGCCATTGAGTTCATGGCAAAAACAGCCACCAGAAAAAAACCAAGACAAATGCAAGATTGTACGCGTACAAAATGTTGCGCGTACAAATAAATTAGTTTTGCTATTGATCTATTGGGAGGATCGGATTTCATCATTTGGACACAATTGACTAAAATAAATAATTATTAGCAGTAGTTATTGTAGCCTATTAAAGTGCGACGGTCAAGAAATAGTACGCGCTCCCTAATAAACATTAAGGACTTGGTTGAAAGCGCTTTCTAATGACAACGAATGTTGGAGGTTGATCGTAACATTTTTCCCCTTCTTGAATTTGGCACTTAGGAGGGTTAGATTGGTTGGGACAGAAAATTGCTACAACTATAGTAACGCTAAAATGATCGATTTACATAATCATATACTCCCTGGGATCGATGACGGCGCGCGTGATTTGGATGAAGCCCTGGAAATGGCGCGTATGGCTGTTGAACAGGGGTTTTCGGGCATTGTCGCGACACCTCATTACGGTAGTGGACAGTTCTTCAGTGATATCAATCGCGTCAGGGAAGTCGTGCGGGAACTTAACCAGGAATTGGTCGCTCAAAATATAAATCTGACGATTTTCCCCGGGATGGAAGCTCGCCTAACAGCCGACCTTCTTGGATGCCTCTCTAAAGGAACAGTTCTAACAATCAATGAAGGACGTTACGTCCTTCTTGAACTACCTGCCATGCAGGCGCCGGCGGGTTTTGAAAACTTTGTCCGCATGCTACTTAATTCGGGAAAAAGAATAGTGCTGGCTCATCCTGAAAAAAACATTGAAATTCAGCGCCGTCCGGAAATTATTTATGAGTTGGTTACTCTATTTAAACCTGGAGAGTTTTTAGTTCAAATTACAGCGGATAGTATCACCGGCGACGCTGGAGTCTCTGCGCTGACTACGGCGAAATATTTACTGGAAAATGATTTGACGCACATATTGGCAACCGACGCGCATTCGCCGACTGAACGGCCTCCCCTGATGTCAAACGCGCTCCAATTAGTCGCGTCTATCGTGGGAAAAGACAGGGCCGACAAGATGACTCGGGAATGGCCCCGAGCCGTGGTAAATGGAGAAATCGCAGACTGGAACTTGTCTCCGCGAAAACCTCAAAAAACTAAACGCCGTTTAAGATTTTTCTTCAAATAGGATCTCTGCCTAGATAACCACTTGGTATGTTAGATGCTTTCAGCACATCTACAGTAAATAAGCCCTTATTAAAAAAAAATAGGATTTTAAGCAAAAAAAGCTTGCAATCGTTTTTTACCTATTATATTTACTCTCGAAACCGAGAACAAGACTGATCTCGGGGGGTTTAGTCGGATAAAGGCATTTTTTGTGCAGATAGTCCCATAGGATTATCAAATACGTCTCATTTCAGTTCAAGGAAGGAAAAAATCCGTGAAACAAAAAGAAACCATGTCTTTATCCAGACTAGAGTTCAAGCCAATAGCGCTAGCTCGGTTTGATGTCCTGCGAGAGAGATTCACGGAGACCTTCCTTATGTGATTACGGCCTCACACAAAATCTTAGCTTCGAAATCAGTTTATTTGAATGGGGGGATTAGCGGTCGGATTTGGCTTAAGGTGTGCCTGGACCTTGCTTTCCGCCACAGTGACGGTCAAACCGACTCACTCTTTCACAGTTAACGAAATCGTTTCTTATAAGGTTTCGTAACTTCTTTGGCAAAACGGGTGACAACCTTTTGGATCACGCTTGGATGAACGATCCTGCAAAAGGGGGGGATACGTCGCCCGTTAGCCAAAGACCTTTTTTAAAACTTAACCCAACCCAATTAGTGATCAACACGAAGAGTCGATCGAAAGTTCGTACAAGCCTGGATTTGGCGAAAATGTTGGCGAAAATTGCCAATTCAGATTCCTGATGATATAATTGCGACATTAATTTCAATCAAGACGCATACTCAGGTTATCGATGAATTACTTGATTATACTAATCGTCGCTTTGACAGTTTTCCTAAATGGGTGCTCCTCTTTAATGGACGCTCACTTTGTGACCAAAGATGGCAAGGAAAGCCCTTTCAGCCCCAAAATAAACAAGTACGAGCCTATCCAGCAGCCATCATATAGGGATTAGAGATGTCCAGATTTTCAACCATCGAATCTGTACTATGCTGGATTAGTTTTTAGGATTGCGACATCAAATTAAAAAAGGATCGACTGGCATTCGTCGATCCTTTTCATTACATTTTTCCGTTAGATTTGCCGATCAAGCGGCTACCAATTCCGACGACTGATAGTTACCTCTCAATTTCTGTAGCGCTGCCCGCTCGATCTGTCTCGCCCGCTCCCTGGTCACACCAAAGTGTTTCCCCAGTTCTTTCAAGGTCTCGGGTTCATCGGAAAGTATACGTTTTTCAACTATATATTTTTCACGTGGGTTCAGTTTTTCCACAGCTTTATCTACCCATCGTTTCAAGTTTTCAAGCTCCTGCTTCTTTGCCAGATCGCGTTCCTGGTCCGCAGTGTCATCTCTGAGAGTGTCTGCAAAAGAATCTCTTGAACTCTCACCCAGGAGTTCATCCAGCGAAAGGTCTCTAGATTTTAACCTGGCCGCCATGTCTACTACTTCATCCTCTGTCACATTGATTCGGCCGGCCAGCTTGGACACGTTATCACGATGAATATCAAAATCAGTGGCCTCGGGAAGGTCTCCGACTCGGTAGAACAATTTTCTCTGAGCCTGGGTCGTGCCCATTTTTACCATGGACCATGATCTGATTATGTGGTTTTGAATGTAAGCCTTAATCCACCACACCGCATAGGATATCAGACGGTAACCTTTATCGGGGTCGAACTTTTCAACTGCTTTGATCAGTCCGATGTTACCCTCCTGAACCAAGTCCATTATCTTGATTCCATAGTTGCGGTAACCTAACGCAACTTTTATAACGAAGCGCAGGTTAGATGTTATCAGATCATTGACCGCCTGAGCGTCTTGGCTATCCCTAAATCTATTAGCCAATTCTATCTCCTGTTCTCGGTTAAGAAGAGGATAACGCTCTATCTCTTGCAAGTATATTTTTAATTCATCAGATTCAGCCCAATAATTCATATTGACCTCCCCGTAATTAATTGGCCACAACTTATTTGATGCCTATAATTGAAAAAGGTTTCAATTCGCGGGTTAATTTTGAAAGAGGAGCAGGCGGCGCATATCTCGCGCTTTGGACATAAACCGCCTGCCTTTTGCAATCGCAGGATATTACTAATAAAAGATGTTATGTATGGCCACTGATGGCGATATTTGATTCATTCTTCAACGGAACTGTGATCTTTTTCCGGTTTCTCTTCTTCAGGTTCCGGTTCTTCGCTGTCTTCAAATTCCTTTATGCCCCTGGCCAGGTCTTCCAGTTTCTGATTGACAAGGAAATTGATTGTTCCTTCCGGGTAGGCGCCGTCTTCATCCCTGGCGCCAGCGGATATACCAGTAAGCACCTCTATGCCGAGATCGACATGGTCAACCTGCCAAATATGGAACTTGTTCTCTTTGACAGCTTCAACAACTTCTGAATTCAACGCAAGGTCCCCAACATTGGTTTTGGGGATCATGACTCCCTGACGGCCAGTCAACCCCATCGCTTTACAAACCCTGAAAAAACCCTCAATCTTTTGGTTTACGCCACCTATAGCCTGAACTTCTCCGTTCTGGTTTACACTACCTGTTACAGCTATACCCTGATCAATCGGGATGCCGGACAGGGAACTCATTAAAGCATATAGTTCGGTGGAGGATGCCGAGTCTCCATCCACACCCGAATATGACTGCTCGAATGTTATGCTCGCTGTCAGGTTGAGAGGCTTGTCCTGGGCAAACCGATCACGAAGAAAGCCTGTGAAAATCAATACGCCTTTGTCATAGCTTGAACCTGAAAGCTCGGCCTCCTTTTCAATACTTATAATACCGGACTTGCCCATGCTGGTCTTAACTGTAATGCGCGACGGTTTGCCAAAAGAGATTTCAGGCAGTGAATAAACGCTCAACCCGTTTATCTGCCCCACCTTTTCCCCGTCAGTATCGATCATTATGATACCGTCTTCGATATATTCCTGTATTTTATCTTCATACATATTCACGCGTTCGATCCGATCCGCGTTTGCAGTCTCCACGTGACGCGCTTGAATTATGTCCGAACCGTCCTCACGAGCGACAAGGTCCGCTTCTCTTAGCACATCCCCAATACGTTCAAGCTGCGCAGTGATTTTTTTCTTGTGGCCGGCCCATCGGATAGCAAGACGTGCAAGGGCTTCCACTCCGCCAGGATCACTTGGGAGCAGGCTTTCCTCTGCGCTGATCCGTGCTATAAACCCAATAATCTTATTTCGATTTTCATCCGTGTTGCTCATGCTTGTGTCGAAATCAGCCTTAACCTTGAAAATCTTACGAAAATCTTCATCGTACCAGTGCAAAAGATCATAAACCTCCGCATCACCAATCATTATGACTTTAAGTTTAATTGGGACCTTTTCTGGTTTGAGGGCGCTATTGAATAGCCAACCAAAAGGTTCGGCCTGGATTTCCGTGACGTGGTTTCGAAGATTCCTTTTCAGCGTCGGCCAGCTACCAGGTTCCATGACCAGGTCTCTTGAATTAAGCACCAGGAAACCACCATTCGCCTTGAGCAGACTACCGGGTTTGATGTGACGGTAATCGGAATACCAAACCCCGCTCTGATCTATGATGCGCTCGATTGTCCCAAAAAGGTTTCGGTAGATCGGTGTTGTCTCGATTACTACAGGTGGCTTTGTGGTCTCAGAGTTATCAATGAGCAAATTCACTTCGTAATATTTGAATTGCGATGGGTCTGGAGGCATCAGCATCGGCGGCCCAGAGCCTTCTGTTCCAGAAGGTGGAGGCACGAGCCTTGGACGGAATCGTTCCAGGTGGGCCATTATGTCGGATTCCACTTCATCAAAATAGCTTTTAGCGGCTTCAGTCGCGAAACTTTCACGAACTTGGGAAAATGAATCCCTCAACAACGGTTCAATCCATTCTTTGCCGAGTTTTTCCAAATCTTCCTGAATTGTCTTGTCTATGTCCCGCGCCTCTTTAAATATTTTTTCCATCTCCTGGGACAATTCTTTGTACATCGCTTTGATTTTGGTCAGTTCGTCCGCCGAAAATTTTCCTTCATCCACCAGCGCTTCGAGCTGTTCGATCTTCATCGGGTTGCCAACAACTACAGGCGCAAGATCCGGACGGGTGAACGGACCGACCTGAACCTGGACCATCATGAAATTTTGGGAAGTTACTTTATTCTCAAAATTTTTGAATAAAGCCTTTTGCGCTCCCATGTGTCGGTTAACAATTTCATTGCGCGCTGTCTGAAATTCTTCGCTCTCAAAAATCGCAGGGATTTTCTTCTTCAGGGAATTAATGAGGTCATTGACCTGATCGCGAAATACGGATCCTTGTCCAGCGGGTAATGCAATGAGTCTCGGTTGATCGGGATCCTTGAAGTTATTCACGTAACATAGATCATCAGGGACGGAACCGCCGACATTAAATTCTTCAAGGAGTTTTTTAACAGTCGCCGTTCGACCTGTTCCGTTGGTACCGGAAACAAAAATGTTATAACCGTGGCTTTTCATTGCAAGACCACGTTTGATGGCCTTTACGGCCCTATCCTGCCCGACGATGTCCTCAACCGCTTCAATTGAAGCTGTTGTCCCTGAAATCAAACCTTCGGGAGGCGCGATCCATGTTAAATCCTGTGGACTCAAGCGGAGTTTTTCTTTTAGGTCACTCATTTTCTAACATCCTGTAAAAAACATTATTATTGCCGTATCGTCGTTTATACCTAGCCGAAAAGCCTCATATCAAGCATTTCGATAATCGTGTGGCCTATGATTGAGTGTGTTTCCTGGATTCGGGGCGTTGTCGAATCATATACGGCCAGGTAATAGTCACAACAATCTTTCATTGGACTATCAAGAGCGCCCCCAAGGCCTATGGTTAAAATGCCTATCTCGCGCGCGGTTTGAAGCCCCTTATTTACATTGATTGATTTGCCTGAAGTGCTGATGCCAATTGCAGCGTCGCCTTTCCGGCCCAGGGCTTGTAACTGTTTTGAGAAAATGTCATCAAAATCGTAGTCATTCCCGATAGCGGTTAATATAGACGTGTCTGTCGTCAAAGCCAGGGCGGATAAGGGCCTCCGTTCAATCTGATAGCGGTTTACGAATTCCGCCGCAATATGTTGAGCGTCTGCCGCGGACCCACCGTTACCGAACAACAAGACTTTGTCGCCTCTTTTTATTACTTCAACCAGTTGATTTACAACCTCTATCAAGGTTTCAACGCCTTCAGCCAGAAACGCGTCTCTTACGCGCGCGCTTTCCTCAAAAATAGCCTGAATATGGGTCTTCAATGCCTTGGACGCCTCTCTTTCGTCGACTAATACCAGGGTCGTTCGGATTATTAGCACTCATTTAACACATAATTGGTCAATATTGCATCAATAATTCAGAGCGCTCCCGAGCGGTAGACACCATAGACTATTTTTTTGTTCTATCATTTGGCAGCTTTTTGGCTTATATCTGAAAAGTTAAGGGGCTTGGATGACCACCTTTCAAAAAAACGACATAATCGACTACTACGACGATTCCCGTATATCTTGCGCCATAGTTCTAGATGTCGATGATCGCCGTCTACGTGTGCTCAATGATCAGGGCAAGGAGTCCAATATATCCGTTAACCGCGCTCTTATTGGCGGCAAGACGCCCGATTTCCCAGTTCACGCGTCAAGAGATGAACAGACACACCGTCTTAAAGAATTATGCGTTAAACGGGACGAAACCAAAAAGACAATAGATCTGAAAGAACTATGGGAGATTGTAAGTCCTGAGACAAATCAGATCAGTGTTCAGGACCTTAGCCAACTGGTGTTTTGCTCAGATGACAGCCT
This sequence comes from Syntrophaceae bacterium, assembly GCA_031292235.1. Classification (GTDB taxonomy): domain Bacteria; phylum Desulfobacterota; class Desulfomonilia; order Desulfomonilales; family Desulfomonilaceae; genus CAJBEZ01. The sequence goes on along the minus strand of JARLHM010000102.1, from coordinate 10,594 downwards.
GGATTCCAGGGCGGCTTTGATTCGAGCCATTATTGAAAATCGCATGTACTTTAAAATCCGGCTTGAATCAATTGAAGTCGCGACCCCGGAAAAAGTGGAACAGGAACAAAACCGTCGGCGTAAAGAGATTGAACGTGTTGAATTTTTGTCGAGATGCTCTGAATATCTGTCAAAACTGAAAAATGGGGAAAATATCGACAGGGCCGACGCTCCCGCTGGATTGGACGCCTTACTGGAAGAGGCCGCCCTACTCGGAATGGACTGGTCTACCCACAAGAAGGTCAAGGAAATATTCTCACGCGCGGCGCTTAATCCTGTATGGGACCCTCTTAAAGTCCTCATCAAATTGGGGATATGGTCTGAAGATGAAAACATTCGATTGAGGACTGAGCAGATCCCAACTGAGTTTTCATCCGCGGCCCTAGATCAGGCGCGACTAGCCGCGTCGAAGACTTTAGATGACTCTCCCAGAGAACTATTCGAGCGCCATGTGATAACCATTGATTCAGCCAGCACCCGTGACATCGATGACGCGATATCGATTAGTTTCAATGGAGAAAACACCATCGTAGGCATCCACATTACTGAAGCGGCGTACTATGTGGACCATGATTGCCCACTCGATAAGGAGATCCGTGAACGGGCAGTCTCAATTTATATGGCTGACCTTGTGTTGCCGATGATGCCGACTGTCCTTTCGGAAGAGGCTGCAAGTCTCGTTAAAGGTGAGCTTCGTCCCTGCATTAGCGCAGTCACGACATTCGATCGTAATTTCCGGATAATTGGTTACCGTATAGTCCGCTCGCTCATCAGAGTTACCGATAGACTTTCTTACGAAGAAACCGACCAACGTGTCTTGGACGCCGGCTCTGTCGAGAAGCGGATGTACGAAGTCGCGCGGGCTTTACGGGAAAAGAGAGTGTCATCAGGCGCCATAATTTTCAAAGACCCTGATCTTAACATAAAGGTTACCGAGGACAAATCAATCGAGGTTACTGTTAGGGAACGCGAAACAAGTTCTCAAGTGCTCGTTTCGGAATTCATGATACTGGCCAATAACCTGTTCGCAAGGACGCTCAAAGACAAATGTATTCCGTGCATTTATCGTAGCCAGCCGCCCCCATTGGAAAAGATCGAATTGGGATCACATTATGACCCAGTGTTATCTTACAGATGCAAAAAGGTGCTGGCCCGGGGAAACCTTGGACTATACCCTGAACCTCATTCGACACTTGGATTGAATGTCTACACCACGGCGACTTCACCACTCAGGAGGTATACCGATCTGCTGACCCAGCGACAACTTCAGGCTGCGGTTGATGAGCGCGAACGACCAATTGACGCCGACACTCTGGACAGACTTCTTTCCGAGATCTCATATAGATTGGACAGAGCGTCACTTGTTGAACGGGAGCGACACAGGTACTATCTTTTAAAATATATGGAACAAAGAAGGGGCGATGAATTCGAAGTGATCGTTCTCCAGCGTTTCCCAAGGTTCTATTTGGCGCAGATCGAGTCTTTAGGATGCAACACAGTGTTGCACACCCCTCCCGGCGTGTCTCTGAATCCGTACGACCGGGCAGTGGCCAAAGTAGAAAAGGTTAGTCCTCGCGAAGACAGGCTGACGTTTTCGCTAGTACGCGTTTTGCCCCACATTTAATCCTGGAACTACTATTCCAATGATCTCGGCAGGTTATTGCCTTGTCAAAAGCCCACAATCATATATTTAACGACCTTGTCACATTTGAAGAGCGGCTTGTGTCGGCCAGACGACGGTACCCGAAGATAAGTCTCCCAGTAGATGGACTAGTAACTGCCGCGGTCCTGGTTCCTATATTTCAGAAAAATGGCGCCCTGCATGTGCTGCTAACAAAAAGATCCGACATGGTCGAACATCACAGGGGTGAGATTTCTTTCCCCGGCGGTAAACTTGATCTTACCGATCCGGACCTTAAATCGTGCGCACTTCGGGAAACACTGGAAGAAGTCGGAATATTGCCCGCTGATGTGAAGGTGCTCGCAGAACTCGACGATTTTTATACGGTCGCCACTCGTTTTCATGTTGTTCCGTTCGTGGGTTTAATTCCCCACCCCTATGAGTACCATGTCAGCCCGCGTGAGATTGCCGGAATTGTTGATCCTCCCCTTGATATTTTCTTTGATCCTTCCAAATCACGAGAAGACACGTGGATTTTTCGTGGAGAACCAGTGAAGATGACATCCTATTTATGGGAGGGTCACAACATATGGGGCGCAACAGCCAGAATTCTTAAACATCTCGTGGAACTAATTGAATCAAAGGAGCATGAGAATGAACTCAATGACTAATTATCCGGATGACTTCCAAAAATGCGCTACATTTCACGGACATGTGTGCCCTGGACTTGCAATTGGTTATGCAGCGGTTAAAGCGTCTTCAGGACTGTTGAAGTCTTCAGGGTCCGAGGATGAAGAACTTGTATGTATCGTAGAGAACAACTCATGTTCAGTTGACGCTGTTCAGGCGCTTTTAGGTTGCACTTTCGGCAAGGGCAATCTCATATTTCGGGATTGGGGCAAACAGGTTTTCACATTCTATGATCGGGAAAAGGGCAAAGCGGTTAGGGCCTCTTTTCGTCAACCGTCTTCAGAAAGGGAAATTACCCACAATTTGAGAAAGAAGATAGAAGCAGGCAGCGCGACTGATGACGACAAAAGGAAAATGCAAGAACTCAGGGATGAATTCACCTCAGCCCTTATATCGGAACCAACCAAATTCTTTGACATAAAAGAAATTGCCCTGGATCCACCGGCTTATGCTCAAATCGTCGAAACATTACCTTGTGCGATTTGCGGTGAACAAACCATGATTTCAAGGATGGTCAAAAAAGGAGATTCGATGATTTGCAAGGGTTGCGCGCAATGAAAATAGCTGACAATTTTTTCATCTATCTCTGGAATAATCCTAAGGAAAATAATTGCAACAGCTACGTGATTGACGGCAAGGTCCCTGTTTTGATTGACCCTGGCCTTGAGCAGCGTGTTGATAATCTCTTTGATCGGATGCGAGAAGATGGGTTTGACCCAAACAGGATTCAGGTTGTAATAGGAACACACTGTCACCCCGATCATTTTACCGGGTCACTTCGGTTTACAGGTTCAAATGTAAAGGTGGCGCTTTCTAAAGAAGAAGAGAAGTTCATGATCGACGAGGGATCCAGGTGGTACGCTTCTCAGGATAAAGACGCGCCCAAATTTCCGGTAAGCTTCTATTTGAAGGAAGGCGACCTAAAACTGGGGAAACACGAATTTGAGGTGTTGCTTGCCCCAGGTCATAGCCCCGGCAGCTTGTGCCTATATTGGCCTAGAAATAGAACATTGATTTGCGGGGATGTAATTTTTAGAGGCAGCATCGGACGGGTTGACCTGCCGGGTGGCAACGGTCAACAGCTTAAACAAAGTGTTGAGAAACTATCAAAGCTCAAGATTGACCTTGTTTTGCCTGGTCATGGCCCAGCGATTCAGGGTATCGCAAATGTTAAAGCAAATTTCGAAATGATTAAGAACTATTTTCGTATGATTTAGCGCTATCAGGCGCGTTACTAATAAAAGTCTGTTTAATCAGAGTGTTGAGGTTCATGTGATCCGCGTTTCGACTAAAGACTCTTTTGAAACCGAAATTCAAGTGATAAAAAGGCGCCAAGAAATTACTCGCGCGTTCAAATTTTCGGCAGGCCCCGCTTGTTTTTTTGACATAGATAAGCGCCGTTATATTAACATGTTACGATATTGAGACCTTTTGTGTTCAAATTTTTGGACACGGCCCTGGATTTAAGGCTGTTGGTCAGACATAAAACTATTGAACAAAAATGCAGCTAAACGTATAATATGAATCATGATCTAGTTAATATTAAAATTAAGTCAAACTTTGGCACGGCAGTTGCTTAAGGAAAGGTCAAGAAAATAATCTTTTCCTCCTACGCCAACTGCAATGTCAGTTGGTATTTTTTTTTGGTCAATAACATAATTCAACTGATGACTCCAGTCACTGGCAGCAGACTCATCTTCGGGGTTTTTCTGGTTCTCGCCATTTCTACCTTTGCAGGTAGCGTAGACGGGTCGGAGAAAAACCATCAACCACTAAAAGTTATTACCTTACCGTTCAGCTTATTGTCCGGCGCCTCTGATGATGAGCTGAAATCGTTCTGTGATCATGCCACCGACACTGTGAAGTCTATAGTAAACAGTATGGGGAACATGGTAATTGTCATACCTGATAGCGCATTCGAAAAATTCATGAAGGATAAGGTCCCTTTCAAGGACGATAAGGAAGCGGTTAAACTGGCGCAGAAAGTCGGCGCAGAAATGGCGATTTTCGGCTTCCTGTCTCGTGAAGACAACCAATACAGAATGCGGGGCATCATGTGGAACGTTGCGGCAAATAAACCTACTGTAAGCACTGATATCAGGGTTGATAACATTCACGCGTTACCTAGCGCTCTGAATATGTTTGCCGCTGCGATTAGCAAGAGACTGACCGGGGTCCCAAAACTCGAGTTCTATAAATCGGAGGGTATGTCACCGGCGGCTACTTTACCTAGCCGTAACCCCGCCCTAGTGAGCTTGCCTGGACGTTCCAGCCAACCTTTGGCCCCGTGGCGAAGTCCAGAGATGTCTATGGGTATCGCTTCAGTGACTGTTGGGGACCTTGATGGCGATGGCAAGAATGAAGTGGTGTTCCTCGATGAAAACGGGATCACGATAAGTCGATTTGAAGATGGGGGCCTTAAGCCTCTAACCCGGTTTTCCCAGGCGCCTGCGATCTATGTGAGCGCCGAAGCGAAAGACCTTGATGGAAGTGGGATCGCTGAACTTATACTTTGCTATAGAACACTGTCAGGGTTCGAATCCGCTATTATTCAATACAGGGGAATGAACCTTAAAGTAGTCGATCAAATCCCGGACGTCATACTAAAAGTGATCTCGGAACCTGTAGACGGTAAGGAAAAACAATTGCTCGTGGGGCAACGGATTGATTCGTCCGGCATGTTCAGTGGCAAGATGGAAAGATATGAATTTAAGGACGGTAAGCTAAAACGAGTTGGGGAAATTGATCTGCCGCCCGGCACATTTCTTTTGAGTTACGCTTCTGGACGATTCGGGCCTGATAACCAATTTCTGAGGATAATACTCAGTCAGGACCAGCGCCTGATGGCCTTTGACCAAGACAATCGTTTGGTGGCCACAAAGCTGGACAAGCTTTATGGCCTGCATAGACGCATCCGTTTGTACAAGCAGGGGCAGTCCCCAGTAGACATCGAGATGCCCGGCAGAATATTGATCAGCAATTCACAGGGAGTGGGGCAAAATGAAATTCTCGTCACGAAGCAGTCGGAAGCTGGGTCTGCCATAGAAGCTTTAGGCTGGAACGGAAAGCAGTTTGTGGAGGATTGGCGCACGGTTAACAGTCCAGGGATTATTTCAGATTACTTGATTACTGATTTCAAGAATGAAGGGATAAAATCCTTGGTGCTGGTTTTGGTCAACCCTATGTTTTTCAAGAGCATTACAGGGTATCGAAGTGTCATTTTCGCGTATGATATATCGAGTCTCTAAATATTCCCAGCATTTTGCTACCTTGTTCAGAAAACATTAGAACGCAGGCTTTCTGAATTTCACGATATTCAATCTGAGGCTTTAACATTACTTGTTTTATCTCAGACCGTCTTCCTTTTTGGCTTCTTCTTTTTTGAGACCACCAACCCTGGCCAAAGGTCTTCCTGAATCGGTCACCACAAGAGCCACTACGATCTCGTCACCACGAGGAGCGTCCTGAACTCGGATTGGCATCGCGTCAAAATGTGACCTTACAAAAGCGGCGTCCTTATAATGAATCGGAATATCCAGTTCTGTGCCTGGTCCACCAATTTTCTTCGCAGATGGGATTATGGCTTTACCACCACCCAGGGCTTCCCTAAAAGGAGTGCCCAGTTTTGGATGCAAAATGGCGGCTGCGTGTTCCAGTTCACCTTGGGAACCAACGATTGCTCCCTTACCGTAACTTTCAGCTTTGTCAGAATTTATACCTAGCGCTTCAAGGGCCTTCTTCCCGAGAAGCTCTCCCAATTTTTCGCCTGTTTCAATTAATTCTGACAGATTCTCCTGGTAACGGCCTGCAAAGGGGTTTTTGATAACTGCGATTGCGGCCGCTCGTTTGGTTGGAGGCGTTACGTTTTTTCCCATTTCGGTGTGAGTTTCTTCAACTATTGTGCAAATTTTCCTGATCTCCATGATAGTTCCCCTTCTTCTCTCATTTTAAAAAATGCCGTTCCCCGCAAACTCATCTAACAACTAGCTGACATCATAGACTTTATTCCGTTAGTTAGGCGTGTCCGTCCTTTAATTGAAACCACAGCCCCAACTATTGTCCCCTGATCCACAAGAGTGTCTGCATAGTTAAGCGCATTGCTAAAACACTTATCGATGAATTCCCTTTCCAGGTCTCCCACACCGCATGTGATTTCGACACCTTTGAGATCAGTTAGTGGGTCCAATTGATCAGCATTTATGCGGATGATATTCGGGTGATCGATATATGTCGCGTTGGCTACCGACGTGGCCGCAGCGTCAGCTATCGCCGCCGTTACCCCCAATACAGTGACAGCGGACGCTATGCCTCGAGTGAAACTTCGGCCGCCCAGCCCACTAGTACAAATTCCTCCAACACCAGAGGCTTTTGAAACTGATATACGGTGAGAAATTTCAGACCTGTCAATATCAGATCGGACACCAACATTGACGCATTCTTCGCCTGCTAGTCGAATTGCAATGTCTCCACCGTTGTTTACAATAGATCTGGTCATTCCAAACCCGTGCAAGAAATCTGCTGTAGCGTCTGCAACCGCTCCTGCGACTGTGGCCATGGGTGTCAAATCATGAGCGCCAATCCTCCTGGCGGCCTGCCACATTTTGTATGAAACACCATCACCTGATGGGGGGTCAGAAGTGATTGCCGTTTTACTTAGTTGGGCCTTGGCCGCAGCGATTTCTTCCAAGATTTTTATTGAAAAGTTTGCGGCCTTTACACACAAATCCGGACGCGGCTGAGGCCCTTCAAAACCCTCAATTATCATTCTCATCGGTCCGCAATCGATAAGAACGCTCTGATCACCAAGAACAAGAATTTCGGCTTCCCATTTGTTCAGACTCTAGTCCCCTTTAATAAAAGGCTTGACCGCTTCTTGGTGCCCTCCCATTTTTATGTAGTCATCAAGTGTCATGGTATACTCAATGGGGCAAATAGTCGCAGGCGTTGGGGTCCAACTGAAAGCTCCCGGCATGACTTTTTCAACATCGACCATGAAGTTGATTCCGCCTCCAGGCAGAACAAAAGTAGGCGCTCCACCTACAGTTAATTTAGCTTTGTTTGTATGAACCGCATATGTCAACCGAATCGGGTACTTAGTTACTCCTGCACGAGCGCTCCCACCAGAACCGCCGCAATAGATCGCCGATACGCGGGAATTTTCACATGTCTCCGCTATAGTCTGAACAGCTTCTTTGGCTTTTACCGTTATTGCTATTTCCTTTAGAGAGCCTGTTGAGGTCAATTGAAACATGGCGGCTTGTCTTCCGGTTGTTTCTGTTATTAAAATCAACATTCCAGGCTTAGCTATTTTGGAGTCCACACTTTCAATTACTTCCTGCGGATTCACGATTGACGTTCCTCCCCATCCACTACCGTGATCTCCAAAATATCTACCGGGCGTGCTTCTGGGAAATTTTAGCTTAACTCCTGAAGGGGCGGTTCCAACATAAACTCCGGCGGCATGTTCACTCATTAACCCGGTCAAATGAGAATCCAGGATTATTACTTCATCAGCGACTTTTTTTAACATTTCGGCGAATAATCCAAGCGTCGCGCTCCCACATCCCACACGCATCAAGTAATCCTTTTCTCCGTTAATTATCGGCGGACCACCAACTTGAAGATCCAATACGGCTCCATTTCCAATCTTAAGCCGGATTTTTTTTCGATTTGCTACGTCTGCCACTACTTTGGCCACAAAAAGACCGTCCGGACCTGTAAGAAGGTTTACTCCTCCCAGAGACAACATTTTGGAACCATATTCTTCAGTGGTTAGATGCCCGACTTTTTTCCGATGATAAGAGATCGGGGACCCTTCCTCACCCAACATTCTATCCGTATCAACCTTGATTTTTACTCCCGAGTAACTCAATGGCGCCTCTGTGACGACTGTTACCACATCAATTCCATGAACCTTGTTTTGGATGATGTGTGGCGCAGGTTTACAATCCGGATATGTGGTTCCAGCCCCAATCGCTGTTATCAGGGGACGGCGGATTTCCTTCCTCCAGTCTTCTCCCACCACATTCTTTACATCGGATAGTTTTTTGAGTTTGATTGTTCGCTCAAGAGCGCCGTCTCTGTTTTGGTACCTTTGACAGGCGCCTAGAAAACCTTCTTTTATTTTGCATCTTATTGGGCAGGCCTCGCATTGAACGTACTGTTCCGGTGGAATATATTCTGCGCAAATGGCGTCGTTTTGGCACACTCGGAGGCAAGCGCCGCAATCACTACATTTTTCGTCTATAGCAGCTTTCCTATTCCTGATCTTGATTGCCAATTGAGGACAAATCGGCAAGCAATCGGCGCATCCTACACATTTGAGGCTATCAATTTTCATTTGTGTCCGCGTTTATAATGTTAAATGCCGAGTTCAATTGAATGACGGTTTTTTAGCAGCAGGAGGGGTATTCCTGCTTGTCTTCACGTGGACTTTTCCGTCGATCATCACCATGGAGACCCCAGGAATATCACCAACTTTTATGGCGTCTAAAGCGGTCTTCCCAACTGATCCCATGGGGGTGTCCAGCATTATGAGATCAGCGGGCGCCCCTACCTGAACGACGCCTGTATCAAGCTTGAACACTTTTGCAGTATTGCCAGTAGCCATACAAATGGCTTGCTCGGGTGTCACGGCAGACAGCGACGCTACCATGCAAATTACCCTTAAAATCCCTAGTGGTATGACGCCAGTGCCAGAAGGAGCGTCATTGCCTATAATGAACCTGGAAAGCGCTTTGCTGTCCAGCCCCATATTTACAGCATCTAGAAGGGCTTTGGGATTACCACAGTGAACCAGCTCAATTGCGTATTTAGTGTCATTAATGAGTTTTCTGATTTCACCCGAGGACATAGCGGTAGGACCACCATTAACATGACAGGCGACATCTGGGTCGGTAGCTATAACTTGTTCGGCTGTAACAGTGTCGCTTCCGGGTATTGAGGTCCCGCCTGTGTGCATCAAAACCGTCATATTGTTTTTTCTGGCCCATTTTACCATTGGCACGGCATCCACTGGAAATTTGACCGTGCCCAAACCTATTTCACCAACTACTCGGACACCTTCACGAGCCATTTCTTCAAAATCTTTTTCGACAAGGCCTTTTTCAAGGATTACTGAACCTCCAATTACTTTAGCGCCTCCGGGTCGGAAATTTGTAAAAGATTTTGCGGCCAGGATAGCCAGGGCCTTGGTCCCGGCAGGATCTGTAGGTCGTCCCGGCAAATGGACTTCACCGGCTGATATTATTGTAGTTACTCCTCCATGAGTTTCACTTTCAATAAAGTCCATCTGTTTTTGTCTAGGAGTATAATCACCAAGGACTACGTGACAGTGCGAATCAATAAGGCCTGGAGCAACGGTTGTTCCATTCGCGTCTATTACTGAATCGACTCCGTCAGCTAATTCCGAAACCGGTCCTATAGCGCTTATTTTCCCGTCTGCTATCAATATGCTGTCTGCGTTTATTTTAGGGTTTCTGATATTTCCGGAAATCAATGTTCCTATGTTCTTGATAAGCGTCCTAGACATAAATGACGACTCCTTGATCTTGATCGTAATATCCTGTTTTAAACCATCAGTTTTATTTTAAGAGGTTTTGAGGTCCCTGAATGGATTGCTTTCATGACCCGTTCCAGGTTGGCCGGCAAAAAATAAATTCTTGACCCCAAAGCGTCAGCTATCGCGTTAAGTATCGCCGGAGCGGTAGGTATTAAGGCTGGTTCACCCACTCCTTTTGCTCCGTAAGGACCTGTTGGTTCAGCGTCTTCAACTATTATGGCATTTACATCAGGCATATCCGAACACGTAGGCACATGGTAATCTTTGAGGGAGACTGTTTTCCCCGGCGCAAATTCTTCCATTAGGGCAAAACCTAATCCCATCGCGACCCCACCATAAATTTGGCCCTTTACACAATCAGGGTTTATAGCCTTTCCTACATCATGCGCCGCAACAACTTTTGTGACTGTAACCTCTCCTGTGAGGATATCGATTTCAATTTCTGCAAGTTGAGCAGCGAAGGCGAAAGTCGCGTAAGGATTGCCTTCTCCTGTATCAGGGTCCAGAGGGGTAGTGTCGGGATCAAAAAAACCCTGCCATTTTAGTGGTATTCCTTCCAGTACGGCCTTTCTTGCAACCTGTTCCAGAGTGACAAATATTGCGTTATTTGAAATATTTTCGATTCTGCCATTTTTTAAAGTCAGGGAGGCTCGTCCAGTCTTGAGCATTGTAGCGGCTTCAGT
>JARLHM010000101.1 GCA_031292235.1 Syntrophaceae bacterium | reverse complement strand
TGGAGCCTGCTAAGCGGCCAGTCCAGAGAAGCTGCTCGCCACGGCCTGCTCTATACTTTGATGACTATATTGGAGCTGAATGTTAGAGGTTCAAGAGCTGCAAGGGACGTGACAAAGAGCCCTCTGGACCTGATGGGAATCGGCATGTGGAAAACCGCAACCAACTACGCACATACCAAGCTGCCTGCGGGGATAACAGCGCCTATCGCCACTGCATTGAGAGACTTGGATACGGGCGCAGACGGAGTATTGAATCTCATGACCCTCAACTGTTCGTACGGGACAGTGGTTACGGCGGCCCTAATGAGAGCGCTCAAGGCCAGGCCCGAAATACCCATGCTGACACTCGTTTACGATGGATTGAAGAAAACCAACGAGAAAACCCGGATAGAAGCTTTTATGGAACAAGCGCACGACCACATGGAAAGGAGGCTTAAAGCGGAAAATGAGTCCTCGAAGGGAATCGCTCTCTGGCGCAGGTTCGTGGTCCGTTAGCATCCATTTGATTATTTTTTATTATCTATTGATGAGGGGTTTCCCTTAATTCTCTGGTTATCTCCAGCGCCAAGATGTAATTAATCTCTGTCAGCGTGGCTTCTATCTTATCTGTAGAGTCCTGTCGAAGCTGGTCTCCCGCCTTAACGGTTAAGTCTTTGAGTCTTGTTAATAGTTGTAGATTAGTCATAATTCCTTATATTCTTCACTTAGGGGAAGTCCTATGATTGGGAATTGTTATTACAGTTTAATTCCAACTGTTTGGCTCATTCTTAAATTTTCTAGGGAAGGTATATATTCCTTCGTCCATAATGAACTTAACATTACTTACGATTCCATCATTGTCAAGTGGCAAAACTGTCATCAACATCGATAAGATCACTTGACAAGCAAAGATCTATGGCGCATTATAATAACTGAAACTTAACTTGTGTTTCTCCAGTCGACCTCTAGTCAAGGACTGCGGGCGTTATGCAAGGATTAAGATCCTGGGACATAGGCGCCCGTGCCGAGGACTGCACTCCGTAATTCCATCCGGTTTATCCCCGATCACAAAAAGCCCTTGTTCGTATCTGTTAACCGCGCTCTCACAAATGTGCGGTGCGCTTTTCTAAAGGAGCTAGAAAATGAGTATTAAGATTTATGTAGGTAACTTGTCTTTCGATTCGAACGAGAGCGAACTCAACGGCCTTTTTGAACCGTATGGAGTAGTAGATTCCGCCAAGATCATCGTCGACCAATTTACGAATCGTTCTCGAGGATTCGGGTTCATCGAAATGCAGAATCGAGAAGAAGGTCTTCGGGCCATCCAGGAGCTGGATTCCAAGGACCTCGGCGGTCGCAACCTGAAAGTGAACGAGGCTCGTCCCAAGACCAATTCTGGCGACGGACGCGGAGGCTCGGGCGGGTCGCGCTGGTAACTCGCTGTTTGTAATCTGAAAGTTTAGATCAGGCCAGGGTGAGCAAGCGCGATCCCTGGCCTTACAATTTCATGAGATGGACTGTTCTTGGAAAGGAACACTTAGATATGCCGGGTGTTGTGGTCAGAGAAGACGAACCATTTGAAAACGCGATAAGAAGATTTAAAAAGCAACTTCAGAAATCCGGGGTCCTTGGAGAAGCCAAGAAGAGGCGTGCATATGACAAGCCTAGCGTCAAGAAAAAGAAAAAGTCTATATTGGCTCGAAAGAGACTTCTTAAAAAACTGAGAAGAATGCGGAGATATGGTTGATATGAGGCGCCGGATAATTAGTCGGTATCCAGTATTGCTCGAACAGTCGCCAGAAATTGCTTCGTGTCGTAAGGCTTATGGACAAATCCCTTTGCCCCTTTAGTCAGGGATGTTTCGTCCTCCCAATTTACAGGGTAGCCACTGGCCATGAGCACTTTGGCTTTTGGGTCGATCTTTAGAATTTCCACCAGACAACGTGATCCATCCATTTCTGGCATGATCAGGTCGAGAATGACTAGAGAGATCACCTCTCTCTCCTTTTTGTATGTCTCCAGCGCTTCTTTCCCGTTGGCAGCGGTCCTGACTTCATAACCAGAATCGCTCAGGATATGAGCGCCCCAGTTTCTGACAGAATTGTCATCATCCACTAGCAGGATGGTCTCATTCCCGCCTTTAATAGGCGCTTCGTCTGCTGCTGTCGCAGAATCTTGAGCCGAGGCAATAACAGGAATGTAAATTTTGAAAGTGGTCCCATGCCCTGGCTCGCTATAACAGATTATGTAGCCATCATGCTGTTTGACAATTCCGTAAACCGTGGCGAGTCCGAGGCCGGTGCCTTTTCCCACTTCCTTGGTAGTAAAGAATGGCTCGAAGATATGAAGCAATGTATCTTTATCCATGCCATGGCCGGAATCGGAAACGGCCAGCAGGGCATATCGTCCAGGTTTAGCTCCAAGATGTCTGAGACAGAATTCCCTATCCAGTTCAGCGTTGGTGGTTTCTATAATAAATACACCGCCATCCGGCATGGCGTCCCTCGCGTTTACCGCAAGATTCATCAAGATTTGGGCCAATTGTGACGGGTCTGCTTGGGCTGATTCCAAATCGCCACTTAAGCGTAGATCTATCTTGATCGTTTTGGGTATGGTCCGAGCAAGTAGGGCCTGAACCTGAATCACTTCCTGGTTTATGTTAATAGGGCGAAGCTTTGGTTCAACTTTTCTGCTAAACGTGAGTAATCTGTTAACAAGCTCTGCCCCGCGTTTGCCAGCCTCATAGATGCTGTGAATCTCGGGATAGTCCTGTTGGTCCTTCTTCTCACGTTGAAGTATTACTTCCGAATACCCCAAAACGACCTGGAGCAAGTTATTGAAATCGTGGGCTATGCCTCCGGCCAATGTGCCAACCGCTTCCATTTTTTGGGCCCAGAAGAGCTGCTTTTGAAGTTCGATTTCCAGTGTTCTGTCGCGTCCCACAGCCACAAAATTGACAATTTGTCCTGAAGAGTTTCGAACTGGAGATATTACCGAATCTTCCTGATAAAGTGTTCCATCTTTTCTCCTGTTTACGAACTGGCCTTTCCATGCTTCTCCGCGTCTGATAGTAGCCCAAAGATCTTTATAGAAGCGTTTGTCGTGGTATCCGCTCATCAAAACGTGAGGGGTCTTACCGATAACTTCATCTCTAGAGTAACCGGTAATTGTTTCGAAAGCCGGGTTTGCATACTCGATATTCCCCTCTGTGTCCGTGATGATAACACTTTCAGTCGCCTGTCCAACAGCGGTGGCCAATAGTTTTTGAGCCTGTTCAGATCTCCGCTGTTTGGAAATGTCCCTGATCCAAACCTGTACCCCAGACTCACCTTGGACCTTGACCGCACGCGCCAGAATTTCACCCCTAAAAAAAGACCCATCCTTTCGCAGTAGTTTTACCTCATATTGCGAAATTGTCTTTTCACCCCTAATCCTGGCTAGAGCCCGTTGACGCGTGATTTTCTGGTAATCCGGGTGGTAAATCGTCCAGTGCTCCTTGCCTTCCAGTTCACCGGCTTCATAGCCAAGAATCTCGTGCAACCGGTTATTAGCGAACACTATGGTCAGCCCCTTTTGCAGCATTATGCCGTCAAAGCTGTTCTCAACTAATGACCGATACCGCTCTTCTCTCTCCTTGAGGTCTTCTTCGAGGCGTCTGTGTTTACTGATATCTGAAATTGCCGCAATAATGCCCTTTGACAGATCTGATGGATCGAAGGGGCTCATGCGAATGCTGGCGTAAAAGACCTCTCCATTGGTTCGTACCATCAAAGCGTCGGTTTCCGCGACCTTTCCCGTTTCGAGGGCCGAATAGAGAGTGTTTCCGACACGTTCAAATTCTTGTTGGAATGGGTAAAGCTTTGCGGTGTTTTGCCCAAGTACCTGTTTCTCATCTTGAAAACCGAAAAGATCAAGCCATGCCTGATTAACCCACAACATACCTCTGGAAAGAGATGTGAACCCTATTCCTACAGGTGAGGCGGACAAGATCCCTGCCACCATTTGTTTACTCTCACGCAGGGCCTCTTCCACTCTTTCGCGCTCCAGGAGCCGGTATTCCAGCAGTTCTACAGCTTCTCGCAATTTCGCGGTGCGTTCTTCGACCCTTTCTTCAAGCCCTGCTTTTGCCTTGCGCAGTTCTTCCTCTACCTGCTTAAGGACGGTATGGTCGTTGCCAATTGAAAGTATTTCCTGAACCTCTCCATTCTCGTTAAATATTGGTCTGTTGGTCCACGAAATCCATACCCGGTCTCCTCCTCTGCGCATGTTCTCGTTCTGATTGCTCACGTAGCGTTCGGGGCGAGCGCCGATGTCGCGAATCATTTTTACCAGATCTTTGCCGGAATGGTCCGTTTCAGGAACGATGGTCCCGATAACATTTCGACCCAGCAGTTCGTCTTGGCTAAATCCAAAGAATTCCTGACCGAAGTTATTTATGAAAGTTATTTTGCCGTCACTATTCCAGCGAAGGATAATGCTGTTCGTGCAGTCAACGAGTTCACGATACATTTCCCAACAATTCTTATCGTGTGATGCGTCTTCTGTAGCCGAGATTTTATTATGCGAGTCGATTAATGGCGCCGTCCTGCGCCGCAACTCATTCAACTCACTGATTAGCTGCTCTTTGGTTTTGTCTTGGTCCTGCATGGGCCTTGCTCCATAAAACGATAGCGGCAGTGACTCGCATTTTATTAAGTGGCCTCGACAAGGAATTCACCCGTCTGCAACGTGGAGAGGATCATTTTCAAACTCCAGAATCGAGCGCCAAAATAAAAGCTATTCCTTTGCTGTCCAAGTTAAATCAGTGTCGAATACTTATTGGCACAACCGAATCATCGAGAGTCAGGACGTAAATAATTATTGCTGCGAGCATCACGCCTACAACCAACCAAACCCGCCAGTCTTTGTGTAGTTTTCTAGAGCTGAACTCAAATTGGCTCGGCTTTTCGCGCTTATTAGTTTTTGAATGGTTCTGGTGGTTCTTGGTCATATTCGCCCTCTCCGAATTTATATTCCATTATTATAGGGACAAAGGAACAGGATCTGAAAGATTTTTCTTCTCATTACGGGGAATTGTTTAAGCCGGTTATCCCGGCATCGATACCTCTGGCCAGATTATATCACCGCTTAAGAGGCCAGTTGTTGCGCTGACACTTTACATCGCCTACTAATGATCATAACTGGATAAATCGGGAATGTCATCTTTATGGCCGACAATTAGGCCACATCAAAGTTTTCATGGTCAATGGTTTCATGACTCGAAAGGGTGTCGTCTGCAGACTAGCTGCTTGCGCGGCCACACGTTCAGGCAACCATCAGTATAATAGAGCCATCAGCTCATTAGGCGTATTCGACGAAGGAGAAAAACATGAACGCTTTTACTCTCGTGTTCGTTGCTTTACTGGTATTTGCGCTGGCATACCGTTTTTACGGCCTGTTTATCGCACGGAAGGTGCTTGAACTCGATCCATCAAGACCTACACCAGCCGTTGTGATGGAAGACGGCCATGACTATCATGTGACCAATAAATACGTGATTTTTGGCCACCATTTCGCGGCTATCGCCGCGGCAGGGCCTTTAATTGGGCCGGTCCTGGCAGCGCAGTTCGGATACTTGCCTGGCGCGCTTTGGATTATTATTGGCGCTGTGGTCGCCGGCGGGGTTCACGATATGGTAGTGCTGTTCGCGTCCGTAAGGCACAAAGGTCAGAGCCTCTCTGCCATCGCCACTTCGGAGATCGGTAAAAGGGCGGGCACAGTAGCGTCTTTCGCCATATTGTTCATTCTGATTCTTACCCTTGCTGGTCTGTCGATAGCGGTTGTAAACGCGATGTTTCAAAGCCCGTGGGGGACATGGACTGTCTTTTGCACCATTCCCATTGCGCTAATCATGGGTGTTTACATGGAACTCTTGAGACCGGGAGACGTAAAGGGCGCCAGTGTCATAGGAGTGGCGCTGTTATTCCTCTGCATAATTTCCGGTCCTTATGTCGCTGCTAGTCCTACTCTGTCTTCATGGCTGACTCTTTCAAAACCCCAGTTGGCCTTATTTATTCCGGCCTATGGATTTGTCGCTTCCGCTCTCCCTGTGTGGTTGCTCCTGTGTCCGCGGGATTATCTTTCAACATATCTTAAAATTGGCACCATCAGCCTTTTGGCCATAGGGATTGCTATCGTTCAGCCGGAATTGAAGATGGTCGCTATCAGCCAGTATGTTCATGGTGGCGGACCGATCATTCCTGGCACAGTTTATCCTTTCCTGTTTATCACAATCGCTTGCGGAGCGCTTTCCGGTTTCCACGCCATCATCGGAACGGGAACCACCCCCAAAATGATCGGTAACGAAAGAGACATTCTGTTTGTTGGATATGGCGCTATGCTCGTTGAGGGCTTTGTAGCAATCCTGGCGCTTATCGCCGCGTGCGTGCTGGTCCCGGGAGACTACTTCGCCATAAACACTACTGCTCCGGTTCTTGACAAACTGGGATTGAGCGTTGTTAACCTCCCTGCGCTTTCGCAGGCGGTTGGCGAACAGTTGCAGGGAAGGCCCGGAGGAGCTGTTTCACTCGCCGTCGGAATGGCCTATATCTTCGGGTCCATACCCTTTTTTAATGGATTGATGGCATATTGGTATCATTTTGCGATTATGTTCGAAGCTGTGTTTATTCTTACTGCTGTTGACACCGGGACCCGTGTGGGACGCTACCTTCTCCAGGAGATGATTGGAAAAGTTATTCCCAAGTTCAACGAAAAAAAATGGGTACCAGGGATCATTTCTACGAGTTTTCTGTTTACATTCGCATGGGGTTATTTTGTTTACACGGGAAACATATCTACGATCTGGCCTCTGTTTGGCATGAGCAACCAGCTCTTGGCCACATGCGGCTTGATCGTGGGCACTGCGTTGATCCTGAGAATGGGAAAAGCGAAGTACGCATGGGTGACGGCAGTTCCAGGCCTATTCATGGTACCGGTCGTTATGTCGGCCGGATATCTGAACATCGTCGACAACTTTCTGCCAAAAGGTCTGTATCTTCTTGTCACACTTTCCATAGTTTTGATGGTCCTCATGGCGGAAGTCTTTGTTGAAGCGTTTAGGAAATGGTATCAACTTTATACGGCGCCTTCGCCGACTGCCGAGGAGTTAAGTAAAGATTACGACACTATAGCGCCGTAGAGTTTTCTAAATTTGAAACCACAATCAATTTTTGACTCTCCGGTCCGAGGTCGCGCTCTCATAACCGAGCATGGCTCGGACCGGCTTTCGTTTGGAAGCTTGAGAAAATTTACGACGTAATTTACGATATAATCTCAGGGCTGCAAGAGATACGTAAACACAAAAAGTCAGGATTTTCCGAAATTCAACAGGAGCGAACCACACCACAGAACAGTTTGGAGCGGCGGAGTTCTGGTAACGATGTCAGAGGGAATTTATTGATATGAGGACGCCATGAACCTTTTTCTACAACTTTTTCAAACCATGGCGATTTTCCTGGTTGTTGGTTACCTGTACTGCAAATCACCCTGGTTTAGACCTCTGACTAATCAGAATCTGGACCGTCGCGATAAGGTGTACCTGTATTTTTTCTTCTCCGCTTTGTCAATCATGGGAACCTACCTTGGGCAGCCAGTGCAAGGCGCATTGGCAAACACGCGAGCGATTGGCCCGGTCTTGGCGGGGATGATAGGCGGGCCGGTACTGGGTACCGCTGTGGGATTTACCGGCGGGTTACACCGATATTTTCAGGGGGGCTTCACAGCTTTCTCCTGCGGTCTTTCAACAACTACCGAAGGTTTGGTCGGTGGGTTGCTGTGCCTTTACCTGACCAGGAGGAACAAACTCCAGGATATCTTCAACCCGGGAGTGGCTTTCTTGACGGCTGCGGTCGCTGAAACATTGCAGATGGTCATAATACTCGCTGTTTCCAGGCCATTCTCCGACGCTCTTGCCTTGGTCAAGGTCATTGCCCTGCCGATGATTGTGACAACTTCCTGCGGTTGCGCCATTTTTATGAGCATCATCAGAGATCAACGGGACATGTATGATAGGGCCGCTGCGGCATTCTCCTCAAGAGCGTTCAATATTGCGGAACGAAGTCTCAGCCTCCTGTCGAAGGGATTCAATCGGCAAACGGCTGATGAAATGGCCAAGATTATTCGCGAAGAAACTGGAGTTAGCGCCGTAGCTATTACTGATACCGAAAAGGTGCTATCGTTTGTCGGCGTCGGGTCCGAACACCATCTTCCAGATACTCCAATTTCTTCGCCCTTAACCAAGCTAGCGATCAAGGAGAATAGGGTTGCCTTCGCTGACGGGGCCCAAGATCATTATACGTGTTTCATTTCTGCGACATGTCCACTCAATTCTGTGCTAGTAGCGCCACTTGCCTTAGACGATGTGGTGATTGGGACCATTAAACTATACGAAACTAGTAACAAACGATTCCTGAATATGAACAAATCACTCGGCGAAGGCATCGCTCGGCTTTTGTCAAATCAACTGCTTGTTTCAAAATACCAACAGCAGAAAAGCCTCTTAGTCATGTCTGAACTGAAACTGCTCCAGGCTCAGGTAAACCCGCATTTTCTCTTCAACTCCCTGAACACCATAATTGCGATACTTCGTAAAGACGCCAACCGGGCAAGGGAACTTTTAATGAGTCTTAGCTCCTTTCTCCGAAAAAGCCTCAAGAAAAACGGTGAATTGTCAACCATGGAAGAGGAACTTGCGCATGTGAATTCCTATTTGGCGATAGAAAAAGCGCGATTTGAAGACCGGCTCACGGTGGAAATGGACATAGACCCCAACCTTCTCAATTTGAAATTACCGGCGTTTACTCTTCAGCCGATTATTGAAAACGCCATCAAGCACGGGATTGCGAACATGCTTGGACCGGGAGTCGCAAAGATACGAGCGTATAAAGATAACGGCGTCGCTATTATTGAAATCGAAGACAATGCAGGGACTTTTTGCGAAAACGGAAACGAAAATGGTTTGGGGATCAAGATTGTCGATAGACGGCTCAAGCTAATGGCGGGCGCTAACTATGGCGCAAAGGTTTCATGTGTCCCGAATGAATTAACCAGGGTCACCATTTCCATCCCACTGGAGGGCTCTGAGTATGATCCGTGCGTTAATCGTGGATGACGAAATCCACGCCAGGGAGGAACTCGAAGCGATTCTAGATGAGACTGGAACATTTAGGGTAGTGGGAAAATGTGACAACGCCATAGACGCGCTTAAGGCGATAAAGCGTGAAAAACCCGAGGTTATTTTCCTCGATATCCAAATGCCGGGCATCACAGGCATGGAATTGTTGAGCATGATTGATGAAGAGATCATGCCGATCGTAGTATTCGTAACCGCTTATGATGAATATGCTCTCAAAGCCTTCGAAGAGAGCGCTTTTGATTATCTGCTCAAACCGGTTGAAAAACAGAGGCTTGCCAAAACGATCATTAAGATTCAAAAGAGGCTGAGTGAAAGATACTCTAATGCATTTATCGCTACGGAGATCAAGAGAATCCCATGTGTAGGCCCCAACCGCATTAAGTTGATTAACATTTCAGACGTGGAATATGTCAGGAGCGACGTTTCCGGTGTTTACCTGGTCTGCGCTCAGGGTGAGTTCTATACCGAAATTACTCTGAGAGTGCTGGAAGCCAGGTCTGGTCTAATCCGTTGCCATAAACAATTCGTGGTTAACATAGACCACGTGGACGAGATTATTTTTCATGAGAATCAGGCGGCAGTAATCAAGACCCGGTTAAAGAAAAGCGTGCCGGTGAGCAGAAGATATCTCAAAAAGATCAAAGAAAAGTTAGAAATTTAGGTCAACGGCGCTCAGATCAGGCCGATTGTCAAAGAGCTAGTTTGAGTTTAATCGGCCAACCTTTTTCAAAAAACTCTGATGAAAAAAGATATATTCAGCTCATTCCTTTTGTTTAAAGCCATCTATATGCTGGGTGGATGATTTTCTTCAGCGCTTTGATCATCTGTAGATTTGCTAAAAATTGTCTTAACCCGTTGCATGAACAGATAGAGGACCGGTGTAAAAAATACTCCGAGGATAGTAACACCAAGCATTCCGGCGAACACAGCGGTACCTAGCGCTTGCCGGCTAACCGCCCCTGCGCCAGTGGCCACGACTAATGGGAGCACGCCGAGTATGAAAGAGAATGAGGTCATAAGGATAGGGCGAAACCGAAGCTTTGCGCCCTGGATTGTGGCCTCGATTAGATCTGCGCCTTTCTTGCGCAAGTCTCTGACGAATTCTACAATAAGGATGGCGTTTTTAGCCGAGAGCCCAACAAGTAGCACAAGGCCAACCTGAGTATAGATATTGTTGTCCATGTGACGAATAATTAGGGCAAGGACAGCGCCTAAAACGGCCAATGGCACTACCAGGACTACAGACAGGGGGTCAGCCCAACTTTCGTACTGTGCTGCTAAAATTAAGAATACTACCAAGATGGCCAAAGCGAAAATGATTCCGGCCTGACTTCCAGCCTTCCTTTCCTGAAACGCC
Organism: Syntrophaceae bacterium; assembly: GCA_031292235.1. Lineage (GTDB taxonomy): Bacteria > Desulfobacterota > Desulfomonilia > Desulfomonilales > Desulfomonilaceae > CAJBEZ01. The sequence goes on along the minus strand of JARLHM010000101.1, from coordinate 4,249 downwards.
ATGGCGGTCCATTCATATCCCATGCCTACAGGGAGCTTAAATCGAGCGAGTCTTTCCATTGTCTCCAACGCTTGACCGCTGCTATATCCGGGAGCTGGGCTACCCATGATCTTGGCTGTAGGATAGAGATTGTATCGGTCGACCTTTAATGGACCTACAGAGTCGACAATTCTGGCCAATGCCCCCAATGGCAGCATTTTGTCATTTTGGTTTCTAACCTGCAATTTTAGGATATCTTCCGGCTTGCTCCTGAAAATGCTATCACCCTGAACTTTAACCTGCCAGGTCCTTCCAAACTTGTTAAAGTCATTCACATATGTTGATCCAAGGTACGCCGCCATCGTGTCGAAGACGCTCTGAAGTGGAACTCCCAGATTGAAGACTTTTTCCCTATCAACATCGACAAAAACATTCGGCACGGTGGCTCGAAAAGTTGAGAAAACGCTCATTAAACTGGGTTGGCCGTTTGCGGCCGCCGCCAAATCCATCCCAGCGTTCTGAAGGGCAATCAAACCCAGCCCCGATTTGTCCTGAAGTTGAAGTTCAAATCCTCCCCCTGTCCCAAGGCCAAAAATGGGCGGTAACGTGAAGGGGAAAACCATGCCTTCCTGAATCTTGGAGAATTCTCTGGTGAGTTCGGCAATGATAACTTCGCGGCTCCGGCCACTCCTGACACGTTCATCCCATGGAGTCAACGGCGCAAATATAGCGGCGAGATTGGGGGCTGCTCCGTCTATCATCGAATACCCACCTAATACGCCATAACTGGCAATCCCATTAGTTTTTTCCAGAATAGCGTCAACTTTTTTTACCGTCGATTCAGTTCTGTCCAAGTTGGCTCCGTCAGGCATTTGAATATTTACCAGGATGAGCCCATCGTCCTCCAGAGGCACGAAGCCGGTCGGCACACGCAGGAACCCCAGAGCGGTACAAACAACAAGGACCACAAATACAAGAGTCATAAACCAAACTCGACGTAGACACACCGCGACAATATTAGTATATGAGCTGGCGATCCGGTCAAAGACACTATTGAAACCGCGAAACAAAATATTCTTCGGTCCTTGAGAGGGTCTAAGTAATGTAGCGCATAAGGCTGGGCTAAGTGTAAGCGCATTAATTGAGGAAAACAGAGTAGTTATAGCTATAGTTAAAGAAAATTGCCTGTAAAGCTCGCCAGTTATTCCACCCATGAGGGCGGCCGGGACGAAGACCGCCATCAGGACCAAGGTAGTCCCGATAATCGGACTGGTGACTTCTTCCATGGCCCTAATTGCAGCTTCTTTGGGACTTAGGCCAAAACCCGTCATATTTCGTTCAACGTTCTCCACAACCACAATTGCGTCGTCGACAACGATGCCTATTGCCAGTACCATTCCAAAGAGAGTTACCGTATTGATTGAGAAACCGAGCAAGGCCATGACGGCAAATGTTCCCACGAGTGAAACAGGGATTGTAATTGCCGGGATGACAGTAGCGCGCCAATCCTGCAAAAAAATAAAAACAACCATGAAAACCAAAACAAAGGCTTCGAAAAGCGTTTTGATCACTTCATGGATGGACGAACGAATGAAATTGGAAATCTCGTAGATGGCCTTGTATTCCAATCCTTGAGGGAATTCCCGCTTCAATTTTTTCATGGTCTTTTGCACATCGTCCGCAACCTGTAACGCATTGGATCCCGGCGATTGATACACAACCATCGTTGCGGCGGGTTTTCCGTTAAAGATAGAAAATGTATCGTAAGATTTAGCGCCCAATTCGACTCTCGCAATGTCCTTTACTCGGGTTACCCTGCCTCCTTCCGCTGTCTTGACAATTATGTTCTCGAACTGTGACACATCTGTAAGCCTGCCTAACGTGTTAACGTTTAACTGAAAGTCTACTCCCTTAGGACTAGGCCGCTGACCTACGTTTCCCGCGGCGACCTGAACGTTTTGTTGACGTAAGGCGTCGACAACGTCGTTGGTAGTCAGGCTCCGGGATTCCATTTTGTTAGGCTCCAACCAGAGACGCATACCGTAATCCTTTGTCGGAAACACATCGACGTTTCCAACCCCACGGATGCGGCTGAGTTCATCTTTAATCCTGATACTCACATAGTTGGTCAGGTATAAATCGTCATAACGGTCGTCGGGAGAATACAAACACATGATGGCAACAAGGGACGATGAGACCTTCTTTGTGGTCACTCCCTGACGCTGAACCTCTTGGGGCAGTTTAGGAATGGCAGTGGTGACACGGTTCTGAGTCAGTACAGTAGCCATGTCTATATTTGTGCCAAGTTCAAAAGTCACATTGAGAGTGTATGAACCATCAGCGGCGCTGGTGCTGAGCATGTAGAGCATGTTCTCGACGCCGTTAATCTCTTGTTCTATAGGCGAGGCTACAGTGTCAGCTATTACCTGTGGGTTGGCCCCTGGGAAAAAAGCCTTTACCTGAACGACGGGAGGGGTAATGTCCGGATACTGCGCTATAGGAAGGTTAAAGACACATACTCCTCCAGCCAGCACGATCAAAATGGAAATAACAGATGCAAAAATGGGCCGGTTTATGAAGAATCTGCTGAACATGGCGCGACCTCCGCTATTTGGCGGCTTCTGCGCCGGATGAATTTTCGATTGGTTCCGAATATTGTTTAGACGACTTTATTGGGGTCACTTTGGCTCCCGGTCTAGCGAACTGTATGCCGTTGATGATTACCCAGTCACTTTTGGTAAGTCCCTTCTCGATAACTCTCAAATGATCAATTTGCTGTCCAAGTTTAACCGGCTTTTGTTCTACAATGCTATCCTTGTTCACGACAAAAAGATAATGGCCTCCCTGATCCATGCCCACCGCAAGATTAGGCACGAGCAAGGCCTCTCTTTTCTTAAGCGGAACACGTATTCGTACAAACAGACCTGGTAACAGCAGCCCGTCCTTGTTTGGGAATACCGCCCGAACTGTCAAGGTTCCCGTTCCAGGATCCACCTGAGTGTCCACAAAATCAACTTTGCCCTCGCGCGGGAAATCCGTTTCATCAGCAAGCGACAGGAAGCATGGGGCTTCGGGTCTATGAATATCACTTCTCTCACTTACGCGCGCGTAAAGTCTGGCCAGCCTCAACAGGTCATTTTCGCTGAGATTGAAATAGGCGTACACTGAGCTGTCATTAACTACGTTGGTCAACAATGTCCTTTCCTGGGCGCCGACCAAATTGCCCAGATCGACCATGTTACGTCCAACTCTGCCATCTATGGGGGATCTTACTTGAGTATAATCGAGCTGGAGCTTCGCTTCTTCCAGGTCCGCCTTAGCGACTCCCTTCTGAGCCAGGGCCATGTCACGGTTGGCTTTGTCTTCGAGGAACGCTATTTCTGAAATAGAAGATGTCTTGAGTAAATTGGCGGATTTTTCCTCTTTTACCTGCGCAAGGTTAAGCGCCGCCTCCTTTACCTTAAGATTGGCCTCCTGTTGATTTACCCGAGCCTGGAAAGGCCTGGGGTCAATTACGAACAGAAGGTCGCCAGCCTTTACTTGCTGTCCTGGCTCGAAATTCATTTTGTCCAGGAACCCTTGAACCCTTGCGCGGATCTCCACCGATTCTAACGCCTTTGTATTACCGGTGAATTCAAGGTTGTCCGTAACCTCTCTTTCCTCTGGCAGATTTATGGTCACTTCGGGCGGTGGCGGCGGAGCAAAAGTTTCAGGCCCATGACCGCATCCGAAAAGGATTATTGCGGAAAGTAACAGAGACCAACGGAACGTACGATTTGAAAGAGTATGCATGGTAAGACCCCATGTAACGATCTTGGCGATTTGCCGTTTCTTGACGTGTCGTCACGGGAAGTAGTCAAACATCCGATAGCCACGCTAATCAGTCTTTACTGGAACCACTAAATTCAAAACCATTGGGACCACAACTTTTTATACATTAACTGGCCGAAATTCTGATAGTATAAAACTGTAGTACTCCACTTTTCTTCCTTCCCCGAACGCATTCCTCGGATGGAGGCTGACTCGCCATGCCGCGCCAAGACAAAACCAAGGGCCAGTTGATCGCTGAATTGATGGAGATGAGCCTCAGAGTTCGCGAGCTTGAGAGCGACATTGAGACCTCGAAGGAATGGGAATCACAATTTCGAGAGATAATCAGCAAAGCTGGTGAAGGAATTTTCATAACTCAAGACGGCGTGATCAAGTATGAAAATCAAGCCTGTTTGGATATTACAGGGTATTCTTTTGGAAGATGGTCATCATCGGATGT
>JARLHM010000100.1 GCA_031292235.1 Syntrophaceae bacterium | reverse complement strand
CTGAAACAGATGGGTATCAAGGTGGCCATGATTACAGGGGATAATAGACTCGTTGCCGAGGCTACCGGAAAAGCCCTCGGAATAGACCATATATTGTCGGAAGTCCTGCCGGCTGATAAATCTGGAGAGATAGGCCGATTGCAGCAGGAAGGGCGAATTGTAGCCATGGTAGGCGACGGGATAAACGATGCCCCTGCCCTTAGCGCAGCGGACATCGGGATAGCGGTAGGGGCCGGGTCCGACATAGCTATTGAAGCCGGGTCCATTACGCTAATGACAAGTGATTTGAACCTGGTTCCTACCTCAATATATCTGTCCGCTCAAACTATGAAAATTATCAGACAGAACCTTTTCTGGGCTTTCTTTTACAACAGTCTGGGTATACCAGTGGCCGCCGGCGTGCTTTATCCGTTCTTCGGGATACTCCTGACACCCGTCATTGCTGCTTTGGCCATGGCTATGAGTTCAGTGTCCGTAGTTTCTAATTCCTTGCGTTTGAGGAACTCTTTGGCCAAAATGTGAGATGGCTTTCAGTAACCTTTGAAGGATCTATGCTGAATTTTGTCGGAATTTTGTTCTGGAGCTAAAAATGTCATCGTCTTGTCTTGTTTTGGTTGGAAAGAGGCATCCCAATTTTCAGGGGTCGTTTTGCAGGCGGATATTAGTGGTGGCCACGCTATTGGCCCTACTATCTTCATTTACTACTGGTCTTTACGCATCTGAGAATACCACGTCTCAACCTGCCCAAGGGTCAGAAAATCTGCAACTACCTGAGCGCAAACAAGTGGTAATCGTAGGAGCCGGAATGGCAGGCCTTACGGCCGCTTATTTCCTGAAAGACAGAGACATAGCGCTTCTTGAAAAGAGTAACCACTACGGTGGAATGGTAGATAGCGGGAGTTTCGGAGGGTTTAATTACCCCAAGGGACCCGCTTATATTGGAACTCCACAAGGGCCTGTTGAGACCATGATCGTCGAGATGGCCCTTGAGCCGCTGGAAATACCAGAGCCATCGCAGGGTTTCTATTATGATGGCAGGTTCTATTTTGGGACTAAAGAAATGGCTGAACTTTTCGTCGAGAAAAGTAGCGCTGACGAATACGGACGTTTCGTAAACACTGTCAAGAAACTCTCCAAGATGTACGGGGATTCCGCTTATTCAGCTCTGCCAGATGAATTACGTCAATTGGAAAAGATTTCAGCTAACGAGTGGTTTGAAAAGGAAAAGTTTCCATCCATATTTACAGAGATTTATAACTCTCAGGCCCGCGCTGTTTTCGGGGCTGGGCTTGAACAAATATCAGCATTGAGTTTTATACCGGAGATTGGTTTTCAATTTGAATCGTCTGAGTATGATAAAGACCGAAATAGAGTGGAGTCTAACGAACAAAACGCGGCTTTAGGAAAAGGATCAGGGGCTTACACATTTAGTAATGGCCTTTCGGAACTTCCTGAGGCCATTGTCAAGAAACTTGGGGACAAAACGAGACTTGAGTGCAATGTTACAAACATAAGTCTAAAGGACAAACTTTATCAGGTCCACTACGTTGATAAAGGGGGAATGGAACACATCGTAGAGTCTGAAGCCGTGATAATTGCAACTCCGTCCCCTGTAGCGCTAAAAATTGCTAAGAGTTTGCTTAATGACGAACAAAAAGAGTTACTGGGAGGCATCAAATACTGTGGCTATAAGTCCGTAGCCTTGTTCTGTTCCGCTCCAATATTTGACAAATCGTTCGACCTTGGAGTTGGGAATGGTTTTGTGTTTACAGATATTTATGATGGATCATGGGTGCAGAGAGCATATGACAAAAGCCTGAGCGAACTCCCGGAAAGGGTAATTTGCGCACACATTCCGGTGTGTAACCGTGACAATGACCAACTTAAAGGATTGTCAGACGAGGAGTTGTTCAAAAAAGTTGTAACTGATTTGGGGAGGATCTTTCCCGACGCCGGTTCAAAGATCGTCGGGCACGATGTTAAAAGGATTGATCAGGCTTATCCTGTTATGCGGCCAGGATCGTACGAAACTATTTCCAGACTGAATGATATCAACCAAGGGAAGGCCCTTCTAGCGGGGCAATACATGATTTACCCCACAATTGAGGCTGCAGCCGAATCCGGCTATTTGGCCGCCATTAAACTGGACACTGCTTTAGGCTCACCCAAACCGACGGACGCCGAGCCCAAGCGCTGATAAAAGGCGAACAACCCTACCTGTCCCTGAAGACTACCCCTGGAGTCAGTGGTGTGCGGGCGCTGTTCCTGGACTAGTGTATTTGTGGATGTACCTTTTCCGAAGCCTATCAATTATTTCCGGATCAGGTTGAAATGGGTTTTCAACAGGCGCCGGAAGCGGTAATTCATGCTCCGTTACAAAAGGGGTATCTAAAAGTTTCTCGTTGTACGCCTTCACCATCAGGTATTCAAGGTTTGCAGCGTCCAGTATGTTATACGCCAGTAAGGTTTCAAGGGCTTTTACATTCGTTCGTCTCTGGTATTCATTCCATAGCAGAACTGCGAAGTAACCGTTCACATCCGTGAGTTCCCCCCTGTCGAGCCCCATCATTTTCTCGCAACCTTTCAGTCCACCCTTGTAGCCAAGGCTGCTCAGGATAAATCGCAAATCTATATGAGCCTGGTTAAATTTAAAGCCGAGATGTCTCTCAATAGTGGGGAGATCAAAACATTTCCCATTGTAGGTAACAAGCAGTTTGTAATTTTGCACATCATCTTTAAATTGATACAGATTGTAATCACGTATGTAATAGTTTATGGACACCCCGTCGAACATGGATATTGTTGTAATAAACTCTTCGGAACCGGCTAAACCATTCGTTTCAATATCCAGATAAGCTACAGAGTCTCGGAATTCGGTGAATATTCTCCACACCTCATTAGAATGCAAAGATTCCGCAAAAAAATTTGGGTTTCCAAGTTCGAGTTGACCTAATGACTGACGGATCCCAATCCTGAGTATTTCCAGATTCCTTATCCCCAAACCATCGTTCCGGGCATCTAAAGCGTCATCCCAATTGAGAATACCGAGGTTCCAAAGTCTCTTTTCGCTCTTTTCGCCTATGCCATTGATATGACAAAATGTGTTCTTTAGCATTTTTTGCCGTGACTGTCCGGAAGGGACCCAGGGAATGAAGTCTTTCGCGCCATTACCCCAACAAAGAAGCGGAAAAAATAATAGATAGAATCTCGTGGTTCGAGATTAACTTCTTTCATCAAGCAGTGTAACTCATTTCTATCGAATGTGGAGCCAATCCAGGTTCCAATTGATGATTCGGGCAAAAGTTTCTGAAAGCCAAGTGGGCCGTAAAGGTTAGGTACTCCGACAAACACATTCCCGCCCGCCATTGTTACTCTAGTCATCTCTGAAAGGGCGCGATTAGGTGTGGGAAGGTGTTCCAAGGTGCTACTATTCCAGACCAATCCGACACATTCACTCCGAAACGGCAAATTCTCCAAGTCGGCCACAACCACATTGAGGCACTCATCTCGCAGTCTGGCCTCTTTCAAAGCTTCTATGTCAATGTCAATCGCCACAGCTAGACCAACGCGTTCATCGCACGATAGAATCGAAGTCGCAAAAGCCGGCCCGGACCCAGCTTCCAGAACAACGCATGCCCGTTCAGGAATTCCCGCTGTGAGCAGGTAACTTACGAGCCTGTGATTGAGGCGCCGCCTGAGCAGATCATAAAAGCTGTAGAGTGATCCACCAGGGTTCCCCAGTTGCCACGCTTTGTATCCCAAAATTAATCCGCCTTCCTGGCCACAGCAAGAATCGAGCTTCCGAAGGGCAAGTCAAATCGTTTCAAGAGACGCTTTTCAATGTTGGCGACATTGAAAAGGGCCTCGTTTATAACTCTAGGCAAAGGTTTGAGATCAGACCTGGGAGCGTCCACCGCCCTCCGTTTCCAATACGGCTGAAGGATCCTATATGCCACCACAAGGGGAAACACAGACGCGAACAGATGGGTCATACGAATCAGTTCTACCGGCTTCGTATTCAGCAAATCAATTAACCGTCGCTTTGAATAGCGCCTTGTAGCGCCTACCGCCTTGTGGTGTTCATCAGAAAGCAGCCATTCATATGCAGGAACGACAATGGCAATTAGTCCGCCGGGTTTCAATACTCTCCACATCTCGGAATATGCTGTCATCTCGTCAACGGCTTCACATTCAAGTACATCAACAGATACCACTGCGTCGAAAGATCTTTCCCTGAAAGGGATCTCATTAATAGACGAAACACAGACTCTTTTCAGACCGCGTTGCGGCCAGAATGAAGCGGCATGAATCGATATGTCGAAGCCGTAGATTTCGCAGTCATTATGCTCGCTCAGACTAATCAGGTTTTGGCCTGTCCCGCAGCCGGCGTCCAATATGGATAACCCGGACCTCAGACCGGCGTCCCGCAGAGTTTCACGCAATATCGCATGCAGTCCTCTGAACCACCAATATGATGTTTCAAATTTAAAGAGAGTCGTGTATTCGTAAGGTTCCAATTCGCCTAGTCTACAATCTATCAAACAGGATAGTGAACAATGTCCGGATCTGCAGGATCAAAACGTAATGATTTTAGCATCAAAACCTCAGATTCAACCACAAAAGTTATTATATGAGATTCGAAAGGGTGGAAGAAAACTCCCTGCCCGTCACGCAGTTCAAATTCGTCTCTCAAACCGTTGTTAACATTGACAGTCCTTACGTTAGCTGAGCCATTAACGAGATAAAAAAACATTACAGTCTTTTTATGATAATGGTTTCCAAGCGTTGCGCCGGGACTCATCTTCGCCCAGTTTATCGCCCTCCATTCACCGGAATTTATTATCTCACGGAATGAGCCTCTATCATCATTTCTCTCGAAGCCGGGGAGAACAATTTCATGCGCCATTAGTCGATCTTTCTTAAACGGGCTGTAAAGATACGGATTACATATTGCAATCCTGTTCGGAAAAATTTTACAATGCTCGGAGCGGACTTTGAAATCCCTTTAGCCCTGTCTCGGAACACATAGGGGATTTCGTAGACAGTGAGTCCCTTTTTTCTGCACGTGTAGATAAATTCCATGAAGTACGCTCCGTAACCTGTTGGAATGATGGATACCTTATCAAACACTGTTCTTTTCAGGATAACGAAACCACTGTCGTAATCCTTGATCCCGTACCCAAGTACCTTTGTAGCCAGGCCATTAATCAGTCGGCTCGATGCCACACGCAGAAAGGCCCTATCATCTATTCCACCAGGCGCATATCTCGATCCAACTACTATGTCATATTCGTCGAGTTTGGCTATCATGGCCGGGAGCAAGGATGGAGGCATACACATATCGGCATCCATCCAGCCCACAATTGAGCCTCTGGATTCTATGATGCCCCTGTTGAACGCCGACGCTAGCCCCCGGGTATCTACTCTACGAATTAGCTTTACCCTAGGATCATCATGGTCTTCTACAAGTTTCCATGTCATGTCTGAAGAATCGTCATCTACGACGATCACTTCCACTGGGTCTTTAACATGTTCAAAAATACTCGATATTGTGTCGAGAATATTTTCTCGTTCGTTGTAGGTCGCCAATACTATTGAGACCCGAGGATCTCCTTCCACTATTCACCTCCAAAAAAAACGGCGCGGTTTCGACCGGCCGTTAAGAAAAATCTTTGGGCCACGGGTTCTATTGCGGTTTACATTCTTTCACTTTTTCCACTACGGTTTCGATTTGCTGTCTCGTCAGAGGTAAGCCGGAAGGCAGATACAGTCCACGGTTCCAGAGATCCACAGACACCGGGAAGTCTCCTAATATGTCGGGAAATCGGCTGTCTGCTCCCTTAAATAAAGGTTGTAGAGACATTGGGCAAAAAAAGGCCCTTGTGTCAACGCCCTTTTCCCGCAACATAGACATTAACTGGTCCTTTGTTAGCCCAAGGCTGTCGTTGATTACAACGCCATACATCCAGTAAACATTTTTTGCCCAGGTTTCCTCAACCGGTAATGTCAAATGAGACCAATCCTTAAGAAGCTCGTTGTAAGTCGCCCCGATCCAGCGTTTCTTCTCAACTTTCTGTTCGACCATTTCCGTTTGGGCAAGCCCTATCGCTGCCTGAACATTAGTAAGACGATAATTGTATCCCATCACGCTGTGAACGAACCTCGGCTCCTGAAAACCTTGATTGCAGTATAACCTAAGACGCTTGGCAATCTCGTCATCGTTGCAGACGACCATTCCACCCTCGCCTGTCGTCAATATCTTGTTCCCGTAGAAACTGAAGCATGAGACATCTCCTATTCCGCCAACCTTGCGGCCGTTAACTTCAGCCCCATGAGCTTCCGCGCAGTCTTCAATGACGTAAAGCTTATGTTTTCTGGCAATGGCCATAATGCTTTCCATGTCACATGGGTGCCCATACATGTGCACCGCCATGATAGCCTTCGTTTTCGGTGTGATTTTAGCTTCAATCAACTTTGGATCGAGGCACCAAGTCCTCTTGTCTACATCGACGAGGACCGGTCTAGCTCCGGCAAGTATGACCATATTGGCCGACACGATAAGTGTAAAATCCGGTATTATGACCTCGTCTCCAACGCCAATTCCCAATGCCGTCATGGCAAGATGAATTGCCGTTGTCCCGCTACTGCACGCTACGCCATGACGTGCCTCGCAGTAAGCTGAGAATTTCTCTTCGAACATGCTGATGTATTTCCCAGCAGAGGAAATCCAGTTCGTTTCTAAGCAGTCGTGGACGTATTGTGCTTCACGACCGTCAAGGGCCGGCTCGCAAACAGGTATCATCTTAAAGGGTTCTCCAAAGCGAATTTGATTTCGTCGGATATCAAGTAGGCTGGTTAATGCAACTAAGCGCTTCCAGCCTAAACTTATATCACATAACCTATTGAACACTCCGGGTCAAGAAAATCTTCTTAATCAGTATGAGTGTCTGGAACCATCGACCAGGGAAATTGGAATAAGTTTCCAGCAGGGTGGAAACTTTCACGGATAACTATTTTAATTTTAGCCAGATGAGTTTGGCCGGACCAGGGCCCGGATTAATCCACTGATTAGGCATCTCGGTGGTAAGATATACAACATCACCAGCCTTAAGTTTGTTGGCCGCTTTTTCGACAGTCATTTGCAAACGACCGGAGAGTACGTAACCAACCTCTTCCCCCTTGTGAACAAAAAAGTGACATGGAAGCTTTGTGTCCGGGGCCATTTCTATCATATACGGCTCGGCCTGACCATCGAAATCAATCGGTGTCAGCAGCTTGGCGACCACTATTCCTTCGGGAATGTCATGAAGTTTGATTTCAAGGGCTTCAGAAGCTGAGAACACGATTCGCCTCGCTAAATCGACGCGATCCTGAAAGAAATAACTTACATCGACAGACAGGACCTCTGCCATTTTCAGCAAGGCAGGCAAAGAAGGGTAAATAAGATTGCTCTCAACCTGAGAGATGGTGCTCGGTGTAACACCAACAAGTCTCGACAGCTCAGTCTGGGACAGACCTCGTTTGGTCCGCACATCTTTCAGCCGAAGTCCCAACTCAATGCGACTGGACGTCCTGCGCTCCTCTTCGAATCTTACATTCAGGTCCTTTGTCCAATATGAATAAGGACGATGGACATTTTCGAAACTACGTTCCTCGGCTTTTAGTATTGTTAAGGAGGTAGATCCTCGCTTGATCGAAAGTTCTATGGCCACCTGAGCGATCTGGTTGATATGGGCGCGGAGCTTCTGAGAATGGGCGTTTTTCTCCATGATCCAGTAAGCCACAGTATCAAGTTCATAAAGTCTGGGACACGAATGAGTATAAAAATTCAGAATTTTGTCCTCGCCGCCCCAAAGCTCCTGCATGCCAGTCAAACTTTCGAAAACCAGCCTGACATCGCCTTCCAGCGCCGCATGCACCCCATAAAGCGTGTCCATGACATGCTGAGGCTGACGAGGCTCATCTACACGAATTATTCGGCATGGCCATTCCGTCTTTCCATCATAATAAAACCTCAGAAACACATCGGAGCCCGCTCCTTTGCCCCAGGTGAAACAATCCAGGATCGTCAACAGTGGATTCTCTGCGAGTGGCCCCAATTTCTCCAGGAGATTACGGGGCGATCGATCAAAACTTACATATATCACGGCCTTCCCTTGAGATTGTGACGCCTGGATGAGGTTAAAGCAGAAGACTGAGGCCAGACTCCCGGAGTCGTCATGCCAAACGACGTTATCTCCAATGAAAAGCCCCCCCATCAGGCGATCCAACTGACTGACGCCGGAGGTTACTCGTTGCTTCAGGCCAAGGGACATATCGTTCACCTATAAGAAAGAATTTCAATTACTTTTCGATGAAACTATTCAAAAGCCCCACCCATGTCAAGCGAAGTCAGCGGAACGCGCAAATATGGCCGCTTGTTCCAACCTGGACTGTTTTTCCTGATACACGTCAACAAGGATTAGCAAACTTGGTTCAATTAGCCCAGCAGCTTGTACGGGGCCGCCCTGTCAGCCCATTCGCTGTTCGGATACCGTCCAGTTAATTGCTCATAGGCCTCTTTCAGATGAGACGCCTGTCCGGTACTTTTGTAAAGTGAGACTCCCTTTAAATAGACCGCCTCAGGCGCAGCTTTGCTGGACTCGTGATTGGATATGATGTCCTCAAAATTACGGATCGCCTGTTCAAAGGCGCCAGTCTCGAAATCGACCTTTCCTATAGCCAATAAAGACGCAGCGACAAATTCTTCCGGTTTCAGGAACCCAACAGATCTGTGATGTTCTTCGCCGTTTTCGTCAAGTGTGACAAGGGTAGGCGTCCATTTTACTTTGAATTGTCCTGCCAACCGATCATCCGCTGGTATTCTCAATGGGATCAGTCTGTCAATTACAAAACTTATCACGCCGGCATCGGGATACGTAACCGCATCCATCTGTTTACAACCGATTCAAGCTGGATTAAAAAAATCCAGCAATACTGGTTTCTTCTCATTCCTGGAGCGGGCAAGGGCATTTTCAAGATTTGTCTCCCAAGTGATTTTT
>JARLHM010000099.1 GCA_031292235.1 Syntrophaceae bacterium | reverse complement strand
TTTCACAAACAGATCCACCAGTTCATCCAAAAGCTCTAAATCCCCTCCAACTCTGGCGATCAACAGCGCCTTGTCGACAATCTCTCCCCTTTCCGCATTAGAAAAAGCTCCTTCCGAAGTCGCCTCACGCTGACTAACCAACCTGTCAATGTTTTCCAGAAGTTCCTGAGCATTAATTGGTTTCGAGATATAACCATCCATCCCTTCGGCTAAACACTTTTCCCTATCTCCGGACATCGCATGAGCCGTCATCGCAAATATCGGAGTGTGTCCTCCGGTGATTTTTTCTTTTTCCCTGATGGCCCTTGTAGCCTGAAATCCATCCATTTCCGGCATCTGAACGTCCATGAGGATGACATCGAAATGACTAGTCTCGATCTTACACAAGGCTTCCTTTCCGTTTTCCGCAATAGTCACAAGATGACCCATTTTTTGGAGAATAGTAGCCGCAAGCTTCTGGTTGATCACGTTATCTTCAGCAAGTAGCACCTTTAGAAATCGTCTTCTCTCTCTTAGAGAGTGACGGGTTATAAGGGATGGCCTAATTTCATCATCCGGCGCCTTGTTGAGCGCCTTGGAAATTAGATTGAGTAGCTCTGATTGTTTGATTGGTTTCAAGCAATAAGCGGAAATTCCCAAATTTAGGCATCTGTGGGCGTCGCCTCGTTGCCCGGCCGAGGTCAGCATGATCTTCGCCAGTCCTGAGAAATCAGGGTCTGAATTGATTCGCTCGGCCAGTTCAAAACCGTCAATGTCCGGCATCATGTGATCAAGAAGAACCATAACAAATGGTTTGCCTATGTCTTTAGCTATTTTCAGGGCGTCTAAGGCGGCGGTTGCGCCCTCCACCGCCACAGGTTTCATGCCCCAGAAAGATAGCATTTCATGGAGTATAAACCGGTTCGTAGCATTGTCATCAACCACTAATACCGGCAAATCCTTGAACATGGAAATGTCCCATGTGACATTATCAGGCAGAGGCCCATGTTTGAGCCCAAGCCTAGTAGTGAAATGAAAAGTGCTCCCCGCTCCCACCTCACTTTCTAGCCAAATCTCGCCACCCATCATCTGGACCAACTGCGTCGAAACAGCTAACCCAAGCCCTGTGCCGCCATACTTCCGGGTCGTAGACCCATCAGCTTGCTCAAAAGCATTGAATATTTTTTCTTGTTTTTCTTTGGGAATTCCTATGCCGGTGTCCTTAATCGAGAAATGCAGGAAAATCTCGTCTTCGGACTCTTTTTTTAACTGAACGTCAACCGAAACTTCCCCTTTTGGTGTAAATTTTATAGAGTTTCCGAGAAGATTTATCAGGATCTGATTCAGACGGCCAGGGTCACCAACAACGACGTCAGGCACGTTAGGTGGAATATGATATGCCAGTTCAAGACATTTAGAGTGAGCTTGAAGAGATACCGCCATCATGGCGTTAGCGATTGAATCCCTCAAACTAAAATCCATCTCGACCAGTTCAAACTTTCCAGCTTCTATTTTTGAGAAATCCAGTATGTCGTTAATTAGTCTTAACAGGGACTCAGCCGAAATCTTTACAGCTTCCAAATATTCGCGTTGTTCGGAAGTAAGATTGGTATTTAACGCAAGTTCCGTCATGCCCAGAACGCCATTCATGGGGGTGCGGATTTCATGGCTCATGTTTGCCAGGAATGAACTTTTGGCCCTACTGGCTTGTTCAGCCGCCTCTCGAGCCGATATCAAATTTTTCTCAGCAAGCTTCAACTCGGTTATATCTTCGGAAATTCCCACCAGATGAGTCGCCCTACCATTTTCATCGATTATTGGGACTTTCTTTGAATGCAAGATTCGTACACCGTCGTGCTGGGTCGCTACCTCCTGCTCACTTATCTCTAGAAATCGCCCACTGTTTAGGACTTCGCGGTCCTGATCCTCAAACTTTCCTGCTTCGCGAAACAAATCTTTCGCTGTCTTGCCGATAACCTCTTCAGCCTTGTAACCGTAAATTTCTTCGCATGTCTTGTTCCAGAAGACAAATGACAACTTGTCGGCCTCTTTAACAAAAACTGCGGTTGGTAGATTTTGGATTATCGAATCCAGAAGCGCCTTTGTTCGTTTGGTCTCTTCTTCAGCCCGCTTGCGAAGAGTGATGTTTCTAACCGATGACAGACTTACGCGTCCCCATGACGGATCGTTCATTACTACTGAATCAAGAAGAACATCTATAACGGTCCCATCCTTCTTTATGTACTGATACGACACATCCCTGACTGTCCCGTCCCGCCACAATCTTGGGAGGATCTCCGTTTTTGACGCTATCGCCGACCCTGGAGTCATTACGAAGCTCACGTTATGTCCGAGAATCTCATCCTTAGAATAGCCCATAACTTCGAGCCAGCGTTCATTTACATCACGAAAATTTCCCCTCTCACCAATCAAGTGCATCATGACGGGCGATTTTTCAAAAATGTGTCGTAGACGTTCCTCACTAACATTTGAAGCGTTCTCAACCTGTAAGAGTTTCTCAGATACCGGCGGCCTTTCCTGACCGTTGGCGCCAACTCGGGATAAACATTCCTCTCTGCGAATTATTCGAACCGCCACAAGATAAAACATTACGAAAATAACGACAGGGAATACCCGAAGCAACATGGCGTCAATCGACACATCAAGGATCAACGCGTCAAGAAAAGATTTTTTGTGGAACAAAATGGATTCAGAGATGGCGTCGGACAAACAAATCAAAATGAAAAAAAGGAGGGACAATACCACGATCTTGGAATTCTTCATCGGGTTTACTCCGGAAGGTTTGAATAGTTTCAGCCCGGCGTTCCGAGAAAAGTCGAGTCGTTGCCCCCATAATATCAGAATATTATTGTAAGAACGATAAAAAATTGCGAAAATCTTCCATTGGATTTGCGGAAGTAGCCCCAAATGGGCTTTGAGTTTAGAAAAAACAGGAGGTACATCGCATGGATCAAAAAGCCAGAGAACAAAGAAGGAAAAATGTCATTGAGGTTTTGAACAAGGCTCGCGCCATGGAATTGCTGGCCATCGCCCAGTATATGAACCAGCACTATAATCTCGACGACATGGATTACGGAGAGATGGCCGCCAAAGTTAAACTAATCGCAATAGATGAAATGCGTCACGCAGAGATGTTTGCAGAGCGCATCAAAGAACTGGCGGGCGAACCCACCACAGAACCCGCGGGCAAAGCAGAAAAGGGCCAGAAGGTCCTGTCAATATTTTCTTTTGACTCAAAACTCGAAGATGACACGATCGACACATATAACCAGTTTATTCTGGTATGCAGAGAAAATGGTGACAGTTCCAGTCAGAAACTTTTTGAAGCGATTATCGATGAAGAACAGGCCCATTT
>JARLHM010000098.1 GCA_031292235.1 Syntrophaceae bacterium | reverse complement strand
TGGTAAGGCTGTTGAAGGCATATATTTTACGGCCCATTTTCATGCGGATACAATCAGCACTCCTATGGGAAAGAAGTTTTACGAGCTTTTTAAGAAAGATGTTGGGAAAGAACTCGATTCGTATACCGCACAATCTGCGGACGCCTATTTCATAATTTTAGACGCAATTAAAAGAGCCGGATCAAGCGATCCCGTGAAGATCCGGGACGCCATAAGCTCAACCAAGGATTTTGAAGGATTGACAGGTAAGATCACTATTAAACCGGACGGAAACGCGATCAAACCTATGATCGTGAATAAGGTAAAGGATGGCAAGTTTGTTTATGTGACTACGATTATGCCATGATTGAAAATTGTTTAGATTCTGGACTTTTCAAAATATCAACTATCAAATTAGCTCTTTAGAAGTAATAGACATCGTGAAACCCATGGATCCGGACGCTTTTGGGGGCTTCCGGTTCCTCGTGCCCCTATATCGTTAGATCTAGGGTGAAGTACCTGTGAAGGAGCAGGTTCCATCATTGGATTACAGTTTCGCTCTTCAACAACTGGTTTACGGACTGACTCTGGGGTGCTTATATGGGCTTTTAGCCATCGGCTACACCATGGTATACGGGGTTTTGCGTTTAATAAATTTTGCACATGGTGATCTCTTAATGGTTTCAGCTTACATGGCGTTTTTCGGGATTGCCATTTTTGGACTGCCATGGCCCGTTTCGTTCATCGGTTCTGTTCTGCTTACCGCATTACTAGGTATTTTGATAGACCGGGGCGCTTACAAGCCAATCCGAAAAAGCCCTCGGATTAACGCTCTCATAACTGCTATAGGGGTGTCATTTTTATTGGAAAACCTTGGCCTCGTATTAATTGGAGGAAGACCGAAATCATTTCCAATGCCGAGTCTTTTCTCTGGTTCTATTGTTGTTGGGACCATAAATATTCCAGCTTTATCGATTTGGATCTTTATAATCACATCAGTGTTACTTGTTCTGTGTGTGCTGGTGGTTAAAAAGACCCGCATAGGCATTGCGATGAGAGCGTTGTCCAGGGATATGGAAACCGTAATGCTTATGGGGATTGACAAGGACCGCGTGATATCTTTCACTTTTGCTCTCGGATCGTCTCTTGCCGCGGCCGGTGGCATCATGTGGTGTATGAAATACCCAGCCGTAGAGCCATTCATGGGGGTCATTCCCGGGTTGAAAGCCTTTGTGGCTGCTGTCCTAGGCGGCATTGGAAATATTACAGGCGCGGCTTTGGGTGGTCTGATTCTAGGTTTGGCTGAAGTACTCATCGTAGCGGTTGAACCGGATTGGTCAGGTTATCGCGACGCTATAGCTTTTTTCTTGATGATCATTATTCTGCTGACCCGTCCTACGGGGATTCTGGGTGAACGTCTTCCGGATTAGGATATGTTGGGACCGAATAGGAAATTCACGGAAGGGCTTTTCAAGGTGACGACGCATCGTGACAGAACTCTCACGGTGTTTAGTGTAATAATCCTTTTGGCCTTTTTGTTTTACGCAGACCGAAATTTTGATTCCTATACAGTCCGCATACTTGAAAATATTGCCATATTCATTACACTCGCGGTAAGTTACAATTTGATCAATGGAGTTATGGGTCAATTTTCATTGGCTCCAAACGCTTTTCTCGCCATTGGAGCATATACAAGCGCAATATTTACGCTATCACAAGAAGAAAAATTGCGTTCCTTTATAATTGAGCCGATGTTATGGCCTTTATCGGTGATATCTTTCCCTTTCGCCATTTCTTTGTTGCTTGCGGGGATCGCGACGGCTCTTGTAGCCGTGATGATGGCTACCCCCGTATTTCGAGTTCGGGGAGACTATCTTGCTATTGTTACTCTTGGTTTCGGAGAGGTGATTCAGGTCCTTGCGAACAACTTTCTTTCCATTACAAACGGTTCCCTGGGATTGAAAGGACTATATCCATATACGAATTTGTGGTGGGCATGGGGGGTTTGTATTTTTACGATCTTTTGCACTGTCCGGTTGATAAATTCATCTTATGGCAGGGCAATGAAAGCGGTTCGTGAAGATGAGATCGCCGCCGAGGCAATGGGTATAAACGCCTTAAGGATCAAGACTTTCGCTTTTGCCTTCAGCGCCTTTTTTCAAGGGGTAGCTGGAGGATTGCTGGCGCATCTGATTACGACTATTTCTCCATCCCTATTTACGTTTATGTTTACATTCAACCTACTTATCATAGTTGTTATAGGGGGATTGGGGAGTACGACCGGTTCTGTCATAGCCGCTGTTTTGATAACATGGGGCAACGAGGCGCTTCGTGTTTTTGAAGAGCCTTCAAATTTTTTTGGGTTCCAATATGAAGGGATCCCTGGAATGAGAATGATTCTGTTCTCCGTGATTCTAATTCTCGTGATGTTGTTCGCAAGAACCGGAATAATGGGAAGGTCTGAATTCACTTGGGAAGGTCTGTTACAGTGGTTCAGACGAAAAATTCCGGCGTTGAAGGTTTGAAAGCGCTATGGCTCTTTTACTTGACGTCCGAAATCTATCCGTATTGTTTGGTGGAGTTCTAGCACTTAATAAACTAAGTCTAGAAATAGCCGGCGGAGAGATCATAGGATTGATCGGCCCGAACGGCGCGGGGAAAACTACGGCCTTTAATGTGGTTACAGGACGAATAAAACGAAGCTCCGGGTCAATTTTCTTTTGTGGTCGCGACATTACGGGGTGGTCTCCTTCAAGGATAGCTCGCAATGGAATAGCAAGGACATTTCAGAATATTAAACTCTATGAGGACCTATCGGTAATTGAAAACGTCATGATAGCGGCCCATTCATCGATCTCCTATTCTTTCTTGGAGGCGATACTTGGTTTGGGAAGATTTTCCCGGGATGAGTCAAGAATCAGGTCTAAGGCCTTTGAGCTACTGGAATTGATGAATTTAAAAGAACTAGCAGCGGAACGTGCGAGTTCTCTTCCTTATGGGAGCCAAAGAAAACTCGAAATCGCGCGTGCATTGGCCCTTGAGCCAAAATTACTCTTACTTGATGAACCGGTTGCAGGTATGAATCCAACGGAAACCAGAGAATTTGCGGATTTTATTTTGAGGCTGAGAGATAGTCTTTCTATTGGCATAGGTTTGATCGATCATGACATGAGTTTTGTGATGGGGGTTTGTGATAGGATAAGAGTAATTGATCACGGGGTCCCGATAGCTTGGGGAATTCCCACTCAAGTCAGGAACAACAAAGACGTCATAGCGGCATACCTTGGTACGGATTTTGGCGTGGTAACAGGTGACCATGCTGCAAATTGAAGACCTGCATGTGAGCTATGGAGGTATCAGGGCGCTAAAAGGTGTTTCCTTACGTGTGGGCGCAAAAGAGATCGTTTCTTTGTTGGGCTCAAATGGGGCGGGCAAGAGTACGACCGTGCGGGCCATATCAGGCCTCATAACAACAAAGTCAGGCACTATACTATTTGATGGCAAAACAATAAACGGGTTGGCTCCGCATAAAATACAGCGACTTGGTCTTGTGCACATCCCGGAAGGACGAAAAGTCTTCGCAAACCTGACAATTCGCGAGAATCTGCTAATGGGGGCATATTACACTCGAGAGAAAACCAAGTTAACAAAATTGTTTGACCAAGTTTATGACATGTTTCCAATCCTTGTTTCAAAAACTCAACAGTTTGCCGGCACTTTATCCGGGGGTGAACAACAGATGCTGGCCATCGGAAGGGCCATCATGTCGCAACCACGTTTGCTCATGATGGATGAACCGTCATTAGGGCTCGCCCCAATGATTGTAGCGGATGTATTTAGGATCATCGAAAAGATTAGAGAAGAAGGTGTAACCATTTTTCTGATTGAACAGAACGCGAACCTTGCGCTCAAAATAGCGGATTATGCTTTCTTAATCGAAAATGGAACGATTTCTCTTGAGGGGCGTGGAACTGAACTCCTGAAAGATCCAAGGGTTAAACAGGCATACCTGGGAAGCGTTGCAGAATAAACTTGTCCATGTTCAATGTCTTATGAAATCAGCCCATTGCCAGCTTCTAATAAAATTAGTTTATAGCGGTTATCGACAAAAGATCAGGTTATTGTCAATAAACTTGTCGTAACTTCAAGAATAACTTGACTACTGTCTCGTGTGATGATACCAAAAACCCGGCCTTAACCTCGGGGGAGGGAGGGGCCTGTTAAACCGGTGGACCGGGGGGTGAGGAACTAATTCTCCCCTCCGGTTTCTTTTTTCTGGGTAGGAAAAAGATGTTATAACGTATTAACTGCTGGTAATATTAAGGAATCTTGGAACTGTAAAATTGTGCCAGGCCATTTTCTCACAATTGCTGGGCCGTTTTCATTTACACCTGAGGCTCCATGTCATATATAATTTAGTTGCACCGCTTTATTAAAGGCGAATTGTACTGAAAGAGAAGAAAATGGCCCAATCTTTAAGTGTCCTCGAACCGAAGAAAAAATCCCAACGGACAATTTTCCAAGAATACAGCGAAGCTCTAGTAGTAGCCATAATCCTGGCTATAATAATAAGGGCTGTATTTGTACAAGCTTTCAAGATCCCTTCCGGGTCCATGGAGCCAACCCTTCTAATTGGTGACCACATACTGGTGAACAAGCTTGTTTACGGGGTCAGAATTCCATTCACCGACAAGAGATTTCCCGACCTTTTTAAGCCTCAGCGGGGCGACGTGATAGTATTTGTGTATCCCGAAGATCGAACCAAGGATTTTATAAAGAGGGTAATTGGAGTAGGCGGCGACACGATTGAGATAAAAGATAAACAGGTTTTTATTAACGGCAAAGAATATATAACTCCTCAAGCCAGATTCAGCAGTAATGTCATCATGCCCGGAGATTTGAATCCAAGAGACAATATGCCACCAGTGAAAGTCCCCAAGGGGTTTCTTTTTGTAATGGGGGACAACAGGGATTTTAGCCATGACAGTCGATTTTGGGGGTTTGTGCCGCTCGAAGATGTAAAGGGGAGAGCGTTTCTGATCTACTATTCAGCTCAAGACATGGCAAAAATAAAGTGGGACCGTATTTTCAAAGTAATTCATTAAAGTTGATCAAAGGTCATCGAGATTTGGCGGACATCTGAATTCATAAAAAGCTACTACCGCGAATATTGAAATGAAGAAAAGCAACCGTATGGAGGCTTCATGATTTAAGATAAAGTCGGTCATTGTCTCGAAATCTATTCTTGAAGGTTTCGATGGCCGAAAAGGACTTCAATCAAATTCATGCCTTTGAGTTCTTTAACTCCAGTATTGGCGGCCGCCCTCTCCGAGAACTTTGTAGCGACTGACCCGCTGACGGTCTTCCATGATTGGGAGTCCAAAAACATAAAAGGAATTGGACCGCGCGTATGGATCCTCTTCGAAACCGGGGTTTGATGATCCGGGGCCAGCAATATTCGCCAATTATCGAATGCTTTAAGTTCTTTTAATACTGGTCCGACTACCCTTTGATCAAAATCCTCGATTGCTTTAATTTTGAGGTCTTTTTGTCCAGAGTGCCCAGCTTCGTCCGGAGCTTCAATGTGAAGCAACACAAAGTCTCTGGTCGCCAGAGCGTCAATCGCAGCTCGAACTTTACCCTCATAATTAGTGTCTAGATATCCTGTGGCCCCTTCCACGTCTGCCATATCCAAGCCCGCGTACTTACCGATGCCTCGTACGAGATCAACCGCCGCGACTACAGCGCCAGTTACCCCGAATCTTTCCTGTAAAGTCCTAATTTGAGGAGGTTTACCCTGTCCCCAAGGCCACACGGAATTAGCCGGCCCCTGCCCACGTTTCTGGCGTCGCTGGTTCACCGGATGTTTGTCCAGGATGCGCCAGGATTTGACTATCAAACGCAATAGCCTGCCGGCTTCCGGTCCGGTGGGCAGGTAACGAGTGATAGGCTGTCCAGGAAAATCGTGAGGCGGGTAAGTGACTATGTCGTCGGGCCCATCTTCCCAAACCAGCAGATTTCTGTAAGAAACCCCAGGATAGACCTCAAACCCAAGGGACTCAATTTCAAGGGCCAATGAACCTATGAGTTCTCTAGCTTCCGGTGACGAAATGTGATCACCGCTGTGGTCGGCCATCAAGGTGTAATTGCGTTCCAGTGTCACAAGATTCAGGCGAAACGCCAAATCAAAGGGCTTCAGGTCAATTCCCATTGAGGCTGCTTCAAAAGGCGCACGTCCAGTGTAAGTATCCGCTGCGGAATATCCCATCAAAGACAAGGTGGCCACATCGCTTCCCGGCGCAAGACCATCAGGGATGGTCTTAGAAATCCCAATCTTACCTACTGAGGCCATTTTATCCATCCACGGAGTGTTAGAAGATTCCAACGAAGTGGGATCAGAGGAATCATCAAACGCGTCAGCCATGCCATCCGGCACAATGATCAAATACTTGGTATTAGAATCCGAGGACATTTAGCACCTTCTTCGTTTCCGGCTCACATATTACCGGATCTCTGGAAACCTTTATAGCATTATCGGGGTCCTTAAGACCATGCCCGGTCAGTGTGCATACTACTCGTTCACCACCATTGAACAGTCCCTGAGCGCTTTTCTTGACAAGGCCGGCGATAGACGCTGCTGACGCAGGCTCACAAAAAACGCCTTCTAATGAAGAAACCATCTTGTAAGCTTCTAATATTTCATCGTCCGACACAGCGTCAATCAAGCCCCCGGAATCGTCTCGGGCCTGCTCAGCCTTTTTCCATGAGGCTGGATTACCAATCCTTATCGCAGTGGCTATCGTCTCGGGCTTTTCAAAGATCCTTCCCTGAACTATAGGAGAAGCTCCCTCGGCCTGAAAACCAATCATCTTGGGCAAACTCTTAATTTTCCCATGATCAAAATAAGCTTTGTAACCGGCCCAATAAGCTGTGATGTTTCCTGCGTTTCCAACCGGCAACGAATGATAGTCAGGCGGACCCCCCACCAAAGAGTCACAAATTTCAAAAGCCCCGGATTTCTGGCCTTCAATTCTGTGAGGGTTTAGAGAGTTTACCAATGTTATAGGATATTCTTGGGAAATCTGTTTCACTATGTTTAGAGCGTCGTCGAAATTTCCGAGAACTTTGATCACAGTAGCTCCATGAATCATGGCTTGGGCAAGTTTTCCCAAGGCGATTTTCCCTTCAGGAATAACAACAAACGCCTTGATTCCAGCCCTAGCGGCATAAGCCGCAGCAGAGGCCGAAGTGTTCCCGGTTGAAGCGCATATAATGGCTTTTGACCCAGATTCGACGGCCCTTGAAACAGCCATAGTCATTCCTCGATCTTTAAATGAACCCGTAGGATTGAGTCCTTCATATTTTAAAAAAATCGATATCTTAGGATTTATTTTCTGCGCAAGCCGCGGAGCGGGAACCAAAGGGGTATTGCCTTCATGTATAGTGATGACATTTTTGTCATCGGAGAATCTAAAAAAGTCGGGATATTCCCTTATAATGCCTTTCCACATGATCTATCTCCATCAACCCGGGTCTTTTGCCGGAAATGTGATATTCTATGACAAAGACCCGAAAAATTAATCTTTCAGTCCAAATCCTCATCTTCGATTCTTATTATTGTAGGCGGAGCGTCAACCACATCAAGGTTCCCTATTTCTTGTCTGGCGCGCTGCAAATCAGCTTCTCTTGCTGAATGTGTTATGAATACCACTGGGACCGCCCCGGCTCCCGAGTGATCTCGACGCTTTTGTACGACTGAATGAATACTGATGTTGTGATCAGCCATTATGCCTGCTATCCGCGACAGCACTCCAGGCCTATCCGCCGCCTGAATTCTAATGTAGTAATTGGTTACTACTTCATTCATGTTCATTACCGAATCATCTGACATCAGAGATCCCGAATATCCAAGAGGCGGTACACGCCCTGACGTTCCAATCCTTTTGCTACGAATCAATTCAATGACGTCTCCAATAACCGCTGAAGCGGTAGGTTCCCTTCCTGCTCCTCTACCATAGAATAGTTGATCCCCTACCATGTCACCCCGCAAGTAGATGCCGTTAAAAACACCATCTACCTGCGCAAGTGGATGACTTTCAGGAAGCATTGTCGGATGTAACCTGACCTCCACCCTGTCCTCGTGTCGTATTATCAGGGCAAGTAACTTGATCTTGTATGAAAACTCTCGCGCCATGACCAGATCAAAAGGTTCGATTTGAGTAATTCCTTCAACATGAATATCTTTTACGGATGCGTGTATACCGTGAGTAAGGGCGAGAACAAGAGCCAGTTTATGGGCTGAATCCATGCCCTCTATGTCAAGAGCAGGGTCAGCTTCCGCGTATCCCAATTCCTGAGCATTCTTAAGGACTTCTTCGAATGCTGCGCCGGGATTCTCTGTCATCTCGGAAAGAATAAAATTACAAGTTCCATTTAATATGGCTAAGATTTTGTCAAACTTGTTTGCGATCAATCCTTCTCTGAACGACCTCAAAATAGGTATCCCGCCGGCAACAGCGGCTTCAAAGGCGATATCAGCGCTGTTCTCCGCTGCTATATCAAAGATCTCCAGACCATGTTCAGCAAGTAGAGCCTTG
Source organism: Syntrophaceae bacterium (assembly GCA_031292235.1). GTDB lineage: Bacteria > Desulfobacterota > Desulfomonilia > Desulfomonilales > Desulfomonilaceae > CAJBEZ01. Next base: position 30,905 of record JARLHM010000098.1, on the reverse strand, counting down.
TTAGCGGTTACAACCGATTTCCCGTTCCTAAGCGCCTCGATAATGAAAGTCCTTGCGGGTTCATACCCGCCCATGAGTTCGATTACAACCGATATCTCCGGGTCCCTGAGGACATCATAAGCGTCTCGAGTCAGAATGGATTTGTCAAACACCACTCCCCGATCCGACTCTATATCGAGATCCGCAATGCGTTTAAGTTTAATTCCAAACCCGGTCCTGGCTTCTAAGATTGCCCGATTTTCTTTCAGAATGTGGACCACACCACTGCCGATCGTTCCAAAACCAATGATGCCTATCGCAATTTCATCCATATAAAATCCCTGTGAAGACGAATTTAAGCAAATCTCTAAACTTTTATTCCGGAGCTTGACCTTAAAGATCCGGGAGAAGAGCGTAAATAACTCGATTACGCTCTATGAAGATTAAGACGCCGGAATTTGTTGAACCACCTGGATTAATTCACGTTTGCCCAGGAAATGCCTAATTCCGCGAATTGCCTGATTAATTCGCATACGGTTTTCAACCAGCGCAAATCTTACATGCTCATCTCCAAAAGGCCCAAAGCCAATGCCTGGACTCACCGCCACCTTTGCTTCCTCAGTCATAAGTTTTGAAAACTCTAGCGAGCCCATTTTTCGAAACTGTTCCGGGATCTGCGCCCAAACAAACATAGTCCCTTTCGGCTCGGTAACGGGCCAGCCAGAGTCAACAAGGCCGGAACACAAAGCGTCCCTGCGATCTTTATACTCCGACACAATTTCTGAAACACATTCCTGATTCTCATTCAAAGCTATGATGGCGGCAATTTGGATGGGCTGGAACATTCCGTAATCGATATAACTCTTTAGGCGCTTGAGGGCGTCAATCATCTGAGGGTTCCCTGCCGCGCAGCCAACCCGCCAACCTGCCATCGAGTAGCTCTTGGAAAGTGAGAAGGTCTCAATCCCTATCTCTTTTGCCCCTGGGACGGATAGAAAACTTGGGGCTTGATAATCGTCAAAAGTTAAATCAGCATATGCGAAGTCATGAACAATCATGATTTTGTATTCATGAGCGAAATCAACAATGCGTTTGAAAAAATCCTGATCTACAACCATAGTGGTTGGATTATGGGGGAACGAAATGATCAACATTTTGGGTAAAGGCCACGTGAGGCGGGCTGCCGCCTTGAGATCTTCAAAGAAATCCCTATCCGGACTGATCGGTACGTGGCGTAAATCGCCGCCGGCTATCACTACCGAATAGGGATGGATCGGATACGTAGGAGAAGGGACGAAAACAACATCGCCGGGATTGACTATGGCTAGAACCAAATGAGCCAAGGCGTCTTTAGCGCCCATCGTAGCCACAACCTCACGGTCAGGATCCAATTCTACCCCATAGCGCCTTTGCCACCAGTTAGCGAATGCCAATCTCAACTTTGGTATACCTGCAGACGCGCTGTACCTGTGATTCTTTCCGTTTTGCACAGCTTCAATTAACTTATCAACTATATGATTGGGGGTAGGTATGTCGGGATTACCCATCCCTAAATCAATTATGTCTTCACCTGCCCTTCTGAGCTTCATTTTAAGCTCATTGACCACTTGGAAAACATACGGAGGTAGCCTTTTTATTCTACTGAACTCTTCCAATTTTGCCTCCTGATAAACGCGAAATTTTCCATCTATATCCGTAATACATTATTTAGATCTCGTTTTTTAACTCACCCACTCCTCTCCTGCAAGAATAGCTTCCGCTTGAGGAGTCCTAATACCGTTTGTATGGTAGAGATAAAGTTTTTCTTCAACTGAACTTCTATCATGGTCGGATTTTTGAGCTTCGATGCAAACAAGCGCAGGCTCAGCGGTTTCATGCGTGTAAATCCACAATCTTCGACTTATTTTAAGCCCGGAGACAGCGGCTGCTTGTTCAAGCTGTTGCGATCCATTAGCTGGATAGATAAGGCAGAGTCTTCCTTCTGGTTTTAGGAGTTTCGAGGACACAAGAAACAAAACGGCAAGCGGCATCATTATCTGATGTCTTGAGAGGGCCTTTTCGCTCAATAGGCTCACTATGCCTGAACCGGATTTGTAGTAGGGGGGGTTGGACACCACCATATCAAACACATTTTGACGGAGGAACAAATCAGCGTTTCTAAGGTCTCCTCTAAGCATAAAGACCTTTGAACCCAAATCATTCAGCAACACCCCACGTTGTGCTCTACCCACCAGTCCTTCCTGGATTTCCAGACCCACAACTTTTACGGACGGGTCTTTTATGGTCAACCCAAAAGCAATGACCCCGCAACCCGCGCCGGCGTCAAGGATAAAATCTCCTTGGCCTGGTTTAGCAAACCAGGTAAGAATGATAGCGTCTTCCGATACTCGATAACCTTTGGACGCCTGAACCACTCGCACCTTGTTTCGGAAAAGACCATCAATTGTTTCCGCATGGTTCCGCAACATAAATCCCAATTTTTTCTACTGTGCCTTCAAGCCCAATCAAGCAACCCGCGAACCAGTCTGATAGGGTCAAAATACATTCAATACGAGCCCGGACGATATCTTAGGATAAAAATAAGTAGATTTATGAGGCAGTTTTTGGCCTAGCTCAGCCGCCTTTCTCATTTGATCTACTCTAGTAGGGTTTAGAATGAAGCTGACTTGAATTTCCCCAAGTAGCGCCTTTTTCAGAGCGTCTGCAGCGGAAGGGGTGTATTCTATATGGTTTTCAGAACCCTCTCTGTCTAAACCGAAGCTGTGTCCAAGAATTAATTCCCGAAATATAGTTACATCCAAATTGACTAATGACTCAGGAATGTTGGTATCCAAGAACGACGAGAAGATTTCCGGGTCCTTTAAACTAAGCAAACGGAACCTTTTTTCGCCATTGAACAGCATTCCGAAATGACCACCAACCTCCGCGAATTCATGTAACTTCGAGGACAAACGTTTAGAGGCGCTTTCTAAATCACTGATGTCGTAGTCCAAATCATGAATTTCGAAACAGTCGCTCATCCTACGCAGCAATTCGTCCTTATTGAAATCTTTCAGATCTCTCAACATCCGGTGCGCAGGCAAGACAGTCAGTCCAGGATGTGACATGGAAGTAAAATATGACATGACGTATTTATGAGATTGATCCGTGGTGGAAGGGTTTTGGACTTCCATTTCCCTGCAATAGGCTAAAGATGTTTCATAGCGATGATGACCATCAGCTATAAAGAGGCTCTTTTCTCTGAGAAACTCCACTATTCCATGAACAGCGCTATCGTCACAAAGGCTCCAAGTGCGATGAATTATGTCATCGGAATCTTTTACTTCCTGTTCGGGTTCAGTGTTTAGAAGACCCTCGTATAGTTTCAGCACTCTTCCCTCAGGGTCATGAAACATGGCGTGGATAGGAGTGAAGTTAGCCCTGCATGCGCGTAACAGTTCCAACTGGTCCTTTTTGGGACCTGAATAAGTTTTCTCATGAGGAAGCACTTTGCCTACACCATAATCTTCAGCCTTTAGCAACCCGACAAGACCATCTATGCGCTTCCAGTTCCCATCAGGTTCCTTGAAATCCATTTGATAAAGCGTGAAGCCCGGCTTTGGTTTTCGGACCAGAACTTTGTCGAGCATCCATTTTTTAAGGGTGTTGGAGGCTCTTGTATAACGATTGTCCTCAGGTGTGTCGCTACTGAACTGTTTGCCCAATACTAGCCGGATCACATTAAATGGATGGGATTTATAAAATGAGTCCTGTTGTTCGGAAGATATCACATCATACGGAGGCGTGATAAGGCTATTGAGAGCGTTAGAATATTCAGGCCCATAATGAACCATCTGAAAAGGCATAATTTCGGCCATAAAAAAGGTCCTCAATAAAAAATAAAAATCTTAACGATAGATGGATCTGCTGTTTTGATTTCTCATTATTGATGATGGGGTTATACAAAAGTATTCCTTCGAAAAACATCTTTCTAAAATAACATATGATCCCAGCCAAGATCAAATGCGATTTGTCTACAAATAAAAAGGGGGGCTTTTCCAGCGGAAAAGCCCCCCTCAAGATGTGGTTATATTTCTAATTTCTATTTCTTGCCGTCTTTAACTTCTTCAAAATCAGCGTCAACCACATCGTCCTCTGGTTTAGCGCCGGCCTGGGATGGTCCGCCGGCCGACCCGCCACATCCAGCTCCACATCCTGTACCCTCGCCGGCTCCGGCGGATGAGGACGTCTGCTGATACATGGCTTCCGCCAGTTTGTGCGACGCCTGTTGTAACTCCTCCATCGCTGACTTTATCTCATGGGCGTCCGCCCCTTCCATTGCTGTCTTGGTCTTGGTTACAGCCGCTTCAATAGCGCTTTTTACGGATGAATCAATTTTGTCGCCATATTCCTTCAACGACTTCTCAGTCATGTAAATTGTCGAGTCCGCCTGATTTCGCATGTCTATTAGTTCACGTTTGTTTTTGTCCTCTTCAGCGTGGGCCTCTGCGTCTTTAACCATCCGTTGAATTTCTTCTTCGGTCATACCGCTGGACGCCGTGATCTTAATCGACTGTTCTTTACCTGTCCCAAGATCCTTCGCTGATACATGAACGATACCGTTCGCGTCTATATCGAAAGTAACTTCAACTTGCGGCATTCCACGAGGCGCTGGTGGTATCCCAACCAGCTCAAACCGACCAAGCGTTTTGTTATTGGCGGCCATTTCTCGCTCACCTTGCAGCACATGAATGGATACCGAAGGTTGATTATCGGAAGCCGTAGAAAAGATCTGGCTCTTTCGAGTCGGGATCGTGGTGTTTTTCTCAATCAGCCTTGTAAATACCCCTCCAAGTGTCTCGATACCCAGTGATAAAGGAGTAACATCAAGCAAAAGGACATCTTTTACGTCACCTTTGAGGACCGCGCCCTGAATTGCGGCCCCGATGGCGACAACTTCATCCGGGTTGACACCCCTGTGGGGTTCCTTGTTGAAAAGTTCCTTCACTCTTGCCTGGACAGCCGGCATTCTCGTCATTCCACCAACCAGAATAACCTCGTCGATTTGATCTGGTGTTACACCGGCGTCTTTCATGGCGACCTTGCACGGGCCGACCGTCCTCTCGATCAGGTCCTGGACCAACAGTTCAAGTTTGGATCTCGTTAACTTCATTGTAAGATGCTTGGGCCCTGACGCGTCAGCGGTTATAAAAGGCAGGTTAATGTCCGTTTCCATTGAGGAGCTTAGTTCTATCTTAGCCTTTTCAGCGGCTTCTTTCAGACGCTGGAGCGCCATCTTATCGTTTCGAAGATCAATCCCCTGGTCTTTCTTGAACTCAGTGGCCAAATACTCCATCACTCGTTGGTCAAAATCTTCACCACCAAGATGGGTATCACCGTTTGTAGATTTGACCTCAAAAACACCATCTCCAATCTCAAGGACGGAAATGTCAAAAGTCCCTCCACCCAAATCAAAAACCGCAACCTTCTCCTCTTTCTTCTTGTCCAATCCATAAGCAAGAGAAGCCGCTGTAGGCTCATTGATAATGCGGAGGACATTTAGTCCAGCGATTCGACCAGCGTCTTTGGTGGCCTGTCTCTGGGAGTCATTAAAATACGCGGGAACTGTTACCACCGCGTCCTTGATCTCTTCTCCGAGATAATCCTCCGCGGTCTTTTTCATTTTTTGGAGGATCATGGCAGAAACCTCTGCCGGGGTATATTCTCTACCTCTTACCTCTACGGAAGCGTCTCCATTCTTAGCTCTAACAATTTTGTAAGAGCAAACCTTGATGTCGTCTTGCACTTCCTTGGATTCGTATTTACGACCTATCAATCTTTTTATTGCAAACAAGGTATTTTCCGGATTGGTTATCGCCTGCCTCTTGGCTACCTGTCCTACCAGACGCTCCCCTGAATCGGTAAACGCCACCATTGAAGGAGTAGTTCGTCCTCCCTCGGAATTCGCGATTACAACCGGATCACCACTTTCAAGGATCGCGACACATGAATTCGTGGTCCCTAAATCTATGCCAATGACTTTGCCCGCCATTTTAGCCTCCTCGCCGATTTGATTACTTCGGTTAACCTAAAATTTGATTTCTGAATATTTTATTTGGCAAGCGTCGATACAACGACTTTTGCCGGTCTTAACAATTTATCTTTGTACATGTAACCTCTTTCAAGTTCCCTTGTCACGGTATTAGGACCCACATCCTGAGTTGGTTCCTGAGCTATGGCTTCATGAAACTGGGGATCAAATGTTTTTCCCAATGAGTCAAGTTCAATAACGCCGTATTTCTTTAATACCTCGTTAAACATGCCCAGTACCATTTTCACGCCCTGAGTTACGGGATTGCTTTCGTCCTCCTGATGGCCATGTGTTAAGGCCCTTTCTAAGTTATCGATAACAGGAAGCAGTTCTCTTAATAGATCTTCTTCCTTGTATTTTAGGATCTTAGTTCGGTCCTGCATGGAGCGCTTCTTGAAATTTTCTAGATCCGCTACCGCCCGCAACCATCTGTCACGATTCTCCTGACTCTCCTTAAGGGCTTCTTGCAATATGTTTTCCTCGGTTTTGTCAGAGTCAGTTTCTGATCCCATCTTGTCGTCAGCTATGGGCATCAATTGATTCGGCATATGTGACTGAACCTGCCCCGAAACTTCGGATTCTCGGTTATTATGCTCATCTGGGCCAGTTTTATTGACCACATTCACCTCCGGATGATTTTCTTCATACGCCATGTCTCGCAACTATGAGAAATCGATTTAAGATACAACCAAACGAGGCGCTGAAGTCCGTTTACGCATAAATCAACTTTCGATCAAAATTGTGTATATGCAATTTTTACAACCTAAAAGGCTGAACTAATTTCCATAAATTCATAAATATCTCCAAAAATCAGGAAATAACTCAATCTGAGAGATTCATTTGGGCGCCACTCGACGTTTTGTCAAGTGTTACACTAAGAAAAGGGCCCCCAAGCCACCAAATGGAGTCAAAAACGCCATAATTTGTTGATAGAGATCATGGCTGCCTAAAAGGCAATAGGGGGGAAGCCCGAACAATAGGCGCTGTCAGGATTGGCCTTTATCGGATTTTAGCTTGCCGCGGTGAAAAGACAGGAGGTTCTTTTTTACACGGTACAACTTTTCTGAAAGAGACACCTTATATATATGTGGATTGGAAAACCTCTTGAATTCAGGTTCAAGAGAATCAAGCTGTTCAATCGCTCGGTTCCTGATGTCTATTAATGGGGGACATTTATAAACTTGTTTTCCGTTCAGGAAAACGGGAACCATGAGTTCTTTGGCCCTAAACGGCGGTCTATAGACCTTTTTCATATAATCGTACATCGGATGATGGGCCATGACTGGTCTTGCATGTGGAACAGGCTCGTCCAACTGGGTTAATAGGTCACCAATCATGCGGTTTCCGCCGTTGTAAAAACGAACAATCTTCTTCACGCCGGGGTTGGTCACCTTATTGGGATTATGGGAAATCTTTATTCTTGGGACAATCTTCCCGTCTCCGTGATCGACAGCCATTAGCTTGTAAACTACACCCAACGCAGGGGTTTGGTATGAAGTCATTAGCCTGGTTCCTACACACCAGATGTCAATCTGAGCTCCTTGCTCCTTAAGACTTTCAATAAGCCATTCGTCCAAGTCACTGCTGGCAAGAATCCTGGTTTCGTTGAAACCCGCCTCGTTCAGCATTTGTCTGGCTATTTTGGAATAATAGGCCAAGTCTCCACTGTCAATCCTTATCCCATTGAGGTTCTTTCCTTTTTGCCTAAGTTCTCTACCAACCTTAATAGCGTTTTTAATACCCTGCACGGTGTCATAGGTATCTACCAAAAGCACGCAGTTGTCTGGAAAAACGTCGCTAAACCCTCGGAATGAATCGACCTCATTTTCAAAACTTTCAACCCAGCTATGAGCGTGGGTCCCTTTAACCGGGATGCCGAAGATCTTTCCGGCCTTAACATTCGACGTGCCGTCGCATCCTCCGATGTAAGCGGCCCTGGCGCCGTAGAGCGCCGCCTGAATTCCATGGGCCCGTCGTGTCCCAAAATCAACTACTGGGGCTCCTTTGGCCGCAATACACAATCTGGCGGCCTTTGTGGCGATGAGGGTCTGATGTCCTACCAGAGCGAGTAGAGTAGTTTCTAGGATCTGAGCTTCTGAGATTGGCCCTACGACCCTAATCAAAGGTTCGTTAGGAAAAACAATGGTTCCCTCCGGAACCGCCCAAACATTTCCGGTGAAATTAACCCCAACTCCAATGGCCTGGAGGGCTTCAGTTGAAAAAATCCCCGTTCTGGAAAGGTATTCGATGTCATCCGGATAGACGGCCAAATTGTTAATGTAATTAATAGCGCTTTCCAGCCCGGCAAAGACGCAAAAACCCCCATCATCCGGGTTCTGTCTGTAGTACAAATCAAAACAGGCTGTTCGATCTCCACGCCCAAGGATGCGATAACCGGCGGACATCGTTAGTTCATATAAATCAGTATCAAGTGTAAGGTTATCTCTCCTTAAACAGCTTAAAACAGTTTCCATATCGGGACTTGCGATTATAGTTCCGGAATCCTCATCGACTATTTCCAGAGCGTCCAACTTGAGCTTGGTATTCTTATCACGGATTGAAAGTTTCATTGATTTCTAAAAATTCCTCTAAACAAATAGGGCGCGCAGCGAGTTTTCAAAAGGTTTCCGGGCCACGCCCATTTCCGTAATTATGCCTGCGATGAGTTCATTGGGTGTCACATCAAAAGCGATGTTCCTCGCTGAGACACCTCGTGGCGCAACAGAAACTCCGAAAATGTGAGTAACCTCCATCGGGTCGCGCTCTTCAATAGGTATAGATTTTCCGGAGGCGAGTTTCATGTCTATTGTTGACAACGGCGCCGCTACATAAAAAGGTATCTCGTGACGGTGGGCCAATACGGCTACGGAATAGGTGCCGATTTTATTCGCAGTATCGCCATTTGCCGCGATCCTGTCCGCGCCCACAATTGCCTTGGTTATTTCACCAGCTTGCATTAATGCCCCTGCAGTATTGTCAGTGATGAGAGTAACTGGAATACCTAGTTTCATCAATTCCCAGGCTGTTATTCTTGATCCTTGATTCAGGGGTCTCGTTTCATCGGCAAAGACCCGTATGTTCCTCCCAGCTTCAAAAGCCGCCCTAACAACGCCCAAGGCCGTGCCATAACCGGCCGTCGCAAGCCCACCGGCGTTGCAATGCGTCAATATCACATCACCATCTTGAAAAAGGTCGCGTCCCGCTAATCCGATACGCACGCACAGGCGCCTGTCCTCAGATTCTATTGAAACAGCCTCCTGAATAAGAATTGTTTGGATTTGGTTCAGATCCTTATCAATGTTCGCGTCAAAAACCGATTTCATACGGTCCAATGCCCAGAAAAGATTAACAGCGGTCGGTCGAGTCGCCGCAATCTGTGAACTCAAAGCCCTGAAACAATCTGCAATGGCGCCAAAGTCTGATCTTGGGGCTTTAAGCATACCTAGAGCAACTCCCATGGCCGCCGCAACCCCTATGGCGGGCGCTCCACGAACAGCAAGTTTCTTTATGGCGGAGCATAGTTCATCTACTTCATATATATCTAAGTATCTTTCTTCCCTCGGAAGCAGAGTCTGATCCAATAGCCTTATATGATTGTCTTTCCATTCGATAGTTCTGAACGGATCTTGCATCGAAGTCCTCCCAAAAATCTAACCTATACATTAAGAAGAATAGCATTTATAAAACAACAAATGAAAAGGTTTTGACCTTGTTGGCGCAGTCTAGAACTAATACATTAAAATCAGTCCTAATTTGTGAGATATACAATAATAAATTAATAAAATAGTTGCATTGTGGGCTAGAAGATGCTATAGACCCATAAAAAACAAGAGGTGACAGAATGAGCCTCAAATTCATAGCATCGCTATTGTTTGCTCTTATGCTCCTAGCCCTTCCCACTACGAATACTGTCTACTCTGACAGTACCATGGCGCTTAATGTTTGTCAGGAGCTTGTTAACACCGCTCGCTCCTATCAATCGCGCGCCACCTGGCACACTAGTGTGGCTCAAGGTCTCCAGCAACAAATACAAACCATGGCAAAGCAACCTCAGACCGCCGGAACGACGCAGATTATGGACAATCTTTTCCAGCAATATGATCAAAATCGTCAGATGGCTACTCAAATGACACAGCTATACCATCAATATTCCGACCAGGCTCAGCAATGTATGAAATCAACAAATTGATAAATCAAAACAAATAGTTTTACATAAGCGCCTCGAATTGTCTGTTTACATCGAGGCGCAGACATTTGTGTTGGTTTTCTCGCATTTTCCCGCCTCCTATATCACGATTGTTTCTATAATTAAATCTTGACAAAGAAACAGCACGCCAACGTCAATTCGCAATCCAGGCCAGCAAAAAAAACCACTCTAACGCCATAACAAATTATGAGTATTTTTAAAATACGCGTAGAATGGTTTCCAAGATTGGAGCCAATATGTCGGAGCAGTGGATTACATTGGAAATAGAAGTGTCACACAAGGCTGAAGATTCTGTCACCAGCTTTATTTCGGATATCATACCGGAAGGTTGTCTAATTCAGGATTCAAGCCTGGGCAGAGTCAAGATCGTCACTTATTTGAAAAACGACGATTGGACTTTATGCCATGAAAAGATCGAACACTTTTTAATGGACCTGCGAGGTTTCTTTCCTGATATTCCAGAGCCTGAAATCACGACCAGTGCGCTCAAATATGAAAATTGGGCGACTGCCTGGCAGGATAAATTCAAGCCTTTAAGAGTTGGATCAAGGTTAATCATCGCTCCTCCTTGGGATAGACCCAAACGGCTCGGAGGAAGGGTCCCCATCATCATAGAACCCGCTGAGGCTTTTGGCACTGGAACTCACGAAACCACGCAAGGATGTCTAGTGCTTATGGAACAAGCTTTGGACAAGATTGTCTCTGATTCGAGAGGATGCAGTTTGTTCGACATCGGCTGTGGATCAGGGATCATATCGATTGCGGCGTACAAATTGGGAGCATGTCCTGTCACGGCGATAGATAATGACCCCAAAGCGGTTGAATCGGCGAAACAAAACTCGCTATTGAATGACGTGGGAGAAGCTATTGAAATCAAGATAACGAATCTCGATTCCATCAATGGTATAGCCGATGTTGTAGTGGCTAACCTGGATTTTCTGACTTTAACCAAACATGCGGAGAAGATCTCGAAAATGTTTCAGGAATGCCTCATAGTTTCAGGAGTTACCCAAAAGAATTGGTCAGAACTTAAAGAGAGGTTCCAAGAAGCCGGTTTACATTGCCTTACCGAGATTGTTGGCAGGGAATGGGGAGCCGGGCTGTTTGTGCACAATTTCTCTGACGAGCAAAGATCAGGACTTAGAAATATTTCATGAGACCCAAGGTCGTAATAGTAGCCGGCCCAACGGCTTCGGGCAAAACCTCGGTGGCTTTGGAGTTAGCGCGCAGGTCCCGAGTTGCGATAGTTTCGGCGGATTCGATACAGATATACCGATTTCTGGATATTGGCTCAGCCAAACCAACTATTTTGGAACGGCAGAGAGTTCCCCACTATATGATCGACATCAAGTATCCAGATGAAGAGTTTTCTGCTGGGGACTATGTTAGAGAAGCTCGGACTATTATAGCTAAAATTGTTGAAAAATCTATGGTTCCGCTTGTAGTTGGCGGAACAGGTTTGTATATTAGATTATTAAAAGGTGGAATAGCGGACCTTCCTGGGTCTGACCTCGCACTTAGGACGAGGTTGAGGGAAACTGAGCGAAAAGAAGGAATCGAAACATTATATAGCAAACTTGAAAGTATAGACCCTGTATCGGCGAAAACTATAGACCCATGTAACTTCGTAAGAATCTTAAGGGCCTTGGAGGTCTTTGAATTAACAGGGAAACCGATTTCGGAATTTCACAAAGAACACGCTTTAAAGGATTGTCCCTACGACATTCTTTATGTGGGTCTAAATCCCGAACGGGAAAAACTTTATCGCTCAATCAATGATAGGGTAGACAGCATGATGGATGGTGGTTTATTAGATGAAGTAAAGGATTTATATGACCGAGGGTACAGCAGGAAATTAAAATCCCTGCAATCACTCGGTTACCGGCATGCCGGAATGGCCCTCGCAGGAGAGGTGGACATCTCGGAAGCTACTCTGCTTATGAAAAGGGACACCCGCCATTATGCAAAGAGACAATTGACATGGTTTAGGTCTGAGCCCGATGTAAGGTGGTTTGATCCTCAGGAAATCTCGACTATCGGGGTTGAGGTTGATAACTTTCTCGAACATTAAAAGTTGGTTCGAGATTTTCCCCAACGAGTTGAAAATGTCTTTAAGAATTAAGATTTTTGCTCGAGGGATTATTTATTAGGGGGCGCTGAAATGCCAAAGACACATTTTAATATTCAAGATCAATTTTTAAACCAGGTCCGTAAGGCCAGAATTGAAATCGAAGCTGGTCTGATATCCGGTAGCTCAATAAAAGGCTTTGTTCGAAGCTTCGACAGTTTTTGTATCATTGTTGAAGATTCAGAGGACACCTACCTCGTGTACAAACACGCCCTTTCTTTGATAAAGCCTGCGGAAAGTGGTGTTAAGATACCAGGGTTGGTTTGAATCTGACATGTTAAGCTTCTCGCGTAATAGTTAAACAGGATCTCTCGAATCACCGCGTGCGATCCAACAAGGAGCCAAACTATGGAGACGCGTATCAGAAACCCTTTTGCGTCTCCAAATCTATCCCTACAGGACAATGGTCCGAACCTTGGACGTCTGTGAGAATAAAGGCCCGTCTGATGTATTTTTCGAGATCGGCGCTTACAAAGACGTAGTCTATTCTCCATCCGACATTTCTGTTTCTGGCACCGCTTTTCATGTCCCACCAACTGTACTGGACGAGGTCTCCGTTAAGTTTTCTGAAAGTATCCAGATATCCTTTGGCGACAGTAGTATCGATCCATTGTCGTTCAACCGGCAAGAAACCCGAGACCTTCGAGTTCTCCTTGGGTCTGGCCAGATCTATTTCCTGGTGAGCGGTATTGACATCTCCGAGGAAAATTACACTGCGCTTCTGTTCTCGTAATCTCTCAATATAGTCAAGGAAAGCATCGTAAAAATCGAGCTTGAATTTTAACCGTTCAGAACCCATTTTCCCGTTAGGGAAATAAACGTTCATCAAAACGAATTCATCAAAATCAACTCTAAGAAACCTGCCTTCATGGTCGAATTCAGGTATGCCCATGGAATCCTTTACATCAAGGGCGGGGGTTTTAGTGTAAATGGATACTCCGCTATAACCCTTGCGAACAGCGCTATTCCAATATGATGTATAGCCGCCTGGGGCCAAAAGATCTTCGGACAACTGTTCTATTGAAGCCTTAGTTTCCTGAATGCAAAGGATATCTGGTCGTTCTTTGGCCAACCAGTCCAGGAATCCCTTTTTATAAACGGCCCGGATACCGTTTACATTCCAGCTCAAGATCCGAATAATCTTAGACATAGAATAGGTCCTCTAATAATTGTAAACAAAAAACCCGGTCGAAATAGACCGGGGTGATTGTGGTGTTTTTGGTGCCGAAGGCCGGACTCGAACCGGCACGAGCTTTCGCCCGCCACCCCCTCAAGATGGTGTGTCTACCAAGTTCCACCACTTCGGCCCAAAAGCAGTATATTTATCATGGACCAGATCGTCAAGAGCAAAAAGAACAAGGGGAAGTTTGCATAGGCTAGGACTACCACAAAGTTATTTATAACAAAAGAAACAATAAAAACCAATAATTTTAACAAAAAAGAATAAAATGTTCAAGCAAAAAATCACTTGACATGTCAACTATAACTTTATAATATTTTTTTAAGGCGTATCAGTTTAAATGTTGTTGGTAGGCACGTAGATTAACTTTGTTGGATTTATTAATAAACTCATAGCATTATGGGTAGATAACAACCATTGCGTATTTCTGCTATCTTGAATAACTCGTGAAATTTCTGATTGGGACGGCTTGATTGAGGACAATGGATGTTGGAGATACCATTTGCATCAGCCTGTATTAATAAAAGAAATTGTAGAATTCCTCGACCCTCACTCAGGAGGACTGTACATGGACGGATCTCTGGGAGCCGGCGGGTACGCTGAAGCCATTCTGGAGGTTTCCTCCCCAGATGGACGGCTGTTGGGATTTGATCTCGACGAGGAATCCATAAGTCGGACCCAGGCAAGATTGCAAACTTATGGTGAACGCTTCCGATGCTGGCACGCGGGCTATCATCAAGCCGTGGGAATACTGGGCTCTGTTGGCGTTGATCGAGTGGACGGCATAGTCATCGATCTGGGGTTAAGTTCGGATCAACTTGAAGACACGAATAGAGGCTTCAGTTTCAGATACTCAAGTCCTTTAGACATGCGTTTTGATAGAACTCAAGGTAAATCAGCCGAAGACTTGTTAATCGATCTTTCTGAAACTGAACTTGAACGGATCATTTTCGAGTTTGGCGAAGAGCCGAAAGCCCGAAAAATCGCTCAACGCTTGAAAGAGGCTGTCAAAAGAGGGATCTTAACTAATACCCACGAGCTGTCTAACATAGTCCTAAAAAGCGTGGGGCGAAAACGGGGAAAAATTCATCCAGCGACAAGGGTTTTTCAGGCTTTGAGAATAGCGGTAAATGATGAACTCAGTAATCTAAGAAGAGGTTTGGAAGAATTACCCGGGCTACTCAACGAGCACGGTCGTTTGTGTATCGTTTCATATCATTCTTTGGAAGACCGGCTGGTCAAAACCATTTTTAAAGACCTGGCTCGACAGGTTGAAAAGTGGAAAGTGGTTACCCGAAGGCCCTTGCGGCCTTCTCTTGAGGAAACACGAACCAACCCTCGGTCAAGGTCCGCAAAAATGCGGGTGATCGAGGCCTTGTGAAATTCTGAGAAATGCGGGACTCACAATGGAAGCAGCTCGAAACCGGATCAACCTCTTCAGGTGGATCAATAAAGAAACGGGATACTGTTTCTCCGGAAGGCGCTTGTTCTTCCAGGCTACCTCGCATATTGCCATATTGTGTAGTCGTCGCCCTATCAATTTTACTCCTGGTTGGTTTGTTCAATGTGTGGAACAGAATGGCGCTGGTTCAATTAGGTTACGAAATTTCTACTCTGGAGACTAAAAACAAAGAACTCCAAGGCCGTGTCCGGGAACTTAGCCTCGAATTATCATCGTTGGAGTCCCCTGTGGAAATTGAGAAGAAAGCCACCAAGCAAGGCCTGAGAATGCCGTCGGTGGGTAGGATAGTTCATGTTCCGTAGCGACAAATCGGTTAACTGGATGATTGTTCGGATAGCGCTGGTAGGAATGGCGTTTGCGATTGCCGCTGTTGTTCTGTCCGCTCGCGCCTATCGTCTTCAGATTCTAGATTCTGAGGTCCTAAAAAAGAGAGCGGAAAAACAACGGACCATGAACATCGATCTGGAATCCAGAAGGGGTTTCATTTTTGACCGATCAGGAGAGCAAATGGCGGCCAGCCTTGAAGTCGATTCTGTTTATGCTCGTCCCCGAAAGCTATCGAATAAAATAGAACGACTTGAGATCGCCGACAATTTGTCAAAGATACTGGATATGGATACAAGGAACATCCTGAAAAAACTGGATGAAAGCAAACCATTTGTATGGATAAAAAGGCGAGTTTCTCCTCTAACCGCCGAAAAAGTACGCAAGAGTAATTTTCCTGGAATTTACACCGACCCTGAATATCAAAGATTTTATCCACTAAAGAACCTTGCGGCTCATGTCATTGGTTTTGCAGGTATAGATTCTAAGGGTTTAGAGGGTCTTGAACTGTTTTACGACAGATTTCTTAAAACCGCGCCGATACCAATTACTGCCCAAAAGGACAATCTTGGGCGGCCGGTAATGTTCACAGCCTTAGATTGGGCGCCAAAACGCAACGATGTGCATATAACGCTAGATCGGAATATCCAATTCATTGTTGAACGGGAACTCGAAAATGCGGTCAATCGAGAACATGCCAAGAGTGGAATTGTAATTGCGCTTGACGCCGATTCCGGGGAGGTCCTGGCTCTAGCGGTTAGACCGACATATAATCTGAACGTGTTCCAACATGCTGCGACCGGGTCCCGTAGAGACAGGGCCGTAGCAGACGCCTTTGAGCCCGGCTCAACTTTCAAGGTCTTCCTGGCCGCCGCCGCATTGGAATTGGGTAAGGCGAAGAGGTCCGACGCCTTTTTTGTAAACAATGGATTGTATCGTTACAATGGATCAGAGATTCATGATGTAACTCCCCACAAAGAACTGACTTTTGACCAGGTATTGATAAACTCCAGTAACATTGGCGCTGTAAAGATTTCCGAAAAACTCACAAGAGCCGAATATTACAATATGTTGAAAGAGTTTGGATTCGGTTCCCTGACCAATATCGACCTTCCCGGTGAACGGCCGGGATTATTGTCGCCAACAAATCACTGGTCTATTCTTACCAAGGCGAACATGGCTTTTGGACAAGGGATAAGCGTGACCCCGATTCAGCTTGCGATAGGGTTTGCAGCAGCTATAAATGGAGGTAATCTTTATAAGCCGAGATTATTGAAAAGGATTACAAACGCTTTGGGGGAAACAGTCTTAGAAAATCCGCCTCTTTTGGTGAGAAGAGCCATAAGTGAGGAAACATCGGCCGCTTTGGTAGATATTCTCAGAAAAACCGTCGCTCAAGGGACCGGAAAGGCCGCCGCCATCCCGGGGGTCGAAATAATTGGAAAAACTGGCACAGCTCAAAAGGCTGATTCTAAAGGTGGTTATTCCAAAGAAAAATATTTGATGTCATTTCTGGGCGCAATCGAGAGTATCAAACCACGTATAGTAGTGCTCGTGCTAATTGATGAGCCTGCGGCGGGAAATGACCGTACTGGAGGAAAAGTGGCCGCGCCCGTTTTTCGAAAAATAGCCGAAGGGATTCTGGCGTTATCCGGTAGTGTCCCGCGTGAGTCTGGAGAACTTGTCGCGTACAAGAGGCCAATTGGCAAAGAAGTTCCAGCATGTTTTTACAATTCAGATTTGAAACCAGGTGGTAAACCTGGCGAATGGATCATGCCCGACCTCAAGGGATCGGACATTCGACAGGTGGTGGATATTTGCGGCAAGATCAAATGCGATCTCTCCGTGGCCGGAGCCGGCACTGTAAGGAAACAGGACCCTAAACCGGGGGAAACGGTAAGAGAAGGTGCGCCAATAAAAGTTTCGTGTTCTGGAGTGGTGTATTGAGCGTATTACTGCCCGACATTCTAACTTTGCTCCAAGCGCCAAAAACCTGGGGAAACCCGGAGGTTCTTGTTGAAGGTGTTTCTCATGATAGTCGGCGTGTTGCTCCGCATTTTGCCTTTGTGGCAATAAAAGGAGAAAAAGTTGACGGCCATGATTTTGTTTTCAAAGCAATCCAAAGTGGAGCTTCGGTAATAATAGCGGAAAAGGAGCCACCTGAAAAATTTGATACTAAGATCGCATGGGTAAAGGTCCAAAATACACGTAGAGTTCTAGGCCCGATAGCGGCTTCCATCTATGGCAGACCATCTGATTCCATGACGCTCGTTGGAATCACCGGTACCAACGGAAAGACAACTACAACCTTTTTACTTGAAGCGATATTAAAGGCGGCCAATTTTGTTCCGGGGGTGATAGGAACGATATCACACAGGTGGTCTGGTGTTGAGATTGTGGCATCCAACACCACTCCTGAGGCCTCGGATATACAGAAGATGCTGGCTGACATGCGAGGGGCCGGGGTTACCCATGTAATCATGGAAGTTTCATCTCATGGTCTTTTCATGAGGCGTTTGGACGGTTGCAACTTTGACGTCGGCGTCTTTAGCAATTTGACTCATGATCACCTTGACTTCCACGGAGATATGGAGACCTATTACTCGGCCAAAAAGATCCTTTTTGAAGAATTATTGCCAAACTCCACGAAAAATGGGGCCTGCGCCGCAATAAACATCGATGACCCTTACGGTTCGCGATTAGCGCAAGAAAATACTTCTATACAAACCCTTAAATATGGTGTCACAGATAGGGCCGATATTCGCCCAGTCAGGACAGATATCTCGCAGAGAGGGTTGAACATCATCATCAAGACTCCTCATGATTCATTCGAAATTCAATCGGAACTTGTAGGGGCTTTCAATCTTTCAAATATCTTAGCGGCGCTCTCGGTAAGCCTGAAATTGCGAATTCCTAAAGAGGCTATTCTGGCGGGCATTAAGTCAATTAAAACGGTACCGGGTCGTCTAGAACGGGTGAAATCGCCTTTTGGGGCTATATTCGTAGATTACGCCCATACTCCCAATGCCCTGAAAAATGTTTTACAGGCGCTAAGGGAAATTTGTGAAGGTAATTTAATAACTGTTATGGGTTGTGGTGGCGACAGAGACAAAACAAAACGTCCGCTTATGGGAATGGAAGCCGCAAGTGGTGGTGATTTTGTGGTTATTACTTCAGATAACCCGAGAAGTGAGGACCCGATAGATATAATTCATCAAATAGAAGAAGGCGTAAGGGGTTATGGGTTCAGAAAAGTCTCGAATAATCCCGCTGAGTCTATAATCAAAAAAGGCTCATATGTTGTGATTCCTGACCGTGGAGAAGCTATTAAGTGGGCCATTTCCAAATTCGGGTTACGAGACACTCTCCTTATAGCGGGAAAAGGTCACGAAACTTACCAGGAGATCCAAGGAATTCGTTATCCCTTTGACGATCGGGTCATAGCGTTAGAAGAATCAAGAAAACTCAACCCCTGGATCAACGGTATTCAGACTCCGGAACTAACACTAAGAAAAGTTAAGGCTTAGAACATGAGAGCTGAAGCGGGACCATATAGAGTAAAAGATATACTGGAAGCAACTTCGGGAGACTTGGCGCAAGGCGGCGCTGAGAGGTTTTTCGACGGTATTTGCACTGATTCCCGAGAGCTAAAGATCAATGATCTCTTTGTCCCGTTAAGAGGTCAGAATTTCGATGGAAACTGCTTTGTGATTCCGGCCTTGGAAGCCGGGGCCGGAGGCAGTCTGGTAAATCGCGATGTTCATTTGGAAATCCCTTTTAATCTCTCCAACTCGGTCCTGATAAAGGTTCAGGACACCCTCCGTGCTTTGACCGACCTTGCATCAACCCACCGTAAGATATATCCAATCCCCTTAGTCGCGATTACCGGCTCCTCCGGCAAAACTACCGTCAAGGAAATGATGGGCTCGATAATAGGACCCCAAAACCCTGTGAAAATAACCAAGGGAAATCTCAACAACCTCATTGGGCTGCCCATGACCGTTTTGGATATAAGTCGGGATCATAAATTTGCTGTAGTGGAAGTTGGGATCAATCAGCCGGGAGAAATGGATATGCTGGCGAGAGCGGCGTTGCCGGACATAGCGGTGATAACTACCATAGGGCAAGCTCATCTCGAAGGTTTGGGCTCAATGGAAAACGTCGCTTCTGAAAAATTTAAGCTGGTAGAATCAATATCAGAAAATGGTCTGGGTGTGGTTCCTGGAGATAATGTTCTTATTAGGAAGCGCCTCAAAGATTTCAAAGGGCGGACCATTACTTTTGGTTTATCGGAAGGAGATTTTCGAGCTGAAAACATTCAGATCGGAACGCCGACCATGTTTGACGTCATAGGGCCTTTTGGAAAAACAAGAATTCAATGGGATCTTTGTGGTCTTCATAATATATCAAACGCTCTGGCGGCCTTTGCCGCGTGTATGGAGCTTGGAATCGAAATTCAGGAGATTCGAAAAGGTCTCGAGAACTTTAAAGCCCCGACATGGAGAATGGAAGTTTCAGACTTGGGATGTTCCAGAAAGCTGATTCGCGATTTTTATAACGCAAATCCGCTTTCAATGAAGGCGGCTTTGGAAGCTTTGGTAGCATGTGATAAGGCTGAATCAACCCTGGCTATATTGGGAGACATGATGGAATTAGGCGTCCATGCCGGTGAACTTCACCGTGAAATTGGCGCTTTTGCCGGTAAGGCGGGAGTCAAGTTTGTAATTTATGTTGGAAAATATAGGGATGACTTTTCTAGGGGATTCTTAACTTCCGGTGGTAACGAAAAGTCGATAAGTCTATTTGTCGATAAAGAGCAGGCATGGGAATTCATGAGGCGAAAGATCGGTGATTTTGAAAGAATCTTGGTCAAGGGTTCTCGATCTATGAAAATGGAAATAATCGCTGATCATATTGAAAAGGAGATGTAAAGAATGCTGTATCACTTTCTTTACCCTCTAAACGCTGACCTTATTCTATTCAATGTTTTTAGGTACATATCCTTTAGGGCCATAATGGCCACCCTAACTGCGCTGATGATAAGCTTTCTTTTGGGAAAGCCGCTAATTGATTATTTGAGAGAATTCCAAATCGGACAGATGATCCGGGATGACGGTCCACAAACGCATCTTGAGAAAAGTGGAACACCAACTATGGGCGGTGTGCTTATTCTGTTCGCCATGACTTTCTCGTGTCTTCTGTGGGCCAGATTGGACAACATATATGTTTGGGTTGTCCTCGGGGTCACTCTTTCTTATGGGGCGATTGGGTTCCTGGACGATTATCTAAAAATTTGTCGGCAGAGCCCCAAGGGATTGAGCGGCAAACAAAAACTCGGGCTTCAACTTTTGATTGGAGGTTTGGTTGGTTTCTTCCTGTGGATGGATCCATCCTTTAGGACAACTCTGGCGGTACCGTTTTTCAAGCATGTCCAGCCTGACCTTGGTTTTTGGTACCCTGTCTTTGCAGCCCTTGTCATAGCCGGGGCTTCAAACGCGGTAAATCTGACGGACGGTCTAGATGGTTTGGCCATAGGCCCTGTGATGATCTGTGGGGCGACCTACCTTCTTTTCGCCTATGTAGCAGGCCATCTAAAGCTCGCTCAATATTTGCAAGTTCCATATATCCCCGGATCAGGTGAACTTTGCGTGGTTTGCGGCGCTATGCTAGGAGCAGGAATGGGCTTCCTCTGGTACAACGCCTACCCTGCGGAAGTTTTTATGGGTGATGTCGGGTCATTGTCTTTGGGAGGCTTCCTTGGAGCAGTCGCCGTAGTAACAAAACATGAAATACTTCTCGCTATTGCAGGAGGAGTATTCGTGATTGAAGCCGTGTCGGTAATTCTTCAAGTAGCGTCATTCAAAGCTACTGGCAAGAGAATATTCAATATGGCGCCGATTCATCATCATTTCGAACTCAAAGGTTGGCCTGAGCCAAAAGTTATCGTTCGTTTCTGGATCCTTTCAATAGTCTTTGCGCTCATGGCGATGAGCACTCTGAAACTGCGCTGAATATTTAACGGGCCGGTGCAGAAAAACCGGTTTTAGACGGGATGCAACAAGACTTAAGCATCAAAGAATGTAGCGGAATTAAATCTTCATGACGACTCAGTGCCAGACAATAGAATTCAAAGGGTACAAATCTTTCTTTAACGACCCTTTACTCCTGTTTATCACCATCCTAATTTTAACATTCGGGATTGTTATGGTTACGTCTGCAAGTTTCATGATAGCTTCCGCAAAGTTTGGTGATGGGTTTTATTACACCAAAAAACAGGGCCTGGCTATAATTGCCGGACTGAGTTTGATGTTCCTGTTTTCCAGGATCAATCCCTTTTTCTGGCGAGACGCCGCCCCTGTCGGTTTGGGCATTTCGTTGCTTTTGTTGATTCTGGTTTTTGTCCCTGGAATAGGCGTGGAACTTGGTGGATCAAGACGGTGGATTCGTCTGCCGGTAGGCTTCTATATCCAACCTTCGGAAATTATCAAATACGCGATGATAATATTTTTTGCTCGTTCGTTGGCCAAGAAGGGCGACGGGGTGAAAAGTTTCGCAATAGGCTTCCTACCACATGTCCTAATAATGGCGCTTGTTGTAATGCTGGCTCTTGCGCAGCCGGATTTTGGTCTTGCGCTTATCATTACAACCGTAGGTTTCCTTATGATGTTCATCGCTGGAGTTCGATTACAGCACCTTGTCGGTTCGGCAATATTGTGTCTGCCTTTTCTTTTCCAAATCGGAATGAGCGCACATTACCGGTTCGCAAGAGTAAAGAGTTTTCTGAATCCCTGGGCTGATCCTTTAAGCTCCGGGTTTCAGGTAATTCAGAGTCTTGTCGCTTTCGGATGTGGCGGAATTTGGGGAGTTGGGCTGGGCAAGGGCATCCAGAAACTATTTTACTTGCCGCAACCTCACTCGGATTTCATCCTAGCCGTTGTGGGAGAAGAGCTCGGACTCGCAGGAGTAATAGCCACAATTCTTTTGTTTTACCTGTTGATCTTTAGAGGATTGACCATAGCAATCCGAACTCAGGACATATTTTTGAGATATTTGGCCTTTGGAATTACTTCTCTTCTCGGTATCCAGGCGTTACTCAACATGGCTGTAACCATGGGACTGACACCAACAAAGGGATTGCCTCTGCCCCTGATATCTCTAGGTGGCACTTCGTTGATTGCGAACCTGGCCGGGATAGGTATTCTGATGGCAATTAACTCCACTGCCTCAGCCAACAAAGAAGGAGGCGGGACATGAGATTGATCCTGGCTGGCGGAGGCACGGGCGGTCATCTTTTTCCGGCGCTGGCCGTGGCTGAAGCTCTCAAGTCCATGTCCCCGTCGTCCGAGGTTCTGTTCGTGGGGACAAAGCACGGCATAGAGTCCAGATTAATCCCCCAAACAGGGTTCCCTATTAGGTTTGTGTCGGCTAGAGGGATCATGAGGACCGGAATTCTCAATTCGATTCGAGCCGGAATGGAGATTCCCGCTGGAATCGTACAGTCCTTTAAAATCATAAAAGATTTCAATCCGGATTTTGTTCTGGGTGTTGGTGGCTACGCTTCCGCTCCGCCCCTAGTCGCCGCCTTGATCCTAAATATAGAAAGCGGAATCCAGGAACAGAATTCAATAATGGGAGCAGCTAATCGGATGCTTTCAAAATTCGTCAATAAGGTTTTTATTTCCTGGCAAAATACAATACCTGCCACTCCAATCGACAAGACTTTTCTTGTTGGAAACCCTGTGCGAAAGGCTTTGTTCGAAAAAAGCGCGCAACCAAACGAACCCAATAAATTTAAAATCTTGATTTTTGGAGGGTCTAAAGGAGCCAACAGCCTGAATCTTGGCATCATCGAACATATAAGCCAATTTAAAAATGTCACATCAAGAATCAAGATTGTTCATCAAACTGGATCGGATTTACTGGAAAAGGTCGGAAAAGCTTATGAACAAGCGGGAATAGACGCAGAAGTAATAGAATTTATTACAGATATGGGCACATTCTATTCGTGGGCCGATCTGGTGGTCTGCCGCGCCGGCGCAAGTTCGCTGGCGGAGATAACAGCAGTCGGAAAGCCTGCAATAGTTGTTCCTTTCCCGTTCGCCGCCGAGGATCATCAAACCAAGAACGCCCAGTGGCTTGAGAACCATGGAGCGGTGAAAATGGTCAAGGACGCGGACCTGAAAAGTGGAGTCTTGATTAGACAAATTCTAGAGCTGATAAATGCCCCTGCGAAGCTCAAGTTAATGTCTGAAAACGCTGGAAGACTTGGGAAGCCGGATGCAGCACGCTTGATAGTTCTTGAAATATTAAAAAGTCAAAGGTTAGCCGCGTGATAGGAAGTTTATTCAAAAAGGTCAAAGATGTTCATTTTGTAGGTATAGGTGGTGTCGGCATGAGCGGAATCGCCGAGATTCTCCTTGCTCTCGGATTTAATGTTAGTGGTTCAGACCTCCAGGAATCACCAACAGTAGTTCATTTAAAATCTTTGGGCGCTCAAGTTCATGTAGGACACAGAAAAGAACACCTTGATAAGGCTGATGTGCTCGTTTATTCATCAGCGGTTTCCGAAGATAATCCCGAGGTGGTCGCTGCTAAAGAAAGAAGAATACCGGTTATCGCGAGAGCCGAAATGCTCGCTGAACTTATGCGAATGCAAACGTCCATTGCTGTCGCTGGGATGCACGGAAAAACTACGACTACATCCTTGATAGCCGCAGTCATGTCTCATGCCGGGCTTGATCCTACAGTAGTTATAGGGGGAAAGCTAAACGCCCTTGGAGGAGGCGCACATTTAGGCCAAGGGGACTTGCTGGTGGCGGAAGCTGATGAATCCGACAAATCCTTTTTAAAGCTTTTCCCGACAATAGCTCTGATAACTAATATCGATCTTGAGCATATGGATTGCTATTCATCCATCGAAGAAATTAGGTCCACCTTCCTCGAGTTCATCAATCGAATTCCCTTTTATGGATACGCTGTTGTATGCCTTGATGATCCTCAGGTCCAAAGAATAATCCCTACGATTTCTAAAAGATTTCTAACCTATGGATTATCTTCACAAGCCTTTATCAGGGGAGCAAAACCAAAACTGGAACGGGGATGGTCAGTTTTCCAAGTTTACAGAGAAAATATACTGCTCGGTGAAATAAGGCTGCCGATGCCGGGTATGCACAATATTGTAAATTCCCTGGCCGCCGTAACCATAGCTGAACTCTTTGACGTCCCTTTTGAAACGATCAAAGAAGCGTTGGAATCATTTCCAGGCGTTCAGAGACGATTTACAAAAAGGGGCGCGGTGAGCGGAATAACCGTTATTGACGATTATGGTCATCATCCAGCCGAAATTAGGGCAGTGCTATTGGCGGCGAGACAAATGGCAGACAAACGCATAGCAGTCCTGTTTCAACCTCACAGATATTCTCGGACAAAAGCTTTATTCGAAGATTTCCTGACTGCTTTTCACGATGCTGATTTGCTTTACATCATGGACATTTACGCTGCCAGTGAAAAACCGATTGAAGGGGTTAGCGGATCCAGGCTCTGTGAAGGCATTCGTGCCAGAGGCCACAAGAGGGTGCGGTTCTTGGGGGATAGAATGTCAATTGCCGCAGAAATAGCCCAAGACCTGGAATCAGGAGACATGTTGATAACATTGGGCGCCGGTGATGTTACAAAACTCGGGCCGGCTGTTTTGGAAGAACTCGAAAGGCGACGAGGAGTTTTGCTTGAAAATTAGCGAAACCCAAATTCAAAGAATTCGATCTATCTTGGGTGAAGATCCATTAACGGAATTTCCTCTCAAGAATTTGACCTCTTATAGGGTAGGTGGTCCTGCGGACGTAGTAGCGTTTCCAAGAAATCTAGAATCCTTAACTCGGCTACTTTCGTTTGCTAGGCAAGAAGATGTTCGATACTTCATACTCGGGAGCGGCACAAATGTGTTGTTCCATGACGATGGTTTTCGCGGACTAATTATTTCTCCACTCAGAATGAAAGCCCTCAGTATGGAAAAAGGCGCTTCGAGCACATCACTAATTAAAGCTCAATCAGGAACCCCTTTGTCTTTGGTCGTATCTAGAGCTTGTCGTTCAGGTTTAACAGGGATGGAATCTCTTTGGGGTATTCCCGGTTCCATAGGAGGATCAGTGGCTTGCAATGCTGGGGCTGGAGGTGTCTCAGTGGGTGATTTAATCACGGAACTCGAATTAGTAAACGCGGATGGCAGGAAGACGTCTTTGGGAAAAGGCTCTTTTTCATATGGCTACAGATTTTTTAATTTGCCCTTACAATCAATAGTTTTTCAGGCTTCTTTTGAACTGAGTAGCGCCGATCCCAACGAAATCCAGAAAAAACTTGAGAATTTCAAATGCTTGAGAAGATCGACTCAACCGCGAGGTTTTCCAAACGCAGGCTGCGTTTTTAAAAACCCCTCTCCTAACAACCAGGCTGGAGCGTTAATTGAAAGGCTTGGTTTCAAAGCGACCAAATGCGGAGGGGCCGAAGTTTCTAGTGTTCATGCGAATTTCATAGTCAACAAGAATAAGGCTAAAGCTCAAGACATCCTGAATTTAATAGAAAAAATTACTGAAGCCGCCGAAAAGCGAGTCGGCATAAGTCTAGAACTGGAAATTAGAATCATAAAACCGAGCGAAAATTATGTCTGAGAACAGCGTGTCTATACATCTTCAATCCTCCTCGGTTTCAGAGTCTGAGAACTCAAAAGGGACTGTACGCTGGAACCGCGCCGTACTTAAGATCTTGTTCTGGGCAGGAATTTGTCTTGATATTTTCATGGCGTGTCTGCTGAGCTATCTCATTGTTATTCGATCTTCCTATTTTAATTTGGTCAAGGTAGATGTCTACGGCAATCATCGCCTTTCATCAGAAGAGGTGATAGAAGCCTCGAATATTGAAACAGGAATAAATCTGCTAAATATTGATCTTGAAGGAATAACACGGAAATTACGTCTCCATCCATGGATTAGAGAAGGTTCTGTCTATCGTAGATTCCCGGGACAATTGGTCATCGAAGTTGAAGAGAAAACTCCACGAGGTATCTTGGCCTGCGATAAGCTTTATTACATAGATGAAAATGGGAAAATCGTTACGCGTGTCCTACCAGGAGACGCAGTAGATCTTCCTCTTTTCACAGGGGTTCGACCTGAAGAACTGCGTTCGAACTCTGAAGAAGTTCAAGAATCTCTGATATCCGGGCTGAAGATGACGGACCTGCTCGATAGACCGGGTTCAGAGTTTAACGTCAAGAACGTAAGAGAGATCAATATTAGCCTTGAAGACGGACTAACGTTAAAAATGGCTTCAGGCCGGACTGTCGTTATGGGACGCTCAGATTTTCAAACGAAGATAGATAGATACGAGCGGCTGAAGAAATTTCTCGCCGACAGGGGTCAGTGGCATAACGCGCGGATAATAAACCTGGATTTTGAAGATCGAGCTATCGTTCGATCTTCTGAAGATCCGCTTCTGCAGGGGTAGAAAAATGTCAAGAAGCGATAGCATTATTTGTGGTCTCGATGTGGGGACGACAAAAATATGCGCCATCATCGGAGAATTAAACGCTGATGGCGTGGTCGACATAATAGGGGTGGGAACGTCTCCATCGAGAGGTTTACGGCGCGGCGTCGTTGTCAACATAGACCATACCGTTTCGAGTATAAAGAAGGCCATCGATGACGCGGAGCTTATGGCTGGACGGCGCTCCGAGACTGTATTTGCTGGAATTTCCGGCGGACACATCAAAGGAATCAACTCTCATGGTGTTATAGCGATAAAGAACCGTGAAGTGACTCACCAGGAGGTTTCACGTGTAATTGACGCTGCACGGGCTGTAGCCATACCGCTAGATCGCGAGGTGATCCATATTTTGCCTCAGGAATTCATGGTGGATGATCAGGGAGGCATAAAAGAGCCGGTGGGTATGGCCGGAGTTCGACTGGAAGCCAAGGTACACATAATAACAGGAGCTGTTTCGGCGGCCCAAAACATCATCAGGTGCGCCCATCGAAGCGGACTCATTGTGAGCGATTTAATCCTGCAACAGATGGCCGCCGCAGAGGCTGTACTGTCTTCCGACGAAAAAGAGTTGGGAGTCGCCCTGATTGACATCGGTGGTGGAACAACAGACATAGCGGTTTTTATTGAAGGCGCAATTCAACATACTGCTGTTATACCTGTTGGCGGCGATCAACTCACAAATGACATTGCCGTGGGTCTTAGGACTCCAACAGGTGAAGCGGAAAAAATAAAAAAGCGATATGGCTGCGCTCTTGCTACTCTAGTTAATCGGGACGAAACGATACATGTTCCCGGCGTGGGAGGTCGTCAGCCCAGGGTTTTGGCCAGGTCGGTTCTAGCTGAAATTACGGAACCCCGGCTGGAAGAAATTATAGGGTTAGCAAGAAGAGAACTGGAAAAGTATAATCTACTCAATGCCGTAGCGTCCGGTATTGTGTTGACCGGTGGCAGCGTGGCCATTCAGGGTATCATGGAACTGGCTGAGCAACTTTTTGACATGCCGGTAAGGTTGGGCTATCCAACCGGTGTAAGTGGACTAGTAGATGTTGTGAATTCACCAGTGTATGCGACTGGAGTTGGCTTGGTTCTGTGGGGTGCAAGACATGGCTGCGCTGATCTGAGTTCTACATATGATTCTAGCAGGGTATTCAATAGAGTATTTGAAAGAATGAGAAGATGGTTCACGGAAGCTTTTTAACTTTGGCCGTTATTAATTTCCTGGCGAAAAATCTCAGCTCGTGGTATGCGAATTCCGGACTGGAACGTCCTCAACAAGTTTGGTTAGGACCGGAATAAAGACAGGAATTTAAGTTTTTAGACATAAAAAAGCAGCTTACTATTTTGGAAGGGCTTGGTTGATATTAACTACAGGAGGCGCCGGCTTATGCTGGATTTCGAAATTGAATCTAACCGTAGCGCATTAATAAGAGTTGTTGGAGTTGGCGGCGGCGGTGGAAACGCTGTTAACAACATGATTCGCGCCGGTTTAAGTGGAGTGGAGTTTATTGCGGCCAATACGGACGCTCAAGCGCTCCAGCACAACCTGGCCCCGCTAAAATTACAGATTGGCAAACAGCAGACCAGGGGTCTGGGCGCCGGAGCGGACCCGGAAATTGGCCGAATAGCGGCGAATGAGGATTACGAAAACATAAGAGATTCTCTCGATGGCTCCGACATGACCTTTATAACAACTGGTTTGGGCGGTGGCACAGGTACAGGCGCAGCCCCTATAATTGCACGTATAGCGCGGCAAGAAGTAGGCGCTTTAACCGTGGCGGTGGTTACCAAGCCTTTTTTGTTTGAAGGTAAAAGACGGATGCGCCAGGCTGAGGAAGGTATTGAGACCCTCCGAAAAGAGGTTGATACATTAATCATTATCCCGAATCAACGTCTGCTTTCCCTTAAGAAGGATATTTCGTTTCTCGAAGCGTTCAGGAGAGCCGATGATGTGCTAATGCAGGGCGTAAGAGGAATCTCAGATCTTGTAACCATTAACGGTTTGATTAATCTTGATTTCGCGGATGTCAAAACCATCATGCAGGAAAAAGGCGTAGCATTAATGGGAACAGGTTCGGCTACCGGCGAAGGACGAATTGAAGAAGCTACACGAATGGCTATTAATAGCCCGTTGCTCGAGGATGTGTCAATGTCAGGCGCTAAGGGAGTATTGATCAACATTACCGGTTCGTCCGACATGTCGTTGACTGAGATAAATGACGCTGTTTCAATAATTCAGAATGAAGCCCATGATGACGCTAACATAATATTCGGAGCGGTAATAGATGAAGATATGGGTGACGCCGTAAATGTGACTGTTATCGCAACCGGATTTGGACGAAGCGAAAGTGGCCTGATCGACAAGACAGATTCTTTGATTTTCTCCAAAAACTCCACGCAGGCAATAGATGAAATAAAAATGGAAAGACCACCGATAGCAAGAACTATCGTCCCCAATGAACCCAGGGATTCTCAAATCCCAGCCTTTATCAGAAAGAGTCAAAGAGAAAAGGGGAGTCGCCACTTGAATCTGGTAGACGATTTCTCTCTTGAGGCTGAAGAAGATCTTGATATCCCCACTTTCTTACGAAAACATGCCGAATAACCCGTCGGAAACCTTTTCATTTACGTCAGAGGGGCAACCATGCCCCCTGACCATGAAAAAACACCCATCATCAATTTACTATAATGTTTAACCGTCGCCTCGGGTTGTTTCCAAATGCGGCCAAAATTCAAAACAAGTCCTGCTCCAAAAAAGGGCGATTCCCATGTATCGCTAGCGCTTGTTTTTCCAAACTCTCCCAAGGTTGGACTTAGTAATCTTGGATTTCAATATCTGTGGAACAAGTTCCAGGGGTCCAAGATTTTTTCAACTGAACGCTTTTTTGTCACTGAGACCCTCTTAAGTAACTCAACCGGCTCATGTATGCCAGTTTCAGCCGACAACCAAACCCCCCTAAAAAACTTTCAGGTTATCGCCTTTAGCATCCCTTTTGAAAATGATTACTGGATTGTGCCTAAAATGCTGATTAGCGCAGGCATTCCTCCCTTTCTCAGAGATAGGAACTCGTCGGGGCCTCTTATAATTGCCGGCGGCGTATCCGTGTCTATGAATCCCGAAGTTTTAGGCGATTTCCTGGACTTGGTTTTCATAGGCGAAATTGTTGGTGATATCGACGAACCAAATGGTTTTTGGGGAACTATTGCGAATTGCTTTAGATCTAATAAGGTCCTCGGAGATCGTGACAAAATTTGCGAAAATTTCATGAATGTTCCAGGTGTTTATATCCCCGAAGCCTACAAATTTGAATATCGGAATGACGGGATCATTAGCCGAATATCGACTTTACCGGGATTTCCAGAAAGCGTCAAAGCTGTAAAAAGATCTTACCTGGATCAGTCAATCCCGATTGCCGTAATTGACGATCCAGGGACGCAATTTTCCGGCTCCTGCCTTGTAGAGATTAATCGTGGGTGTGGCAGAGGCTGCAGGTTTTGTTCGGGAGGTTGGACTCATCGCCCCGTTCGGCATTATGAGTATGCCAATATTAGAGAAAATTTGGCTGGTCCTATAAAGAGCAAAAAAACAGTTGGTCTTATAGGTTCGGACCTAGCCTCGCATCCAGAGCTTTTGGACATCTTGAATGACATTGTTGATAGGGGTGGAACTTTTTCTCTCTCGTCAATAAGGCCGGAAGGATTAAGCGATCAAGTAATAGGTCTGATTACAAAATCAGGCCAAAAAACAGCGACACTTGCCCCTGAGGTGGCTTCAAGCCGTCTAAAAGAAGTAATAGGCAAACAAATACCGTCTGAACGTTTCTTTGAGTTGATCGAAAAAATGGTCAGCGCAGGTGTGCCCAACATCAGGTTTTATTTCATGATAGGTTTGCCCACTGAAACGGAAGACGATGTTGGACAAATAGTCGAATTTGTTTTAAACGCACGAGAAGTTTTTGTTAACGCTTCTCGTAAGATGGGAAGAATTGGTAGGATTGGAGTTCAGCTCAACTCTTTTATTCC
>JARLHM010000097.1 GCA_031292235.1 Syntrophaceae bacterium | reverse complement strand
ATAATGGAGGTAACCGGGTACGAACGGGACGAAATAGAACCCCACATGGATTTGAGAGAAGATTTGGCGATAAGGTCAAGTAGACTACCGGTCATCATGGACGCTGTGGAAAGTCACTTCAGCATTAAGATTGAGCTGGAAGACTTCATGGATGTCAGAACGATCAAAGATTTGGCGGAACGTCTCGATTCTGTGCTCTCCAGGAAAGCGCCTTCAAAGAGACCCGATGTAGCTCAAAAAGAACAGGGCAAAGTTTTGGGATTAGATATCGCTCAAAAAGAAACCCTGAAAAGGCTGACATTTGCCGAAGTCCCGATTTCTAATGACTCTTTTCAGCCTTTGGAACTTAGTCCGTTGGACTCAATAATCGTCGTAGGCCCATCTTCTTCTGAGGACTTGTGCAGACAAGCTGGGGATATTTTCCGAAGGGACTATGGGGTCCATATTGATCACTTTTTTTACAACTCTAAACATTCAGAGGACGAAGAATCTTTGGTGGATCTAACGTCCGACTCGGGCTTGGCGGAGATAAAAGAATCGATTCGGAATCTGGAGTCTCTGGCAGGATTGGTTCTTATTACAGACGAGGCTTTCGAAACACGGTATTCAGATACGGTGGCCCTGTCTGATTTCCTGACCGGATTTTTCAAAATCTTTCGAGAATTTATGGACAAGCCTACCAAGAAGATGGCCGTATGCCTCCAGGCGGGGACTGAATCGCCAAGCGCTTTCTTTGAAGCCGCCACAGGCTTGTTTCTTAGCGCCGGGCTCGAGTTCGGATCGGTTCAATTCAGGACAGTGTTTCTTGATCCAATCACTGATCTCAGAATGGCTCTCAGAAGCGCGATGGATAGGAGCAAGAAGCCGATTCAACTGATTTGTCGGGACAATGAACTCTACACCCTTCAGGGCAAATCGTCGGCAATTCTGATTGGTGATGGACGTACTGGGTTGCAACTTGGAAAAGATGACGTAATCCTTGTTTCAGGAGGTCTTTCGGGGGTCTCCGCTGAATTGGGCCGCTCTTTGGCGCCGTTCCATGCGAAGTTGGTCTTTGTAGGGAGAACTCCTATTGATTCGCAATCAGGATCGATCAGCGAGAATGACAGGACAGCCCTGACCAGAAAGAAACTGGAGGAGCTAAGGTCCGAAGGAATAGACGCCCACTATTATCAGTTGGACATAACTGATGCAAAAGCTGTCCAGTCAGTGATTGGTGAAATCGCCAGTCTGCATGGAAAAATAACAGGTGTAATCCATGGAGCGGGGCTGCTGAGGGACAACTTTATCAAACGAATGTCCCCAAGCGATTTCGCAGCGGTCGTAAACGTTAAATTCCTAGGGGTGTTGAATCTCTTTGAAGCTTTGGACAAAGCAGTCCTTCGATTTTTTGTGGGTCTATCCTCAGCCGCGGCTATTCAGGGCAATCCCGGACAGGTTAATTACGCTGCGGGCAACAGATTGATGTCAGGATTGTTGAGAAGCATAAAATCTTTCTATCCCCGTATCAATTTCAAAGCGCTCATGTTGCCTCCGATTGAGGGAGCAGGAATGGCTGAGAATTCGGAAGTTCGTGAGTTGATGCGCCGTATGAATGCTTCGTATATTACTCTTGATGAACTATCAGGAATGTTTTTGCGAGAATTGTTCAACGCTCCCAAAGGTGACGTATGGACATTGTTTATGAAAAGCCTCCCATCGTTGAGTGGCGCTCCTCTTGACACAACCGCTCCTCTTCATGACCAGAGCATTTTCAGCGCGGGTACGGCTCAATACACGAAGTCCCTGTTCCCGATGATAGACCGGGTTACGGACTTGAACATGGATCAAAGTTCTCTTGATGCCGAAAGGACATTTGATCAGGAAAAGGATTTGTGGGTCACTGATCATAAGCCCTTCAAGTTTCTCAAGCATCCGATAGTGTCGGCGATTATGGCTCTTGAGACGTTTATGGAAGGGTCAAAAGTCCTGTTCCCTTACCTTAACGTTACCGGCATTAGAGAAGCCATATTTCTTGATATGATTGAGTGTCCTGCGCACAGACTTGTTAAGAGTAACATACAGGTTAGGAAGATTTCAGAAAATGATGGAAACGTCTTGTGTGATGCGATGATGTTTGTTGAGAAGGATGAATCTGGAAAAACCCTGGGAAGAAATCACCCGAATTTCAAGGCACAGGTAGTTCTTAGTGGAAAAATGACGAAGCCTGACAAGTCCTTCGATGGTTTTCCCGTCCTGGAAAAGGAACTTGACACCCGGCCAATGGAACATTCCGAGGTAACCAATTGGTATTCCGACCGGTCAGACCTTAAAGGACGATACCGTGTCATGGAGCGGCTTGACGGCACAGGACACGATTGCATCAGAGGGGAGTTTATTTACAAACAGTCGGAAGATTTCAGTAAATCATTGAAGACACGATATCAATTCTCACCATATCTTTTCGAAGCTTTCATGCACTTGGTAAACTTTTATCTGGCCATGCGGGACGACAGAGAAAAGAAGATACTTATCCCGTTTGGGATCAATGAGTTGAACTGTTTTCGCAAGATTGGGCACGGCGAGAAACTTATAGTTCAAGCCAGGAAACGTGGTGGTGACGAAAAAGGAGTGACGTGGGACGCTTTAGGTCTTGACGAAAATGGTTCGGTCGTCATGCATGCAAAAGGGATCATGATGAGATGGATTTTCGGTTCACGCGGTTAGTTTCATGATTATTCAAGGAAAGTGTGAAACGATTCGCTCCAAGAAATTTGGGGCGCTAGGTTCCGAAGTATTCTACACCCGTATTGCATATGGTTCCCGCAATATAAGTTCTGAAGATCGGCGTAAAATTAAGCTCAGACTGGCCCGCCGCCTAGTTGCGGTAATGGGAGTCAAAAGCCACCTTGAGAAAGATTTTTTGATCTCCAACAACCTCGTATTGAACATTCGATCGGATTATTTGGGCAAGCCTACACTTGAGGTTCTGGGATGGGGAGATTTTTCGATCTCTTTCTCATACGGTCTTGGTGAAGTGTGGGGAGCGATAGCCAATGCAAATTTGACCTGCGGGATAGATGTGGCTTTCCCTCTGGAGTTCTTTCCCCCCTATCCTCTTCAGAGAGCTTTTCGGCCCCGTGAACTCGAGACACTATCTTCTGTTCACAACTTTTCCCTATCAGGGGCGGCCGGTTTTCTATGGTCTGCGAAAGAATCATTTATAAAGGCATTGGGCATAGGTTTTAACCTTTGTGATCCTTTAGATCTTTTTCTGGTATCCGCAGAGTCGTGTGACGAATATTTCCAGTCATACTTTTCCGTTTCGCCGGCCTTAGGATCAAGATTGGGCATCCAGGATCCTCTTCCGGTTCAGACTGTTACCCGGTATGAACGCGCCGGATTTGTCTCTCTAAGTGTGGTCGAGAGTTCCGAATGTCGGGATTGGCTCCATGTCCACAAATCGCTCCAGCACAGGATATCTGGTCTGCCTCAATGAGAGTATTGTTAATCAACAGCAATAGAAAAGGAGATATGCTCGCCGCGGCCCCGATAGGCTTGTGCTATGTGGCTTCCGCCGTAGAAGCCGCTGGTCATTCCGTCAACGCGTTAGACCTGTGTTTTTCGAGAAAAAAAGTGTTCACCGAGGTTGAGCTGGCTATTCGGTCATTTGAACCTGAGGTAATCGGAGTGTCCGTCAGGAACATCGACAATACGAACATGCTCCATCCGATTTCTTATATTCCTGACACACTTGAGCTGTTTGAAAAAATAAGACGTTTAACTGACTGTCCGATAGTCGTAGGTGGTTCCGCCGTCAGTTTAGCGCCCGAGGCTGTGCTCAAGTTATTGAAGGCGGACTACGTGGTAGTTTCTGATGGAGAAGGGCCTTTCACTACTTTGTTGGAATGCATCGGGAACGGTAAGGAAGTGTTCCAGATACCCGGGGTTGGTCGCTTAGTTAATGGGGTCTTTGATTTGACCCCTCCTGTGATGAATGGATTTGGTGGCCGTGCCCCGGATATCGGGAGATGGGTTGACACTTCATCTTATCGGAAGATCGGGGCTGCGTACAATATTCAAACGAAAAGAGGTTGCAGGCGACAGTGTGTGTATTGCACCTACAACCAATCACTGGAAGGTGTTCGTTTGCGTTTAAGGGACCCAATAGACGTGGTGGATGAAATCGAGGACGCCCTCAAAAAATATGGCCCTGAGACATTTGAATTTGTCGACTCGGTATTCAATGATCCGCTGGATCATTCGATATCAATTCTGGAGGAAATAATAGGACGACCGTGGAAGGCTCGATTCACCGCCATGGGGGTACATCCCAAAGGACTAGACAAACGATACCTGGATCTAATGTGGAGGGCCGGGTTCAGGTCCCTTATGATCACTCCCGAATCCGCTTCGGACATCATGTTGGCCAATTACAGGAAGGGATTCACAAGCGAAGATGTTTTAAATGCCGCCAGCGCCCTCAACAAAACCGCATTCGCAGTCTGGTGGTTTTTTATGATAGGTGGGCCGGGAGAGACGAACGAAACACTTCAGGTATCCCTGGATTTTGTACTCAATAATCTTAAAAAAGATGGTCTGGCAGTGACTCACGTTGCGCAATTTTTCATTGGTGTGCGTCTCTATCCTCGAACAGCGTTGTGGAAGCTGGCAGTAAAGGAAGGTTTTGTGAATGGACTGACCAATCCGTTGGATCAGGTCTGGTATATGTCTGAGGAACTCGATCTCGATGAAGCTGTTTCCCAAATGTTTCACGCTGCCGCAGTATGTCCGGAGATATACCTTGGTTTCGATGAAAAAATGCTTTCCTTTTCAAGGGTTATAGCAGGTATCTGTAGACTTCTTCGATTGAAGGGGCCGTATTGGAAGTACATGCGATTCGGCAACGTGATAGGAATAAAAACCGGGATCAGGTTTATATTCAAACCCGCGGATGCAGCGGGTATGATCAGAAAGGCCTTAGTCAGGCAATCTTATTCGGGCAGGCTTGTAAATAGATTTGGGGAGCCTTTACCAGTTGCGCATGGTTAATTTCGAGGAGCGGATTTGCGGCGGTTATTTCCATCTATTTCTAATCATGATGGTTTTTTTAAAAAAAGTCTTGCCTTTTCCGATCAAACTGTTTTAATCTAGTTTCAGATTAGTCATTTTTTTTAACTGGTTGGGAGGGTGTATATGACGCTTACCAAAGCCGATATCGCAAAGAAGATAGCGGATGACTGCGGTTTTATGAAGGGGGAAGCCACAGAGATTGTGGAGAAACTCCTGGATATCGTTAAAGATTGTCTTATCAATGGGGAAGATGTCATGATCTCGGGATTCGGGAAATGGACAGTCAAAGATAAGAATTCCAGAAGAGGGCGCAATCCGCAAACCGGGGACGAATTAATTTTGGATGCTCGAAAAGTTGTCACGTGGAAATATTCCCCTGTTCTTAAAAAAACTGTGAATATACCCGCCTAACTAACCTATCCAATACATTCTCCAATGTTCCGACGAGTCTGTTCCCCCGAATGCCCTAAATCCTGATTTCGGGACGAACAGGCCCGTATTCGGGAAATCTTTTTTCTATTCGCTATGGTTATATTTGGATCTTATGTCAGGAAAAAACAATCCTATCTCCAGCTTTATCAAAAATGTGCTGGAGGGTTACCCCGAAGTGCTCCGTATTGCTATTCCCCTGATACTTTCCACGTCTTCTTTAACATTGGCGTTATTTGTCGATCGATTAATGCTTTCCTGGCACAGTATAAACGATGTTGCGGCGGCGACTCCGGGTGGAATCACATACTTCACAATCTGCTGTTTTTTTCAGGGAACAGCTCAATATACAAATACTCTCGTAGCTCAGAGTCATGGCGCAGGAGATAGGCTAGGTTGTTCCAAAGCCGTCTGGCAAGGAATATGGTTCTCAGCGTTTTCTCTACCGTTAATACTGGCTTGTATTCCTTTAGGCCAGTGGATATTGGGAAATACAGGCCATGAACCCTGTATCGTAGAATTGGAGAAACAGTATTTTACGATCCTTATGTATAGCGGAGTTTCACTTCCTCTTAACGCTGCGTTGTCTTCTTTTTTTTCTGGTAGAGGTCAAACCTCATATGTTTTGATCGGAAACCTGGTTGGAAACCTCGGAAACATTGCGCTCGATTACCTTCTCATCTTTGGAAACTTCGGGTTTCCTGAGCTAGGTATCAAAGGAGCGGGTATTGCAACCGCCGTAACGAACTTCGTGCCCACGATTTATTGGGTCTATATTTTCTTGAGCCCGAGATATCAGGCCAGGTACCGCACGAGAAGGGAGGCTTATTTAGACAGTAGGATTTTTAAGGCGCTTTTAAAGTTTGGATTACCTGCGGGCGCCCAATTTATTCTCGACGTAGGATCATTTACCGCTTTTGTGCTCATCGTTGGAAAACTCGGTGAAATAGACCTTGCGGCCACAAACATTGCGCTCAGCGTTGAAACCCTTTCTTTTCTCCCCATGGTGGGGATGTCAATAGCCACAAGCGCTATTGTTGGTGAATATATCGGTAGAAAACGACCCGATATAGCTCAGAAGCGCGTGTTATGCGCGCTTAGTCTCGCCTTGTTATATACTGCGCTGGTCGCTATTTTTTTCTGGGTAGCTCCGGATTTCCTATTACATCTTTTCAAGCCATATCAAGAGACAATGAATAACTTCGAGGTATTGATGGAGAAAGGCGTCATTCTTGTTCGTATAATAGGAGCATATACGCTATTTGATACAGTCTTTATAATATTTAACGGAGCGCTGAAGGGCGCCGGAGACACCAAGTTTACAATGTGGGCGCAAATAGCCATCGCATGGATATTCTTTGTCCCGCCAGTGTATATAATGACCAAGTATCTAGGGATGGGTCTATTTGCCGCCTGGATCTGGATGTTGGTATACGTAATAGTCATTGGAACGGTATTTTGGCTCAGATTCAGATCGGGACACTGGAAAACCATCAGTGTGTTAGATTAGCCTCTATAGATGTCCTTTCATTCAATCGGCATTTCGAATTTCCGTCCCACCGGCGGTTTTCGAATCACCCAAACAATGGCGACCAGTAACACAAAGATTACCGCCAGCGCGTAAAATACATCACAATACGCCATCAGCAAGGTTTGCTGGTTAAGAACTTTGTAAAGATATCCCTGAGCCAAAGAATTGAGGTCACTAAATGATCCAAGTTTTTCCTGTAATAGGGACTGCAATTGATCGAGCCGATAAGAAAACCCAGGACTTGACGGATAGAAATTTTCGGTCAACCTCGCCTGATGAAACTGGGCCCGGCGATCCAGGAGCGTTGATACGAAAGCCACCCCAAAGGAACTGCCCAGGTTTCTGAGGAGATTGAAAATAGCCGAAGCGTTGTTCAGCTTCTCCTTTGGCACGTAGGCCATGGCTAGAAACGAGCACGGGACGAAAATGAAAGGCATACCTATCCCTTGAATTACTCTTGAATAAGTCGCTGTTTCGATATTGATCTGAAGATTAAATCCTGACATGTAATGGAGGCTATAAGCGTTTATCAACAGGCCTACAGCAAGTAGAATTCTAGCGTCTATCCGTTCGGTCATCTTTCCAACGAACGGGAGCATAACAAACGCGATGGCGCCACCCGGCCCCAGCACCCACCCAGCGAGATAGGCTGTATATCCCATAAGGGTCTGTAAAAACAACGGCAGTAATACAATGGATCC
Organism: Syntrophaceae bacterium; assembly: GCA_031292235.1. Classification (GTDB taxonomy): domain Bacteria; phylum Desulfobacterota; class Desulfomonilia; order Desulfomonilales; family Desulfomonilaceae; genus CAJBEZ01. Next base: position 8,272 of record JARLHM010000097.1, on the reverse strand, counting down.
GAAAAAAGCGAAAAAAGCCAGAAACATTACGATATTAGCAGTGGCAAAACTCCGGTCATTGAAAATCCTCAAATCAACTATTGGGCGCTCGCAGTAAAGTTCCCAAATAACCAGAGCAGTCAAAGCGACGATGGCTACAGCGGTCAAAATGACAATCTGATTAGAGCTGAACCAATCCTTGAGTTCACCTTTATCCAGGACGATCTGAAGACTTCCCAGACCGATTGCCAGCAACATCAGTCCAATGTAATCGACTTTCTCTCCCTTTTCACGCCGCTCCTGAAACGGCGGGTCGAACACAAAACTAGTTATCATATAAAGAGCCAGGGCGCAGAACGGCACATTGATATAAAAAATCCAACGCCAAGAATAATTATCGGTCAAATAACCACCAACGAGAGGCCCCAAGATCGGACCGACAACTATCCCCATTCCGAAGATTCCCATTGCCAGGCCTCGTTGATTAGGCGGATATGTTTCGAGAAGTATAGCTTGAGACATAGGTTGCAACGCCCCACCGCCCATGCCTTGAACAATTCTAAATAGGATTATCTCATTGAGACTCGTGGCTGCGCCACAGAGACCGGAACTGATTGTGAATACCACCAGCGAAATAAGTAAGTACCGTTTTCGGCCCATCACACGCGCGAGCCAACCACTCATGGGGATTACTATCGCATTGGCGACCAAGTACGAGGTTAATACCCAAGTTACTTCTTCCTGTCCTGCCGCCAAGCTCCCCTGAATGTGCTTTAATGAAACGTTTGCGACACTGGTGTCAAGGATCTCGATAAGAGTCGGGATCATTACCGCTAATGTTATCAGTGCCTTGTGTGGTTGCGGTGGTGACATATAGAGGTGGTCAATCAGTGTAAATCGTAGGGATCACACTCATTCCGATTCTAAGAGCAGGGAAGGGGTTGGGCTCTTTGGTTTCGAATACTATTTTTACAGGTATACGTTGAACTATTTTTACATAGTTCCCTGTGGCGTTCTCGGGGGGAAAAAGTGAGAATGCCGCGCCAGTGCCCGACATGATCGAATCAACTTTGCCTTTGAACTCTATTCCCGGATAAGTATCCACTTCAATACTCACCGATTGACCTGGTTTAACGCCCTTCAATTCGGTTTCTTTATAGTTCGCTGTCACCCAAATAAGCTTCGGATTCAAAGGAACAATTGCCATGAGGGGTTGACCCCGAGAAACCATCTGACCCGGCTCAACCTTTTTTCTGGTTACAAAACCATGGGCGGGAGATTTAATGTTTGTATAGCCAAGATTGAGTTCGGCCTGTCGAAGTCTCGCCTTGGCCAATTCAACACGAGATTGTTGAGCTTCGACCTGTCTCGATCTAATTTTAGCCTGGTCTTCACCAGTGGAGGCTAGGCGAATATTCGCTTCCAATCGGTCTTTGTCGGAAAGTAAAGCGGCTTTCTGCTTCTTTGTCGCCTCCGCTCGTGCCCGCGCCGCGTTCACCTGAGCCAAAGTTGTCTGGACTCTGGTCTCCACATCATCGAGTGTAGATTGTGATATCGCCTGCCCCTTAAGAAGCTCATTCATTCGCCTAAAATCGATGAGCGCTTTATCATGTTCAGCTTGAGCGCGAAGCAAATCCTGGGTCGCTGCGTCTTCATCTTTATTTTTGGTCTCAAGGTTCTTCGCGAGTGTATTTAGCTCGGATTCAGCCCCTCGGACTTTTTGCTCTGTTTGGGAAAGTTCAAGAGGCACTCCCAACTCCAGAGATATCAGAGTAGCCTCCGACTCCGCCAGGTTTGCCCGAGCCTCAGCCACGGCTACTTCGTATTCGGTAGGGTCGAGTGAAAGTAAAGGGTCCCCTTCTTTAACTTCCTGATTGTCGTCCACATCAACAGAGATTACGTAACCCGCCACTCTTGGCGTTACCGAAAAAATGTGACCATCAATATACGCGTCATCGGTAGACACAGTTCCCTTAGTCAATAAATAATAAACGCCCCCACCTATAACCAATAGAGTCGCTACTATGATGGCAATAGTGATTTTAAGTTTTGTGTTGTTTCCTGATCCTTCTGGCAAATTGTTAACCGGCAGACATCAGTTTGGATCGATTTAACCATGCTAAGTAAATTGATTTGCAGATCAATTCTACCAGACAGCGCTTACAAGGTCAACCGCTGTTTGATGTGCGCACAATAGGCCGATTTCTCTGTCTGCTAATGTGCTTTCAGTTCCCAACCATACAAGGGTCTTTTAAACGGAATCCTATTGGTCTGACGATACCCCAAAACACGTTTTCCTTGTCATGTAAACCGCAAAGCGCAGATATATAGACTAATTATGTCAATTATACAAATATGTTATGGACATATAGTGATTATTATGGTATTAATATGTTTAATATAAAAGTTTTATTGCTCTGTAATTAAAGAGAAAATAATACAATGTCTTGGCGCGTGTCAGTACTCATATTGTTTGTGGTTTCTTTATGCGGTTGCGCTGCAAGCCCAAGTTTTGTGAAAACTGACCGTTCCAAGTCTTATGAAATTTACGGGAAGACCTACCATCCGATGAAATGCGTAAAGGTAGGGTACAAACAAGATGGGGTAGCGTCTTGGTATGGCCCAGGTTTTCATGGGCGAAAGACAGCCTCAGGTGAAGTATATGACATGAATCAATTAACGGCGGCTCACAGTGAGCTGCCGTTGAACACTCTACTGAAGGTGACCAATTTAAAGAATAATAGACATGTCGTAGTCAGAGTGAATGATCGTGGACCTTTTGTTGGAGACAGAGTGATTGACATGTCTTTAGGCGCCGCTCGTGATCTTGGCATGATAACCCCCGGGACGGTTCCAGTGAAACTTGAAGTAGTAGGGACTCAAATTCGGCTGGCCTCAGCGAAGAAAATCCGCAGAAGTATTAAAATCGTGCATCCGCCAACATCTCTCAATCCTTATTACGCGGCAAATCACAAAGGCTTCCTTGCTCTCCTCAGGAACTAACTGTTTTTGTTTTAACAAAGACCTGAAATCGTAAGAGTTGCAAAAAAGGGGGTGCGGCTATACACTTGCTTAGCCGAAATTTTCGTGAGACTCTGGGAGTTGATTTGAGTATTACCGTTATTGGAGCAGGACTTGCGGGGTGTGAAGCCGCGTGGGCTTTGGCAAGTTTTGACATACCGGTTAGATTGTACGAAATGAAGCCGGAGCGATTTTCGCCGGCGCATAGTTCCCAAGACTTTGCAGAACTCGTATGTTCAAATTCCTTGAGGTCTGATTCTCTTAAATCGGCCGTAGGGATACTCAAGCAAGAGCTTAGGGTCCTAGGATCGCTTATTTTGGAGGCGGCGGACAACACTTCCGTTCCGGCGGGAAAGGCCCTGGCGGTAGATAGAATAGAATTTTCAAAATATGTTACCAGGAAAATTGAAAGCTGTCCCAAGATAAGTGTTGTGCGACGGGAACTGTATGAAGTCCCGAAGGACAGCGACGAATTGGTCATCGTAGCTACAGGACCCCTCACATCGGATGGTCTCACGGAGAATATAGTCGAAGCGCTTGGAGGGTCTGGGCTTCATTTTTACGATGCAATTGCCCCAATTGTATACGCTGATAGTCTGGATATGGATGTCCTGTTTCGGGCTTCACGTTATGAGGAAGGTGAAGGAGATTATTTGAACGCTCCCATGAATCAAGACCTCTACGAGAAATTTGTGTCCGAGATCAGGAACTCAGATAAGGTAGAACCTCATGCTTTCGAGAAAATACCGCATTTCGAAGGCTGCCTACCTATCGAGGAGTTGGCTGTAAGAGGGATGGATACTTTGGCCTTCGGTCCAATGAAGCCTGTAGGTTTAGTAGACCCCAAGTCAGGCGAAAGACCTCACGCAGTAGTGCAACTTAGGGCCGAAAATAGCGACAGGACCCTATACAACCTCGTCGGTTTTCAAACCAAAATGACTCATCCCGAGCAGGAAAGGGTCTTTCGTATGATCCCTGGATTGGAAAGGGCGGTATTTGCTCGTTTAGGCTCTATTCATAGGAACACTTACATTAACGCCCCTGCCTTACTCGACGATTTTTCACGGGCAATAACCTTCCCGAACATTTTCTTCGCGGGTCAAATTACCGGAGTTGAAGGCTATGTGGAGTCTACAGCCTCAGGGCTTGCGGTTGGTTTAATGTGCGCCCTAATTTCGAGAGGAATTGCCCCCCCGGCCTTGCCTGTTGAATCAGCGATCGGTGGCTTACTAAAACACACTCGTGATGTCCCCAAAAAAAAGTATGAACCCATGAACGTAAATTTTGGCATGATAAAATCAGATGTAGGTAAATCCAGAAAATCGAGAAAAGAAGAGATTGCGGCGATAGCCATAAGCGCGGTCCAAAATTGGAAGACTGAACTTGAAAACCTTTGGACTAAGACGGCTTCTTAATAGAACACTATTCGGAAATTTTTTTTAAGGCCATATAAAATTGGAATTTAATGAACGCAAGATACTCACGGTAACGGAACTCACCGAAGAAATCCGAAAAGTCCTCGAAGGAACATTTCCCTCCGTATGGGTCCAGGGTGAAATTTCTAACTTCAAACGGGCCCCTTCCGGCCACGCCTATTTCACACTCAAGGATGAAAGCTCTCAACTGAGATCCGTAATGTTCAAGAACCAGAACAGATCTCTAAAATTCAAACTTGAAGACGGTCTCAAAATCCTTGCATGGGGACGGGTCAATGTCTATAGCCCTAGAGGAGAGTACCAGCTCATCGTAGAAACTGTGGAACCCGTGGGACTCGGTGGTCTGATGCTTGCCCTTGAACAGCTCAAAGCGAAACTTGCGGCAGAGGGGCTGTTTGATGTTTCTCGAAAAAGACCACTGCCCAAAAGACCCCACAATGTGGGGGTTGTCACCTCAGCGACCGGAGCGGCTGTTCGTGACATCATTCGAATCATTAAGAGACGGTCTCCAGGAATCAACATACTGGTTAGTCCGACTTCTGTACAAGGGGACAAAGCTCCGGATGAAATGGTCGCCGCGCTTGGAAGGCTCACAATTTGTGGCGTTCCGGAGGTCATAATAATCGGGAGAGGTGGCGGTTCAATAGAAGATCTGTGGGCTTTCAATGATGAGAGGGTAGTTCGGGCCATCGCTTCCTGTCCGGTTCCAATAGTGAGCGCGGTGGGCCATGAAACCGATTTCACGCTTTCTGATCTTGCCGCTGACCTTCGCGCTTCAACTCCATCTGCGGCGGCGGAACTCATAGCCCCAGACGATGAAGAAACTTGGGATACCATCTCTCACATGGTTGCAAGACTGAAAAATTGTATGTTGAACCACCTTACTCGAAATGCGCAATACCTTGATGAGCTTACACGCGCCTTCCAGTATCCGATGCGTAGAATTGAGGAAGAAAGATCCAAATTTGAGGATTTTCTCGGAAGGATGAGGAAGAGTTCGCTGAGAATCATCACCTCAGTACGTAGAGATCTGGAAACGATGTCAGGGAGGTTGCGGCCCGAAATACTCAAGAGATGTCTCATGTTGTCAATTGAAGCTAGTAAAGGACTTTCCAGCCGGCTAGAAAGATCAATAAAACTATCTTTGGAAGAATCCAAAAATAGTTTAACCGGGTTGAGCGCTCGGCTTGACGCTCTAAGCCCGTTCAAAGTCCTTTCGCGAGGCTATTCCATAACTTTTAGGAAAGTTGACGGATCCGTTGTGCGGGAGTCAAAAACCGTTGTACCTGGAGATGAAATTCGGACCCTTGTTTCTGATGGTGAAATTATTTCGCGCGTCATAACATCCGATTTGATTCCAATAAACCGTGAAATCCTAAGGAAATGAGAAAACCGAACCCTATGACTTTATCAACAGACCCTACTGAGATAATGAAATTCATGAAGGATTTGGCCTCTGAAGCCGGGGTTATAGTGGCCTCATATTTTCAGGGCTGTTTTGAGGTACAATCAAAGGATGAAGCTCCAAACGGGATTGATATAGTAACCGACGCTGACAAAGCGTCTGAGCGTTTCATCATGGATAAAATACGGAAATCATTTCCGACTCACGACATCTTAACCGAAGAAACAGAAACCGAGATCACTGGGTCGAAGTTCTTGTGGATTGTTGACCCATTGGACGGAACGGTAAACTTTTCTCATTCTTATCCTCATTTTGGAGTTTCAATAGGCTTTATGGAAGACAACATCATTAAGGCCGGTGTTGTTTTTGATCCAATACGTCAAGAAATGTTTTGGGCTTACCGCTGTGGTGGCGCGTTTCTGAATGAAGACGCGATCCGCGTCACACAAAGCGACAATTTATACAGGTCCATTGTCGGGACTGGTTTCCCTTATGATAAAGCCAAATCGACGGTTAACAATATCAAAGAATTCTGTCAGGTGACACCAAAGGTCCAGGGAGTTAGAAGATCAGGCTCCGCTGCTTTGGATCTTGCTTGGGTGGCCTGTGGCCGGTTGGATGGCTTCTGGGAGTTAAAACTCAAGCCATGGGATTTCATGGCAGGGACGATCTTGGCGCAGGAAGCCGGTGGCAAGGTAACAGACAGGTATGGGGGGTCAATGGAACTACGGAGCCCCAGTATTGTCGCCACAAACACTTTTATTCATGACGATTTGCTCCGAATCTTGACATTGGACGATTAAAAATCTTATGTCTTGTGGTACTCCAGTGAAACACAGCTTGTCCTTAGATAATTGGGTTTCCTACTTCTAATCCATGTGAAAATTGTGGAGGGGTCGTGAATAGTTATCAGGTAAAAGATTTTGCGCGTCAATGCGGGGCCGACTTGGTCGGAATTGCGGATTTGGCTTTTCTCGATGGTATCCAAACCGAGCCGGTTGATTTATTGAAAGGTTATCGTCGAGCCGTCAGCATCGGCGTACGATTAGCTGACGGTGTCCTGGATCCAATTGAGGATAGACCGACCCCTATTTATCAGCAGCACTATTTGAAAACCAATCTTCTGTTGGATGATATTGCGCTCAGGGTTTCTCAGTATATCCAGGCGCGAGGCTCCAAGACCCTTCCTATCCCGGCATCCCAACTTTTGGACAAAGAGAATTGGACCTCATACATTTCTCACAAAGCCGTCGCAATAGCTGCCGGATTAGGTTGGCAAGGCAAGAGCCTTCTTGTGATCAGTCAGGATTATGGACCACGGATAAGACTCGTTACAATATTGACAGACGCGGCTATAAAGCCAGATCATCCGCAGAAGAACCGGTGCGGCCGATGCTCTTTGTGCTCGGATGCCTGCCCTGTTGGCGCAATAAAAAACGTTAACACCACTTCGCATTATTCCAGCAGGGATGAAGCCCTACATTTTGATCGGTGTTTGGCCCGGGTCCTTGAGAATTCAAGTAGGCCATTTATTGAGAGCCCGATCTGCGGGGTGTGTATTCGAGCTTGTCCGTGGGGCAAGACTCGTAAAAGGAAAGTAAAAGAATTCGAACAACCACTCAATTTTAGATCTTAGGGCCGATTGAATGAAAAACTCTCCAAATCAAAACCTATATTGGGAACTTCTGAACTCGAGGGAAGACCGTCAGTACCATTTGTTTTCAGTGGAAATAGACACTTGCAAATCTCCGCGGACAGGGAACTCTCATGAGTTTCAGGTGCTGAAATCGCCTGACTGGGTGGCGGTAGTAGCGATAACCGCCGATCAGGAAGTGGTTCTGGTTAATCAGTTCAGGCATGGGACACGTGAATTGTCGTTGGAACTTCCTGGTGGTCTGGTCAAAGACGGACAGACCCCCCTAAAGAGCGCAGCAGAGGAACTGGTTGAAGAAACAGGATTTGTAGCGCCTTCTCTTAAACTTCTCGGATGGATGCATCCATTTCCCGCAATCTTCAATAACAGGTTCTACGTGTACCTGGCTGAAAACGCCACTTTCTCCGGAGAACTCAATCCTGACGAGACGGAAGAACTTGAAACAATTTTGGCGCCTTTAAATAAGCTCGAAGACTATGTTCGCGAAGGGAAGATAACTTGCGGGATAATGATCGCTGCGCTGGGTTTGTACAATTTGTACGCTGAATGAGTATGTAAACTTCTTTAAGACGGGGACCCTGTCTGGGCGGTCTTTTCTTCAGGTTTATCTTCTTTAGTATCTTTTTTAGGTTCAACAGGATCTTTTGTGGGCAAAGGTTCCGGCTCCGCAGAACTGGTCAAAAGCTCAGCATAAAAATCCGGGCCCAATTTCTCACCTTCATTTATTTTCAAGTCTTTATCCGGATCGTGCGCCGGAGGAGGAGTGGCGGCGAATCT